>NZ_LT906451.1:1485000-1828333 GCF_900187355.1 Legionella lansingensis | reverse complement strand
TAAATTTCCAGCAAGTGAAGAAATGACTGAGTTATTGGCGGTGGATTTTCAAGTTGGACGCACTGGGGCTTTGACACCAGTTGCACGATTAAAACCGGTTAGCGTAGCGGGTGTCACGGTAAGTAATGCTACCTTGCATAATATGGATGAAATTCAACGTAAAGATATTCGTATAGGGGATACGGTAGTTATTCGTCGCGCTGGTGATGTTATCCCGGAAGTGGTTTCGGTTGTGCTTGAAAAACGACCTGCACACACAACGATTATTTCTCTTCCAGAGCATTGCCCGGTGTGTGGCGCGGATGTCATTAGGGAAGAGGACGAGGCCGTTGCTCGCTGTACAGGAGGATTATTTTGCAACGCCCAACTCAAACGGATGCTCTGGCATTATGCTTCACGTAGAGCAATGTCTATTGATGGTTTGGGTGCAGTAATCATCGATCAGCTTGTTGAAGAGAAATTAATTAAGGATGTTTCGGACCTTTACGCCTTGGATTTAGAAACATTAATTCGACTTCCTAGAATGGGTCGAAAGTCAGCAGAGAACTTGCTCTCGGCCATTGAAAAGAGCAAAAAAACCACATTCGCACGTTTTTTGTATGCCTTAGGAATTAGAGAGGTGGGAGAGGTCAGCGCGCGAGTCTTGGCTTTAGAATTTCCTGATATTGCATCTTTAAAAGCAGCTTCTGTTGAAAAGTTAATGGAAATAAAGGATATCGGCCCGGTAGGAGCTTATCATATTGTCCATTTCTTTGCACAAGACCATAACTGTGAAGTGATTGACAAATTGCTGGATTATGGTGTGCATTGGCCTAAAGATGAGCGAAAAGAGTTTGATAAACAGCATCCTTTTTACGGCAAAACGGTGGTTCTTACTGGTACGCTTGCCAGCATGGGACGCGAGGAGGCCAAAACCCATCTCCTTGCTCTAGGTGCTAAAGTGTCAGGGAGTGTTTCTAAAAAAACGGATTATGTAGTGGCGGGTAATGAGGCAGGGTCTAAACTAGAAAAAGCAACAGAACTGGGGGTAAGGGTATTGAATGAAGACGAATTTCTTGCTCTGCTTTGATGTTTGTCTCAAAAGGGCGCGGGCACTATGGATGATGATTACTTTGTTGCTTTGTGCACCGCTTACACATGCCAGTACTTGGGTTTTAAATAATCCTTATTCTGACGAAGAAGAATCAGGCAAGATTTATTACTCTTCTTTTGCTGAGCAACCCAAGACGCTTGATCCTGCTAAATCGTATTCTAGTAACGAGTATCAATTCATTGCTCAAATTTATGAGCCTGTTTTACAGTATGATTATTTCATAAGACCGTATACATTAGTGCCTTTAATTGCAACCTTGTTGCCAGAGGTACGTTATCTGGACCAATCGGGTAACCCAACTACTCCTGAAAATAAAGATATTGCCTTTTCTGTATACACAATTCGGATCAAAACAGGTATCTTCTTTCAGCCTCATCCCGCATTGGCCAAAGATGAAAAAGGAGAATATCTATATTTAACCCTACCTGATGATTATCTTGAAGATAATGACATTAATAAGCTCTCTGATTTTCCCAAAACTGGAACACGTGAGCTTCTCGCTGACGATTACATTTATCAGATTAAACGCTTAGCTAATCCAACAGTTAATTCCCCTATTTATGGGTTAATGAGTGAGTACATCGTTGGTTTTCGTGATTTTGGTCGCCGTTTGCCCTCTTCTTCAACCAATAAATTTATCGATTTAAGAAAATACCCTATGGCAGGGGTAAAAAAGATTGATGATTATACGTTCGAGATTACTATGAAGGGTCAATACCCTCAATTTATGTTCTGGTTAGCTATGCCCTTTTTTTCCCCCATTCCCTGGGAGGCTGATCGTTTTTATTCCCAAGCTGGTATGGACGATAAAAACTTAAGTTTTGATTGGTATCCCATCGGGACAGGGCCTTTTATGTTAAGTGAGAACAATCCCAACCGACGTATGGTTCTCGATAAAAATCCTAACTTTCGTAAAGAATATTTTCCTGGGAATGGTTCTAAGGAGGATCAAGAAACGGGTTATTTGCAGCATGCTGGAGAGTTATTGCCCTTAATCGATAAAGCTATTTTTACCCTGGAAAAGGAATCCATTCCTCGCTGGAATAAATTTTTACAGGGCTACTACGACTTATCAGGAATTAGCACGGATAGTTTTGATCAGGCGATTCAAATCAGTCCTTTGGGTAAACCTAAATTGACGCCAGCGATGCAGAAAAAAAAGATCCGTTTATCGCAAACAACTGATCCCAGTATTTTTTATCTGGGATTTAATATGCTCGATAGTGTCGTTGGCGGGAACAGCGAGAGGGCTCGCAAACTGCGACTTGCCATTTCCATTGCAGTCAATTTTGATGAAAACATTGCCATTTTTTATAATGGCCGTGGTACACCTGCCCAAGGTCCCATCCCACCTGGTATTTTCGGTTATAAACATGGCGCTGAAGGGATCAATTCTTATGTTTACGTATGGGATGGAGGTCGGCCAAAAAGACGATCACTTACAGAGGCCAAACGCTTGATGAAAGAAGCTGGCTACCCCGATGGTATCGATCCCAAAACCAACAAACCACTCATTTTGCATTATGATGTTCCTATTACTGGAGGACCTGATGATAAAGCGCAATTAGATTGGATGCGCAAGCAATTTGCTCATATCGGTATTGATTTGAATATTCGTGCCACTCAATACAATCGTTTTCAAGACAAGATGCGCACGGGTAATGCCCAAATCTTTAGTTGGGGATGGAACGCCGATTACCCGGATCCTGAAAATTTTCTCTTCATGCTGTATGGTCCCAATGGTAAGGTAAAATACAATGGTGAAAATGCTGCCAATTACGTAAATCCTCGTTATGATCGTCTGTTTGAACTAATGAAGAAGCGTGGCAATGATGAGCAGCGACAAAAACTAATTGAAGAAATGGTGGAAATAGTGCGGCATGATGCGCCTTGGGCATGGGGGGTGAATACACAAACACTCCTTTTAAGTCAGCAGTGGGTATCACCAACCAAGCCAAATACGATAAGTGCCAATTCATTGAAATACATGGCTATTGACGTTAACACACGAAATCAATTACGTACGTTATGGAATAACCCAATATTGTGGCCTATTGGACTATCCTTCTTGATTTTTATTTTATTGTTATTGCCATTACTCTTCGCCTATTACAAAAAAGAACGGCAAGTCGCTGTGAGAATGAAAACATGACCCGCTATTTATTGCGCCGAATCATATATGCTATCCCTATTTTATTAGGTATTAATATCATCACGTTTGCCCTTTTTTTTATGGTAAATTCGCCTGATGATATGGCACGCATGCAACTGGGGGAAAAGCATGTCAAACCCGAGGCTATTCTTCAGTGGAAAATACACCATGGCTATGATTTGCCGTTGTTTTTTAATGTGCAGCAAACTGGGTTAAAAAAAATTACTCAGACTCTCTTTTTTCAAAAATCGTTAAAACTCTTTGCCTTTGATTTCGGGGTGTCGGATGCAGGCAGAGATATTAGTTATGATATCTCTCATCGTATGTGGCCAAGTCTTGCCATCGCTTTACCTATCCTGATTTTTGGCATGATGGTTAACATTATTTTTGCCATGGCAATGGCCTTTTTTCGTTCCACTTACCTTGATTTAAGCGGGGTGGTGCTCTGTATCATTTTGATGTCTATCTCAAGCCTCTTTTATATTATTGGTGGACAATATTTGTTTGGTAAGTTGTTGCGTCTTGTGCCTATTTCTGGTTATGACAGTGGTTTAGAGAGTATTAAATTTATTATTTTGCCTATCTTTGTTGCTGTACTTGCTGGTATAGGGTCTGGAGGGCGATGGTACCGTAGTCTCTTTTTGGAGGAAATGAATCGCGATTATGTGAAAACAGCCAGAGCGAAGGGGTTGTCTGAAGAGCGTGTTTTATTTGGCCATGTACTAAAAAATGCAATGCTCCCAATACTTACTGGTGTTGTTGTTCTTATTCCTTCATTATTTATGGGAAGTTTGGTTCTGGAATCCTTTTTTGGCGTTCCAGGCCTTGGAAGTTACATCATTGATGCCATACAGCAACAAGATTTCGCCATTGTCAGAGCGATGGTCTTTTTAGGTTCTGTGCTCTATATCGTCGGTTTAATTTTGACTGACATTTCTTACACCTTGGTCGATCCGCGTGTGAGGTTTAGTTAAGGTCTAGATATGGAATTATTATGGACAGATAAGTGTTTTCTTGGAGTGTTGGTTATTGCTGCCGTAACTATCCTCTATAGCTTGCGGAAAAAACATATCAGATTAGCTTTCCAACGTATTATAACAAGACCTTTAGCTGTAAGCGCCGGTATTGTATTGTTATTTTTCTTGGCGATTGGAGTGCTTGATTCCATACATTTAAATTCCTCACTTTACCAGAGTAAAAATGCATCTGGGGGGCAGTATGACTCTATTTTGGATAGAATTCTCGCACCTTTGAGCTCTTTTTATGAGAAAACCTACTCCGCACCTTTGGCATTAAATTTATATAGTGTCGAGACGCGATTAATCAACGACAGGGCACAACAAGTTTATCCTCGTTTGCACTATGTGAAATCGACAATAAAAAAGAAGGATAAGCACAGGATAATCATCAATACGATCTACAAGGCAATCATTGTAAGCTTCTTGCTTATCCTGATTGGCTGGCTTCTCGTAGTCCTCCTAAGGTGGCTTTTCTACAGGAAGTTAAGCGTTTTACCCAGAAAAGTGGGAATAAGTGCTCTTATTACTTTTTTTGTTTGCTTTTTTATTGCTATTGCGAGCTACTGGATTTCGCGAGACTTTCATCTTCTTGGTACAGGTAAAATTGGTCAGGATATCTTTTATTACACCATCAAAAGTATTCGAACTGGACTAGTGATAGGAATTCTGACAACCCTTTTTATGCTCCCTTTGGCTTTATTTTTTGGTATTGCTGCGGGATATTTTGGTGGGTTGATTGATGACATCATTCAATACGTATACACGACGCTAAGTTCAATACCAGGAGTTTTGTTAATTACCGCCTCTGTTTTATCGATGCAGACGTATATCGCTAATCATCCTCAACAATTTGAGACGCTCGCGAAAAGTGCTGATGCGCGTTTACTTGCTTTGTGTTTAATTCTTGGAGTGACTAGTTGGACCAGTTTATGTCGTTTATTGCGCGCAGAAACGCTAAAGCTCAGAGAAATTGATTACGTCACTGCAGCACGTGCTTTAGGTAGTAGCTCCTTCGCTATTATTCTTAAGCACTTATTACCTAACGTTATGCATATTGTGTTAATCACCTTGGTTCTGGATTTTAGTTTTCTGGTTCTCGCGGAAGCGGTGCTTTCTTATGTTGGTGTCGGTGTATCTCCTTTAACCATAAGTTGGGGGAATATGATTAATGGTGCTCGCCTGGAATTGGCTAGAGAGCCTATTGTTTGGTGGCCTATGATGTCCGCCTTTGTGTTTATGTTCATTTTAGTGCTAGCTAGCAATCTTTTTGCTGATGCTGTTCGCGATGCGTTTGACCCACATCAAGCTACAGCTTAACCAAAATTCATTAAGTAAAGCCAGGGAATGTCTCTAAACACCGTTGGGCTGAGTGATTTTCTTATTACTCACTTAATTTGCTGATTTTATTATCAATAAGATCATTATAAATCTTGTCGATTGATTAAAGATCAATTTGGTTATAGAATTTTCCTCGGTTAACTATGCTTAAGGTGTAACAATAATGAAAAAAATCAGTTCTAGTTTAATCCTTGTTTCTCTGTTAAGTAGTTGTGCCTCAATAAAGTTAGACCCACAGGCAACACGTATCATTGCATCACCAAATCCAGCCCCAAAAGGCTGTAAATACGTAGGACAAGTTGTCGGTAATCAAGGTAATTTCTTCACAGGGGATTGGACATCTAATAAAAACCTGGAGGAAGGCGCCATGAATGATTTGAAAAACAAAGCAAGCCGATTAGGGGCTAATTATGTGCAGCTAATTACTAATCGTGCGGGTAATACAGGCTCAATGAGTGGTTTTGACGGGAGTGTAAGTGGTCATATGGCACAAACCAATGTGACTAATGTAGGGAACGCTTATATTTGTCCTGCGAAAGTGATCGGCTTGGAGTGATTAAACTCTTTTTATCCTTTATTCGTTGTCAATCCTGAGCGAAGCGTTGTGATAGATCACACCCTCCCGAATTACCGCGGCTCGACCGCGGTATCCACAAAGAAGCCAGTTTCCACTCAAATTTTATTATTCACTTTGTTTGTACTTACTGGTTATATGGTGGACCCGGTCAAGCCACGGGGATTCGAGATGTGATCTATTACGAAGCGCTCACACTCTTAAGTTTTTCTTGACAGCCTGAAAGATCGATGTGCAGCGGCTTGTCCGTGGCATCCATATGATGGATTAAGCAAGAATTTTTTTAATGGTTTCTAAACTGATATTCCCACCACTTAACACAACAACGACATTTTTACCATGAAACTGAATAGCATTTTTGAAAAGTGACGCAATGGCAACGCCTGCAGCTCCTTCAAGAGTGAGAGGCTGAATACTAAGCATGTTGATGAGGGCATTTTTAATTGCTTCCTCAGACACCAAGATAAAATCATCCACCCATCTTTTACACATCTCAAATGTTATGGAGCCAGATTCTATGCCACCAGCGGTAGCATCTGAAAGGGTAGGTAGTGTTTCCATTTCAACAATCTGGTTTGCTTTTACTGATTCAGCCATGACCGGTGAATTTTCTGGAAGACAGCCAATGATCATCGTATTTGGAGAAAGGGTTTTGACATATCCTGCAATGCCAGAAATTAATCCACCACCGCCAACAGGAACTAAAATGACATCAATGTTGTCTAATTGCTGCATAAGCTCTAAGCCTACTGTTCCTTGACCGGCTATCACCTGCAGATCATTATAGGGAGACACATAAATCATGTTGTGTTTTTTGGCATATTGCCTAGCATAAATTTCAGTTTGCACACAGTCCGTACCATAAAATTCAATCGGGATATTATAGTTACGAATATTGTTTACTTTGATGGAGGAGGTATTCTCTGGAAGAAACACTATTCCTGGAATGGTTAGTTTGCTTAAACCAAAGGCAACAGCTGTCCCATGATTGCCTGATGATGCTGTAACGATTCCTTGCTGACGTTCTGCTTTAGTTAAAGAGAGTAATTTACTAAAAGCCCCTCTTACTTTAAATGCTCCGGTATATTGCAGATTTTCACATTTTAAATAAATATTGCTTGTTAAAACGTTGCTTAATTGCACTGAAAAATCCAGCGGAGTTTGACGAATATACGGATGTATTCTTGCATGTGTATGGATTACTTCACTATGAATATCAAACATCTCAGTTCCCCAATTCATCATTTTTGCAGCCCTGCGATAATTTTAGGAGCGTGCCCTAGATAGTTATAAACAGTGGCGCGTGAAATCTTCAGAATTTGCGCAATATAATTTGCAGAATTTTTACCAGTGAAAGCGCCGTTTACATGCAAATGCTCGATAAGTTTCCTTTTCTCTTGCCGAGTAAGAACATCAAGCGAAAGATGATTTTTATTTAAATAATCATGAATAAAACGATTAATTCGCTCTTGCCAATCATCCTTAAACAGAAGAGCTGGTTGCGCTATCATTTGCGGGGAATGGAGGAATTCCAAGAGTGCTCTATTAAACTTTTCAAAGGATGAGACATCTAGATTAATGCATAACATGCCAACTGCTTTGTTGTCTTCATCTCTTATAACACTGCTCACAGATTTGAGTTTCCGACCATCCCAATTTAATTTCTCATAAGGACCAATACAATCCACCTCTGCTGCCATTTTTTCTTCTTTGCTAAAGAGTGATGGTTCACCGACTCTGCGTTTGGAAAAGGGATTAAAAATGGCCACGATTTGATCCTGCTGTAAATCATGGACAACCACTTCCGCATAGGGGTGAAATAGTTTTTGGATGGCCTCTGCTGTTGAGAGAATGTTATGAATGGATTTTTTCACAAAAAGAAGTAGTACAAAAATTGATTTTTACATTTTAGTCTAAATTTTACTAATTAGTCAATATTGAACTATGGCTTTATTTCAGTTAGAGAAAGTTACAATGCCACATGTTATGATAGCCAGCTTAATGTGGCATTGTCCCATTCGTAGGGCGCAGATACTTAGAAATAAGGAGTTAATCGATGACTAAAAGACTATTGTTTTTGTTTATCATCCTAAGCATGGGCTTATTATCCGGATGTTGGACAACAAAATCAGGTCAAAAATCTGGCATCATTGTCAAAGTCGCAAAGGAAGGTAGATATTGGGGAACCTATGAAGGAGAGCTTATCCGCGGTGGTCTTGAGGATGCTAGTGGAGCAACTGGCCGAGAATTTCACTTTACTTTAGGACAATTCAGATCCGAGCTTGTTAAAAAAGCTGAATTGGCCATGCAAAATAATGATCATGTTATTATTTTCTATCATTGTGAGGAGTTTGTGGCGCCGTGGCGTGGGGAAACCAAGTGTTTTGTCGATGATATAAAAATTTTAGACACTAAAGATAAAAAACATCCGCCTAAAGAGAGCAATGATAGTAGTGTGGATCAATGAAGGAATTTTAGATTGATAAAGAGCGGTAGCCTGGTTGCTTGCAACCAGGCTTGTATCTTTAAAAAGTAGGCAGAAATGCTTAATCTCAAGGGCACTTGAGATGGGAGAAGAGATCTTGTAACCAGGCAAGGCATAAAGCCTGAGGTGTAGATTAGGACCTTCTCCCCGCTTATCAATCGACCGAACAGTATCTTAGGCCGCTCCATCAAAGTAAGCCTGTATTCGCAAGCTTGGTCAATGATAAATATAACCTCAAGTATTTTTTACAGCCATTGGAGATTAGCATGAGTGCATATGAATTTGTAGGTGTTGATATTGCTAAGGATAAATTTGATAGTGCCCTGGAAATCAATAATCGCTGCAAGCATGCTGTTTTTTCTAATAACGAACAGGGATACAAAGCTTTCCTCAAATGGCTTGAGCAATACACGATATCTCCTTGGGTCTGTATGGAAGCGACTGGCCATTACAGTGAGGGACTGGCTGATTTCTTAGCTGAGAAAGGAATTCGTGTCAGTGTGGTTAATCCCTTTCAAATCAAGAGCTTTGCTAAAGCCTCCTTGGCACGCAATAAAAATGATAGGATTGATGCCAAAATCATTGCACAATTTGGTCAACGTATGGAACCACGCATTTATCAATCCAACTCTGCTGAGCAAAAAGAAATAAGAGAGTTAACCAAAGTCTTGGATATGCTGAAAGCTCAGGTTATTCAGTTAACCAATCAACTGCATAGCATTAGAGGTCATGCGGCACAGAAAAGCTTAAAGAAAATGATTGAGAAGCTTGAGCAAGAAATAAAGCGTATTCAACAACAAATTGATGAACTCATTAACAATAATCAGCAGCTTAAAGAAAAATTCGAATTGTTATTTTCCATTAAGGGAATAGGCAAACTCACCGCCTATCATGTGCTGGCTCGAATACCTGACATCCAGTGCTTTCAAACAGCTAAACAATTCGCTGCTTATATGGGCATTACGCCAAAACAACAGCAATCCGGATCTCTTATTGGCAAAACGACCATCTCAAGACTTGGAGATAGTCGATTAAGAAAAGCTCTTTATATGGCTGCTTTAGTTGCCAAACGTTACAACAAGTCTCTTCTGCCTTTTATCAATAAACTGCAAACTAAAGGCAAAACACCGAAAACAATCATTTGTGCCGTGATGCGTAAATTAGCTCACATCATTTTCGGTGTCTTAAAGAATAAACAACCTTTTAATGAAAATGTTGCTTGCTTTTAAAGACAGTATCTACACTTTTTCTATTGCTTGATTAATGATTGCCAAAGGGCTAAATGTGCGCCAGTGGGATCAGTGATAATCGCAAATTTCCCCATGTCGCCTGCTTTTGTTACACCCTTTATTTCCTTGGCACCATGTTGTTTTGCTTTATCCAGTGCTGAGGCAACATCTGATACCAGGATATAGGCCATCCAATGAGGAGGGATTTGATGTTGCTGATCAGAGGGGATGTGCCATATGCCGGCAAATTCTTTATTGTGCGTTTTAATAATGGTGTAGGTCATTTGGTCCATATCATGATCTTCAAATTGCCACCCAAAAACCTTCCCATAAAAATCTTTGGCTTTTTTAACATCTGGTGTGGCTAATTCATTCCAGCAAAACTGACCAAGCTCTGGTTGTGTCATAGCAATTGTCCTTTTGTGTGATTTATTTTTTCAGTCACCTAAGCTAATGACTCATTTCTATTCAAGAAATGTTTAGCTATAGGATAACTAAGAGTAATGTACACCATAAACATTTGCAATTATGCTTATCTGGTTTTGGAGTTATGGCTAAGGAATTGCAAATGGCATGTCGCTGGATGAGCAAGATTATACGTTCTTTATGTGTCTTTCTTTTGTGTTCAACAGCAGGCTGGACAGCTTGTTCGATTATAAATGAGTCCAATGAACAAGCTCCAAAGATGAACGATGTTTTGGGACTGTTATTGACGGAAATGGATTCATGTCCTAAAGATGTGTTCGCTCTACGCGAGTTACTTAAGCAATTAGGTCTAAAATTGGATACGACCATGGTGGCTAATAGAGGATTTCATAATCCTAGTCAAGGCAGTTTTAGTTTATTTGAAATGGTTAGTGGCAATGCTAAGTTAACTACAGCGACAACAGTAAGTCCAGGTGAGTTCTTTTTTGGTCACTTTACCGCAGTGGATGATGCCAATCATCTAATAGCTGACCAGAATCCAGTGAAAGACAGTTTAATGATCGAGGCGTTGGCTTGGGATCAGCAAAAAAGGGTCTTTAATTTTTATGAGTTGCGCGGTGAGGGGGAGCAAGGTCAGTGGTTCTATAGAGGGGACTCACAAGATATTTTTGCAGACAATGAATGGCTTCATCGACAAGAGGACCCATTTCACCCCAAATTTGGCAGGCGGCTGCGTTGCTCAGGATGCCATGGAGCGGGTGGACCTATCATGAAGGAACTGGATTCGCCTCATAACGATTGGTGGGAGCCAAACAGAAAATTGGATTTTGGAGGCAGGGAAGCCGATAAAAAACTTGCAGAGATCCTTGAAACATTGGTTCCGCCTGACTATTTAGCTAAGAATGTAGTGATAGGTTTGCGAAAACTCCTTGATACCCATTCAAGTCAACAACAATCTCTTTCCCTCCAGGAGCAATTAAGACCCTTATTTTGTCCGGTGGAATTAAATTTAGCTTCAGACAGTGCTACCAATGATGAGAACAAAGATGAAGTTATCATCCCTACTGGTTTTTTTGTTGATGAGCGATTAGTAGATACCCCCATAACGATTCTTGTTGCGAGAGCGTTTTATCAGCTGGCATACAAGAGGGTAGGAAGTAATTTTCCTGAGACGAATTTGGAAGATGCTGATCATGCTTGGCTTACTCCAGTTAAGGCTAGATCCGATAGAATGGCTATCGATGCTTTGATCGCTCGTGGTGTCATCGATGACAAATTTGTAGCGGATGTACTTGGCATAGACATGACGAACCCAGTATTCTCAAGCATACGTTGCCAACTTTTACGCTTTCTGCCAGAGCTTTCATTTGGATGGAGAGAGAAATTTATTGCTAATTTGGTAAAATCCTCCGAGCCGGTTGCTCACGAGTTGGCTCAGAATTTGGTTAATCCTGAATTAACCCCACGGTTTTATCGAGCACGGGCGCAGCAGTTCTTGGAGAATTGCAGAATCAAACTTAAGAATCCGGAAAACGTGGCAGAACTTTATAAGCTATTGGTACAAAGACGAAAAGAGATTAGAACCTCCGAAATTTCCGCCAATCCACGTGGGCAAATTTTAGAACCTGGGTTTCGAGTTATATTTCCGGAAAGTGAGATAGAGGATCAGCGAAAATTAACCCTAACCTTGGATTGTCATGTTGAGGAAGAAGCGTGAACAGCGATTTCAGATACAATGAACAGATGACTTGCTCTGAACAACCGAGTTCGGTAGAGTTCGGTCATTATTCTCAATGAGTCTTTAATTATGGATTCGCGTTTCGTTCATTTGCGTGTGCATACTGAATTTTCGATGGTGGATGGTTTAGTGCGCATTACGCCTCTCATGGAATCTTTGCCAAATAAGGGAATGAATGCGATAGCAATCACTGATTACTGTAATCTTTTTGCGGCTGTTAAAGTGTATACAGCTGCGGTTGAACTGGGAATTAAGCCTATCATAGGCAGCGACCTACCTTGTCATGCTCCGGACACCCCTGAACAGATAACCTCCCTTGTTTTGTTATGTCAAAACGATATTGGCTATCGTAACTTAACCTGCTTGGTCTCAAAAGCGTACCAAGAAGGCCAATACCAAGGTCAACCTCGAGTTCAGTATGGGTGGATAGCCGAACATGCTGAAGGATTAATTGCTTTATCCGGAGGACGTTTGGGTGCGATAGGAAGAGCTTTGTTAGCAGAGGATGAACCAACAGCTTATAAATTGGCCCAGTCCTTTATGACGATGTTTCCCAATCGTTTTTATCTAGAGATACAAAGAACAGGACGAGCAGATGAAATTGAATATAACCAGCAGGTGGTGCGTCTGGCCGAGGAATTGAATTTACCCTTAGTTGCCACCAATGATGTGCGTTTCTTGCATAAGGATGACTTTGAAGCTCACGAAGCTCGGGTCTGCATCCATGAAGGGTACACTTTGGCTGATCCTAGGCGAAATCACAATTACAGTGCTGAACAATATCTGCGATCAACCGATGAAATGGTCGAATTGTTTCAAGATCTTCCGCAAGCACTGGAAAATACCGTACAAATTGCCAAGCGTTGTACGGTTAAGCTTGAACTTGGCAATAATTATCTTCCCAAATTCCCCATCCCTGAAGGCTCAACGGTAGAACATTATTTATCACAATTATCCAAACAGGGGTTGGAGGAGCGCTTACACCAAATCTTTCACGACCGTTCTTTGGAGGCTATTAAAAGCTTACGAGAGCCCTATGATAAAAGGTTACAGGTGGAACTGGATGTGATTAACACAATGGGTTTCCCTGGCTATTTTCTTATCGTCGCGGATTTTATTCAATGGGCAAAACAAAATGGGGTTCCTGTAGGTCCTGGAAGGGGTTCAGGTGCTGGTTCGCTTGTGGCCTATGCTTTAAAGATAACCGATCTGGATCCTTTGCAGTATGAGTTGCTTTTTGAGCGCTTTTTAAATCCTGAGCGGGTGTCGATGCCAGACTTTGATATCGATTTTTGTATGGAAGGCCGAGATAGGGTAATTGACTATGTTGCCGAAAAATATGGCCGTCAAAGCGTTTCCCAGATTATCACTTTTGGTACCATGGCTGCTAAAGCAGTAGTGCGTGATGTTGGACGTGTTTTGGGACATCCTTACGGGTTTGTGGATAAAATAGCTAAATTGATCCCGTTTGAAATAGGGATGACGTTAGGCAAGGCGCTTGAGGAAGAGGAAGAATTAAAGCGTCGCTATCAAGAAGAAGACGATGTTAAGGAATTGATTGATTTAGCTTTAAAGCTGGAAGGTATTACCCGTAACGCAGGAAAACACGCAGGAGGGGTGGTGATTGCCCCTTCAAAACTAACCGATTTCACGGCCATTTATTGTGAAGAGGGCTCCACACAGTTGGTGAGTCAATTTGATAAAGATGATGTTGAAGCGGCCGGCTTGGTTAAATTTGATTTTTTAGGGCTGCGCACGCTGACCATTATTGATTGGGCATTAAAAATCATTAATAGCCAAAGGGTCAAAGCCGGTGAAAAAACAATTGATATCGCTCTTCTGCCCACCAATGATGAACGAACGTTTGAGTTATTGCAAGCATGTCAAACCACGGCCGTTTTCCAGTTAGAGTCGCGAGGCATGAAAGAATTAATTCATCGACTGCAACCGGATTGCTTTGAAGACATTATCGCTTTAGTTGCTCTTTTTAGACCTGGTCCATTGCAGTCTGGGATGGTGGATGATTTTATCGATCGAAAACATGGAAGATCTAAAGTTGAGTACCCACACCCTGATCTGGAACCCATTTTAAAACCCACTTATGGTGTCATTCTTTATCAAGAACAAGTCATGCAGATTGCTCAGGTTTTAGCAAATTACACGCTGGGTGGTGCCGATTTGTTACGGCGAGCAATGGGTAAGAAAAAGCCAGAAGAAATGGCGAAGCAAAGGGCAATTTTTACTGAGGGTGCAACGGCACGTGGCGTTGATGAGCAAACGGCAACCCATATTTTTGATCTCATGGAGAAATTCGCTGGTTATGGTTTCAATAAATCTCACTCAGCGGCTTATGCCTTGGTTGCTTATCAAACGGCGTGGTTAAAAGCTCACTACCCTGCTGCATTCATGGCGGCAGTGATGTCTTCCGATATGGATAACACAGACAAGATAGTGACTTTTATCGATGAATGTGTACAAATGCAATTGCAAGTGTTACCTCCGAACATCAATCAATCCAGTTATCAGTTTACCGTCGCTGATGATAAAACCATCCTCTACGGATTAGGAGCAATTAAAGGGGTTGGAGAGGCAGCTATTAATTCCATTATTGCAGAGAGAGCAGCAAGAGGTTCTTTCTCTGGGCTATTCAGCTTTTGCCAGCGAATGGATCTGCGCAAGGTAAATCGTCGGGTTTTAGAAGCATTGATCAAAAGTGGGGCAATGGATTGTTGGGGGGTAGAGCGTTCGGTGTTGTTTGGCTCTCTGGAGAAAGCGTTAAAAATAGCGGATAAAGCCCATCAAAATCAACACAGTGGTCAAACGGATTTATTCGCTTTGCTCGAAGACCATTCTAGTCATGAAGAAGACTATTTAGGAGCAAAGCCGTGGCCGGAAATGATCCGATTAAACGGAGAAAAGGAAACGCTAGGACTTTATCTTAGTGGACATCCAGCAAATCAATATTGCAAGGAATTTAAAACGTTTATTACTCCCATCGCACAACTTAATCCAGCTACCACCAAAAAGGCTTGCATTTGTGGGTTGGTACTTTCGCTGCGACGTGTGATGACAAAACGGGGTAAAAAATTAATTATCTTGAGTTTAGAAGATACCACGAATAAGTTGGATGTTGTTGTTTTCTCCGAAGTTTATGAGGCACAACGAGCGCAAGTCCTAGTCGGTCAAATGCTTGTTGTTGAAGGGGAAATTACCCCCGATGAATACAGCGGTGGAGTTAAAATGGCCGCTAGTCAACTCTATAGTATTGACGAAGCTCGCACACGATTTGCCAAATGCATCGCTATCGATTTAGCACCCACAGATAATGCGGTGCTCCCTTCCTTACAATCAATATTACAAGCGAATCGTGGTGAATGTGTGGTACAAGTGCGCTATTCAGGAGCGACAGTGCGTGCCAGTTTAAATTTGGGATCGCAATGGCGAGTTAAACCAAGTGACGAGTTACTCATGGTTCTTGGCGATCTGCTGGGGCATCACAAGGTAAATTTAAATTATTAACATCGAGTGGATAAAAATAGCTAGCCCTCACTTTTTTCGTAAGGGCTAGCTAATAAGCAATGCACTTAGGCAAACAGGATATCATTAATATTATTTATGGCGACACCAACCAGGGTTACAGAGTTGTTTGCATCAAAATTGACAACGGTATTGCCATTATCAATGAGCCATGATTGTACTTGTACATCCTGAAGAGTAAGGTGCTCACCAAGGGAGAGCTCAAAATTATGTATCTCATCCCTACCGGAGTTGGCACCAAAAACGAACTCATCAAGACCGCCACCGCCGTTTAAGAGATCATCTCCAGCTCCACCGGTTAGAGTATCAGTACCATCACCACCTACTAATTCATCATTGCCATCACCACCCACCAGGTTATCGTTACCTTGTCCACCATTAAGGGTATTGTTTTTATTGTTACCAACAATGTTATCATTAAAATGAGTACCGATAATTTCTTCGGTGCCAGTAATAGTCATGCTTGCATTATTACTTACCAAGACTCCGTCACCATTGACATTATAATTGGCCCCCGTACTTAGATTGCTTAGATCAAGAATGTCATGATCCTGATCATCGGCTCTATCTCCCATGAGAGCAGTATTATTGGATTGAGCGCTCATACTTGTAATGGTCAAGTAATCATTCGCCTCCGATAGTCTTAACTCATTAAAGCCTATAAGAACATGTGGATTTGACAACGCTACGTTATCAATTCCTTCTTGAAGAAAAATAGTGTTCTGGAAAAGACCACCGACATCCCAAGATACATTGAGTTCAGCGTGATCAGGATTGTTTTCATCTGTACTAGCTATAGAAGAGAAATCGGCAATACCTGTGGCTCCGGTTTGATTTTCTAGAAAGACAAAGGGTTCAAGAATTCCACTACCATCTGCTACTGGGATTGCGGCATCTCGAAGACCAGTAATGTTGGCTGTAACACCGTTGATTGGGTCAGCAGCCGTATCACTGAGAGTAATTTTTAATTCACCCAGGAGTTGTAGGCCTTGTGTTGCTATCAAAGCTGCAATTAGCGCATATTCAATCGCTGTAGCATTAAATGCATAGGAACCTTCGGCGAAATCCAATTGAGCAACATTATCACCGTTGGGTCCGGTATTATTGAATTCCATCTGCAGATTGATTTTCTGAATTTGTGCGCTCGTTGGCAAAGCATTGGGAGGATAAGCTTCGTAAGCGATACCAACGTTTGTTTGGCCTGTGCCTTCAATCATTTTTATTGTGCTTATTGGGTTTTGCGTGTAATCATTAGCTGTTGCAGCGAGGATAAAGTTATAGTTTCCACCTTGATCCAGGACAAAATTAGCTTCCTCTGTATCAATACGGAACGTGTCAGCATCCGTGATAGTCATGCTGTGGCCCTGAGCGTCGGTTAATACGCCTGTACTAGCGGTATATGTAGCACCTGCAACATCCACAAGATCGACGACGTCATTATCCGCACCATCCGCTCTTTCACCTAAATCGATGACAATATCACCATTCAAATTAGGAGCTATTAATTCGAGATCAGAGATCACTAAAGTGTCATTTGCATCAGATAGTTTTAGTTCATTAAAACCTGCGAGGATATGGGTATTTGATACGAATGTATTATTGAGTTCCTCCTGTAAACGAAACACATTTCGACCCAAAATGGTGCTGCCACCGTCCCAGTTTACAAAAAGCCCAGCGTGAGCAGGGTTGTTTTCATCTGTACTGGCCACAGAAGTTAAATCAGCAATCCCCCTGACACCGGTTTGATTGTCAACAATGATAAAAGGTTCAAACGTTCCATCACCATCTGCTACCGGGATTGATGCGTCTCGAAGACCAGTAATATTAGCTGTAACACCGGTGATCGGATCAGCAGCAGTGTCAGTCAAAGTGATCTTTAACTCACCTAAGAGTTGCAGGCCTTGTTGAGCTATCAAAGCTGCAATCAGTGCATATTCAATCGCTGTAGCATTAAAAGCGTAAGATCCTTCAGCGAAATTCAATTGAGCTACATTACTGCCATTGGGTCCAGCATTATTGAATTCCATCTGCAGATTGAGCTTCTGAATTTGCGCGCTCGTTGGTAAAGCATTGGGAGGATAAGCTTCATAGGTGACACCTACGTTTGTTTGGCCTGTGCCTTCAATCATTTTTATTGTGCTTATTGGATTTTGCGTGTAATCATTGGCTGTTGCAGCGAGAATAAAGTTATAGTTTCCACCTTGATCCAGGACAAAATTGGCTCCTTCTGTATCAATGCGAAACGTGTCAGCGTTTGTGATAGTCATGCTGTGACCCTGAGCGTCTGTTAATACGCCTGTACTAGCGGTATATGTAGCACCTGCAACATCCACAAGATCGACGATGTCATTATCTGCACCATCCGCTCTTTCACCTAAATCGATGACAATCTCACCATTCAAATTAGGAGCTATTAACTCGAGATCAGAGATCGCCAGAGTGTCATTTGCATCAGATAGTTTTAGTTCATTAAAACCTGCGAGAATATGTAAGTTTGATGCTGGTGCATTATTAAGTGTCTCAGATAAGAAAAACATGTTTCGTCCTGCAGCGGTAAAGCCACCAGCCCAGTCTACATTAAGCCCAGCATGAGCAGGGTTGTTTCCATCTGTACTATCCACAAAGGTCAAATCAGCAACTCCCCTGGCACCAGTCTGATTATCAACAATGATAAATGGTTCAAATGTTCCATCACCATCGACTACCGGAATTGAGACATCTCGAAGACCAGTGATTTTGGCTGTAACGCCACTAATTGGATCAGCAGCGGTGTCACTGAGGGTAATCTTTAACTCACCTAGCAGCTGTTGAGATATCAAAGCAGCAATCAGTGCATATTCGATCGCTGTAGCATTAAATGCATAGGAACCTTCTGCGAAGTTTAATTGAGCTACATTATCGGCATTGGGTCCAGTATTATTAAACTCCATCTGCAGATTGATTTTCTGAATTTGCGCGCTCGTTGGCAAAGCATTGGGAGGATAAGCTTCATAAGCGATACCAACATTTGTTTGGCCTGTGCCCTCAATCATTTTTATTGTGCTTATTGGATTTTGTGTGTAATCATTGGCTGTTGCAGCGAGGATAAAGTTATAGTTTCCACCTTGATCCAGGACAAAATTAGCTCCTTCGGTATCAATACGAAACGTTTCAGCATTAGCGATGGTCATCGCATTTCCCTGAGCGTCTGTTAACACGCCTGTACTAGCGGTATATGTGGCATCCTCAACTTCTGCGACATCGACTAGGTCATTGTCCGAACCATCCACTTTCTCACCCAGATCCACATCAAGCCCATCAATCAAATTGTGAGCGATTAAACTATCATCATGTTCGTCAGTGGTGATCGTTTGTACGCTAGGACTTTGCAGAATATCATTAACGTAAATATCGGAGCCAGCCAGTTCAATAACACTAGGTTCTGTAAAGGTAGCATCTGGGTCAGGAGCGACGGCTGCTGTAGCAGCAGAGGTCAAACTTTCAGCACTGTCATATTGATCCGCATAACTAACTTGGACGGTGATAACTTTCCCTATGTCCGCATAAACTAGGGTATAGTTGGCTGCATTTGCTCCGGCAATAGCAACACCATCCGCATACCATTGATAAGAAAATTCTCCCAGACCATCTAAATCCGCTACTGTGCTGGTATCAGCAACCAGGGTTTCATTTTCCTTGGCTTCGCCAACAATAACGACGGCCCCAGTAACTGGATCATTGACATTGGCGACAGCTGCTGTGGCAGCAGAGGTCAAACTTTCGGCACTGCCATATTGGTCCACATAATTAATTTGTACAGTGATGACTTTTCCAATTTCCGCAGCGGTTAAGGTATAGTTAGCTGCATTTGCCCCGGCAATGGCAACACCATTTGCATACCATTGGTAAGCAAATTCTCCCAGTCCATCTATATCTGCTACTGTGCTGGTATCGGCGACCAAAGTTTCATATTCTTTCGCTTCACCAACTATTGTTACGGCACCGGTAACCACATCATTGACATTAGCAACTGCTGCTGTTGCATCTGAGGTTAGGACAACTGTATTACCATTGACGTCAGTATACGTCAGCGATAGGGTAATTACCTTACCCACGTCATCTTGAGTTAGGGTATAACTGTCTTGTGTGGCGTTAGTGATGGCTTGATTATCTGCTAACCATTGGAAAGAAAATCCTGAGCCATCATCAAAATCAACATTAGTTAAATCTGCAGATAATGTTTCATTTTGTGCCGCCACACCATTAATAACGACACTATCGGGATCAAGATCGATTCCAAATTTGTCAGCGAGTTTTTGGATAACGCTTAAGAGTGCTTGTTGAGCTTTACCAGATAATTTTTCAGCCAAGTCTATCAATTTCTCAAGCAGAGCGAGTATGATTTGAGAGTGCATTGCCGTCTCCGATTACAACAATAAGTCACAACTTTACTTATGACCCTGCTGCTTTCCTTAGGCAAATTTCTCCTTATTGTAGTGGCGGGATAAGAAACCCTAATTGTACAATTTTAGCACATTTATTGGCTTGCAATGGTATCTCGGGATTTTTTTACTCTTCACGAAATGCATTACGAAAACTATCTCTAATAGGCGCGATGAGATAATCAAAAGCGGTTCTTTTTTCGGTAATTATCATGACTTGCACAGGCATTCCGGGATAGAGAGACACATGAGGTAGTTTCGCCAACTCATCCTTATTTAATGCAATGCGTGCCTTATAGAATTTTTTATGGGTGGCTTCATCTTCGAAGATATCAGCCGAAACATGAATTACTGTCCCTTCAAGGGTGGGCGTATATCGTTGTTTATAAGCGATTAAATGAACTTTTGCCGGTAAACCCGGTCGAACAGTGTTGATATCAAGAGGGTCTATTTCCGCTTCTATGATTAATTTATCTTCAGAAGGAATAATATCCAGAATATCCTGACCTGGGCTAATCACACCACCAATGGTATGTTTTTTTAAGCCGATTACCGTACCTGTTTGTGGTGCAAGGATGAGGGTTCTCTTAAGAACGTCTTCGGCTGCTTTTAATTTTTCCCACAGGTCGGCTAATTTTTGTTGCGTGTCACGTAATTCTTCAAGTAATTCTTTGCGACGGTTCTCTTCTAGAGTATAAATTTGAGATTTGGTTTCACCGATGGCCTGATGCGTTTTGGCAATTTGTCCCAAATGCTCTCCTCGGTTACCAATTAGTCTTGCTGCCTCGCGTTTTAGAGCCAGCAAACGAGGACGATCAATCAGTTTACGTGCTTCCAAATAGGCAACTGCTTCAATCTCTTCATTGATTAGCTTTAATTGTTCAGTTTCAGAAGTTACTTGTGCCTGCAGACTGGCTATTTCTTGGTTAAATTTATCTATGCGTTGGTTAAGAACCTTGTTTTGACCTTCGAAGGTGTTTTCATTGGCTGTGAACAAATTTTCTTGACCAGCAATAATTTTTTTTACTTTTGGATTGTTTGCGACCTTCATTAATTCATCTGGGAAATCAATTTTTGGTTTATTGTTTAATTCGGTAAAAATACGTGCCTCTGCGGCTAGATTCTCCCAAACTTGACCTTGGAGTACCTCCAAAGAAGCTTTGGCCTGCGTATCGTCTAGTTTGATAAGAGGAGTATTTTGTCTCACCACAGAACCTTCTGTAATGTAAATTTTGGCTATAATCCCACCTTCCAGATGTTGAATTGTTTTGTGTTGATATTCGACGATAAATTTACCTTCAGATACTGCGGCTGAATCCAATGGGAAGAAAACGGACCAGACGAAAAAACCCCCTATAAAAACAAGTAAAATGACTAAACCAAAGATCATCGGTACTGTGATAATTGGTTTTTCTGCTACAGGTGGCAGTTGATGAGACAGTTTATCCATGACTAATACCTTCTTGCGGTTTGGGCATAGAGGTTTTTGCGAGCTCGCGTAATTTCGCTAAAATTTGATCCCGTGGTCCTGAGAATTGCACCTTACCTTCATTAAGGACAATGATGGTGTCGACAAAACGAATGATACTGGGACGATGAGCGATGATGATCACCGTGACTCCGCGTTTTTTCAAAGTCTCCAGAGCATTAATGAGCGCATTTTCTCCTTCGCCGTCGAGATTAGAGTTTGGTTCATCGAACACGACCAATTGTGGATCCTTATACAAAGCCCTGGCCAAGGCGATGCGTTGTCGCTGTCCTCCTGATATTTGAAATCCTTCGCGGTGGATCAACGTATCGTAGCCATTACCGAGACGCAAAATCATATCGTGACAGCCTGCGAGTTGCGCAGCTTTTATAACTGCAGCGTCATCCACCTCTCCCATACGCGCAATATTGTCTTTCACCGTGCCGGCAAATAACTCGATGTCTTGTGGTAGATAACCAACATGCTGGCCAAAATCATCACGCTCCCATTGGTAAACATCGGCATTATCAAGTCTTACTGTACCAGAGCTTGGTTTTAATATGCCGACAATAAGCCGAGCAAGCGTTGATTTCCCTGCCGCTGATGCACCAATCAGGGCGACCATTTCACCTACTCTAATTTGCTGGTTGACATTATTGATAATAAATTTTTGTAGGTTTGGGGGAGAGTAGTATACGTTTTCAATAGAGATAGCCCCCTTAGGTTTAGGCAACCTTAAGCCAGAAGTTCTGCCGGAATTAAATAAGAAGTGAGGTTCAAGACGCTTTTTCGCTAATTGGAAGCTTTGAAACTGCTTCCAGGCAGCAATGGCCTGTTCTACAGGCGCAAGTGCACGCGACATCAAGATTGATGCTGCAATCATCATACCTGAAGTGATCTCATGAGTGAGTACAAGATAGGCACCTGCACCCAGGATTAAAATCTGTAAACTAAGGCGAAGAAACTTACTGAAGGATAAAATATTGCCTGATATTTGGCTTGATTTGGTTTGAAATAAAAGAACTTTTTCGTTATTTGCATACCATTGCTTTATTAAGGGAATTGACATTCCCATCGCCTGAATAACTTCAGCATTACGCAAAGTGGCTGTTGTTTCAAGATTATTGCTAATGGCTATGTCATTTGCTTTTTCTAATGCTTTGTTCGTTGCTAATTCATTAATCAAAGCACAAGCAAATAAAATAATAGCGCCTATAGTTGAACAAATACCGAGGATAGGATCGATTAAGAAAATAACAAGAAGATAAATCGGAACCCAAGGCGCATCAAAAAAAGTAAAAATAGAACTACCCCCCAAAAACTGACGTATGGTGGCTATATCACGTAATGTTTGTTCAGGATAGGGGTTACCTTGTAAGAGCTGATCCGGGCTCATTGCTAAGGCGACAGGAGTAACTTTCCTATCAAACCAGGTACTGATATGAATAAGGATATGTGTACGAACGGCATCTAATAAACTTAGAGCTAGCAAGGCAAGAACAGCGATCAAAGTTAAATAAAATAATGTTTCGTAACTGTGGCTAGATAGAACCCGATCAAAAATCTGCATCATGTAAATAGGCACGGTCAACATGAGGATATTGATAAAGAGACTAAAAAAACCGACATACAGGTAAGCGCTTTTACTGGATTGAAAAGTCTCTTTTAATAAACCTTGTGGTTGTTTTTTTGCCATTAGAATCAATAGAAGCCAATATGTAATTAACTATAGTTCACGTGATGATAATCTTCTAACCGAGTGCGATTAAACTGTGATTGGGAAAGGTATAGAAGATCCCTGGCTGCAAGCAGCCAGGCTACGCATCCTAACTGTAGTTCATGTGATGATAATCTTCTTACCTCTTTTTTTGCGAGCGGCCATAAGCTAACATGTCATAAAAAGTGCTAATGGATTGTAATAATGGTTTTTTTTTCAAGAATGGTAATGTTGTGTACATTGACCTGCCTGCTTGTAAGCACTGTTAGCTTTGGTGCTCGTAACGAGAAGAATATTTATAGAAATTTTTGGATGCCAAAGTATCATGGCGAACGTTTGAATTACTGTAGTTTTGATGGGAAAGAATGTGGACTAAAGTTAGCGACACGCTATTGTAAGCTCATGGGCTATGCCTATGCTGATCAGCAAGTGATTGATAATAATGTTGGATTGACGAATTACCTTTTCTGCAATGCACGCTGTAAAGGTTGGCGCTGCAATGGTTTTAAAACCATCCGCTGTGTTGCTAAAATGTCACATACTCCTCCTAAAACTTGGCATTACCGCTTAAGACGTTTTGTCTATCCCCGTTTTAATAATTATCGTGTTGCTTGGTGTTATGATGGTCGTCATGGATGTGGTCGCAAAGCGGCATTTTCTTTTTGTCGTCGCATGGGCTATTTGAATGTGAAGAACTTCGAGATACAGAAAAACATCGCTGCGACAAAGGCGATAGGTAATCAAAAGCTATGCTTTGGTGTTCTGTGTAATGCTTTTACCTACATCGATTGCTATCGTTAAATCAAGAATGTTTACCAAACTGTGCCATCTCTTCGGGTCACTGCCGTTAAGTTAAGCAATTTCGAATCCCCGCGGCATCGACCGCGGGGTCCATCATGTCAGTCTTGACATGGATGCCGTGGTCAAGCCACGGTAATTCAGCTTTTTTGGATTTATCAAATTAAACTTAAGATCGAGTTTTATGACGCTTATAAAAAATTTCGTCATTTATTTGACAGGGTCTGACTCGGTAACCAATACTCAAATTAGATAAGATGGACACGTAGTAGGGATAGGGTTATGGACCGCAATGAAGCCATTCTCATCATCGATGATAATGAAGAACGTCGTCATAAGCTCAGTACCATTTTAAATTTTGTTGGTGAAGACGGTCTCCTTGCAAATTATGCTGACTGGCGTAGTTTTCCTTACAAAAATGCGCACGCGATTTTAATCGGGGCGAAGCTTTCGCATGAAGATACCTTGGAATTTCTGGCTGAGGTAAGAAGTATTGCTCCGAAATTACCCATTATTCTTGTTGATGCCCCGCTGCCAGAGACCTATTATGCTTCCGCTAATGTTCTGGCTTGCCTTGGTTTTCCCTTCAGTTATGCGCAAATGCTTGAAGCTCTGCACAAATGTCAGATTGCACATGAAACGGCGTTGGCTGAGGAGAACAATAAAAAGCGCACTCCCTTATTTCGTAGTTTAGTAGGCAATAGCGAGGCAATTCGTCAGGTTCGCAAACTTATCGCACAAGTAGCAGATACTGAAGCCAGTGTTCTCATTCTTGGGGAATCTGGAACGGGTAAGGAAGTTATAGCAAGAAATATCCATGCTTTTTCTTCACGCTATAATAGACCGTTTATTCCTATTAACTGTGGTGCCATTCCTCCTGAATTATTGGAAAGTGAATTATTTGGCCATGAGAAAGGAGCTTTCACTGGAGCAATTACCTCCCGACAAGGCCGTTTTGAATTAGCCCATGGTGGCACCTTATTTCTTGATGAGATCGGTGATATGCCTTTAGCAATGCAGGTAAAGTTACTGCGTGTGCTACAAGAACGCTGTTTTGAACGCGTAGGAAGCAATAAGAGTATCGAAGTGAATGTGAGAATCATTGCCGCTACTCATCGAAATCTTGAAAAAGCCATCGAAGAAGGGAAGTTTCGTGAAGACCTTTTCTACCGTTTAAATGTTTTTCCTATTGATATGCCACCTTTACGGGCTCGACGCGAGGATCTGCCTTTACTAGTCAATGAGTTAATTTCAAGAATTGAAGGTGAAAATAGACCCAGTGTACGGCTGATGCCAGCAGCCCTTGAAGCTTTGAGTAGTTATGCATGGCCGGGTAATGTGCGTGAATTAGCAAACCTAGTAGAGCGTTTATCTATTTTATTCCCAAATGGCATCGTCGATGTGACTGATTTACCCCGCAGGTTTAGGAAAGATAGCAAAGCACTGCATCCAGGAAGCCTGCGTAGTGAGCGTGAGACTTTATTAGACATGCTAAATCCTGATTCAGTTCTAGGAGAGGAAGGGATTGATCTAAAAGAGTATTTGGTGAAGACAGAGCTAGCACTCATCAGTCAGGCATTGCATGAATCGGATTGGGTAGTGGCCCATGCAGCTAATTATTTAAACATGCGGCGTACTACGTTGGTTGAAAAGATGCGCAAATACGGATTAATACGCCCCCAACGTGCTTAATACATTCTGTAAGGAAATCCCTATTAGACCTCTTTCCAAACCTCGCACTTCGCTCTCCTCAGCGAGTTTGGAAAGAGGTCTATTATTCGGGCATTTTTGTTTCGGGGGGGGCTTCTTTCTTCTCTTTAGCAGACTTTGTTTTTTTGGTGGTAGCTACAGTTGCTACTTCTTCTTCTCCTGTTTCAGGTGATTTTTTGGTTGTAGTTATAATGACCTCTTCATCTTTCTTGGTGCTTTCAGGTTTGGAGGTCGTTACATCTTGAGCCTCTTGTTCACGTTTTTTCTTATAATCGGAAATAATTTCAGTAACACTTTGCTTTACATCTTTAAAAAGCTTGCCCGCCATGGAGGTTATTTCCTTAAAATCGGGTAATTTTGATTTGAGGTCGCTCATCATTAACTCCCTGTTAATATTTTTTGCTGTGATTTTTATTAATTATATCTCGACTTTAGCTATTTTAGTAAATAATCAAGTTCGAAATGAACTAAACTTGGGAACTGTGATCATCTGGGCTTTGTAAATCCATGTCATTCATTACGATAATAGATGAAATTAAATATTGGTCCATCATGCGTGGGACCATTGTCCTTTTGCCTTTTGCCTACCTTTTTTTGCTAACAAAGAACCCCCTTTGGCTACAATCATCCATTCTGACTATGTCAACCTTGATCATTGAGGAAAAACTTAAATTCACTGTTTTGGGTGTTCTTTTGCATGGTTTGGCGATAATTTTGGGCTTCTATTTATTGCTGCTTATGGAGGGCTACCCCGTTTTCTTTGTTTTTACGTGCGCTCTGTTTGCGTCTTCTATTATTTGGATTACTACGAAGGGAGATAAGTTACGATCACTTGCGAGTTGGTGTTTTATCCCTGCACTTTTTTTGGCTACTGAAATGAGAGAAACAGCGAACACTGCCACCCCGTCAGCGTTTTTATTCTACCTTTTTAGTGCTTTGCTACCAACGCTGGGGCTTGCAATAATCGATCAACTCAAATGGGTCTTAAAAGAAGGGGAAAAATATTATCCATTGCAATTATCGGTGTTGAATAATTTTGGTGAGCGAGGCTCTTATTTAGATAGCGTCATGGCCATGATCTTGGCTGTGGGTTTTTCGACATTTTTAGTTGAATTTTTTCAACTGGGTAACCCACAATGGATGATCTGGGGAGCTGCAAGTGTGGTGACGGGAAATATTCTGACCACGCCAACAAAATTCAGGCAACGTTTACAAGGCGTTTTGACGGGAGTGCCTCTGGGCATCCTTCTAGGACAATTTATCCCCAATACACCATTTGATTTAACGCTAATAACTTTTTTTATTTTTTTAACCCTGATTGGCTTTCATCGTTATGTCGTCGCTTATTTCTTACGTTGCACCGCCGTAGCCATAGCCGCCGTTGTTATCAGCAATTCAACAATTATTGCTTTTGAACGCATCACCCATGTGATCCTAGGCGGCCTGATTGGTTTGGCGTTTGTCATGATTTGTCATGTGGTGGTTGGAAGAGATGACTAAGCCCACGGATGAAGCAACTTCATCACTGGTTTCATCAGCTTTTCCACCAACGATTTTTTGCCATGAACAGTAATTTTAAAGGTATTAAAATCAGCCATTTTTTCAGTAAGATAATCATCACTTGTACTCAATTCATCAACGAGCTTTAAATCAAAGGCATCTTTAGCTAGCCAATGTTCGCCCGTAGAAACGTGATCGATATCTAATTGTGGTCGGTTTGCCAAAACATAGGCTCTGAATACTTGATGAATATTTTCCAGCTCTTCTTGAAATTTCTTTCGTCCCTTCTCTGTGTTTTCTGCAAATAGGGTCAAGGTGCGTTTATATTCGCCAGCGGTTAACAATTCAATGTCAATATCATTCTTCTTAAGCCAACGGTGGAAATTGGGAAGCTGGGCGACGACACCAATAGAACCAATGATGGCAAAAGGAGCGGCAATAATTTTATTGGCCACACAAGCCATTAAATATCCTCCGCTTGCGGCCATCTTATCAATACAAACGGTTAGTGGTATTTTTTTATTTCGAATGCGCTGTAATTGCGAGGCGGCTAAGCCATAAGCATTCACAGCACCTCCTGGGCTTTCCAGACGAACGACAATCTCATCCTTTTCTTCCGCAATAGAGAGAATGGCGGTGATCGCTTCGCGAAGTTCCTCGGCTTGGCTGGCTTTAATGTCGCCATGAAAATCAACCACATAAAGTGAGGCCTTTTCATCCTTGCTTTTCTTCTTTTTCTCCGCTTTTTTGTTTTTTATATCATGCGCCATGCGCTGCTTTGTTTCGTCATATTGTTTATTGAGTGAGGTTATCTCAAGCTTGGGCTTAGCCTTACGGCTCAAGACTATAATGCCTGCGACAGCCAACAATAAAGCAATCACTAGGGTCAACGCTTTTAAGAGAAACAAACCATATTCCGAGAGAAATTCCATCATTCACCTTAACTGCCAATTACAGAAAATACACGATTATGCGCATGATGGCTTTGAGGTGCAAGTGCTTCCAATCAGCTTCATTGAAAAATAGGAAATGAGGTTACTTTTTGAGATATCGATAATAGATAATAAGCCAGGTGACTGTGCCGCATGTGAGAAAACTTAACAAAATCCCACCTGCTAAAAGATAATCGTGGTTAATGAGACCATGCAATAAGGTAAATAACTGAATCACATTAAAACCGGCAAAGGTCAACAATGAAACTTCTTTGGTGGATTTGCATTGCAAGAGTGCTTTGATTTGGGGCAAAAAAAGCAGGGAGTTTACTAAAAGACTGATTGAAAAGGCCAATTCTATCAGTAAAACCATTTTAAATCCTTTTTTAGCTAAGAGTAAAAACATATATTGAATGTAAGTTACGCTTCCCCCTTTA
This sequence comes from Legionella lansingensis, assembly GCF_900187355.1. Lineage (NCBI taxonomy): Bacteria > Pseudomonadati > Pseudomonadota > Gammaproteobacteria > Legionellales > Legionellaceae > Legionella > Legionella lansingensis. Next base: position 1,799,759 of record NZ_LT906451.1, on the reverse strand, counting down.
AAAGTCAATGTCCATGTATAACAGCCGTGAATTATGGTAGTCTGCCCTTTTTAAATTTAGGGTCTAGGTGAATCCTATGCTCGAAGTCACCGCGCTTTCTTTTGATTACCAAGACAAGCCGCTTCTTCATCAAGTTGAATTTACATTACAACAGGGACAATTATTGCATTTGCGCGGAGGTAATGGGGCGGGTAAAACCACTTTGCTAAGACTGCTCGCAGGTCTTTTATGCCCTTTGTCTGGGGACATTCGTTATCAAGGTAGGCTGATCCATGAGGACTTGACATCTTATCATCAAAAGCTTTGTTTTGTGGGACATCGCACAGGGATAAATCAATTATTAACCGTGAAAGAGAATTGCCTTTTTGATATGCATTGGGGACGAAAAGACATTGATTTTGAGGCTTTACTTGAGCGTTTTGGATTGAGCGGTTTTGAAAATGAAGTGTGCTCTCACTTATCGGCGGGGCAGCGTCGACGTGTTGGATTATTACGTACAGCGATGACGGATGCCAAACTCTGGTTATTGGATGAGCCACTCGTCGCTTTAGATGCAAAGGCTGTCAAAATTTTCATGGATATTCTTGAAAATCATCTTCATAACCGAGGGTTAGCGATTGTCACATCGCATCAACCATTGCCGCTTAGCACCGGAAACTGTGTGGAGTATGTTTTATGAGTTTGACGGTGCTTTTTAAAAGACAATTCCAGCGCGAACTCCTCTTACACCTTCGTCAGCCAAGGCTCTTGCTACATGCCGCGCTATTTTTTTTGATGGTGACAGTTTTTTTCCCGCTGACCATGCCCTCTGAACTATCTATCCTGCGGATTGTTGCACCAGGTCTTGTGTGGATAGCCATGTTATTGGCTATCTTATTGTCCTCTGCTGGTTTATTTCAGCAGGATCACGAGGATGGTGTTATAGAACAATGGCTAATCTCAGGGTACCCGTTGGCCCTTATTATCAGTGCAAAATTGTGGGTGCATTGGCTACTTAATATCACCCCTATGCTTATCTTTTGCCCGTTATTGGCGCTCTTATTCAATTTTAGTCTTCATGAGACTATGATTTTAGTCATAAGTTTAATTGCAGGAACACCTGCCATTCTTTTTCTATGTGGATTAGCCTCTGCTTTCAGTACTGGGAAAGGGGTATTGATGGCTTTGATTTTATTGCCTTTAACTATACCCATTATGATCTTTGGTAGTGGTAGTTTAACTGCTGCTATGCAAGGTTTTGCTGCCCCAGGTTATCTGGCTATTTTGGTAGCTATTTCACTGTTAGCTGTCTGTTTCCTCCCTTTTGCTATCGCAACGGTTATTCGTATTAGCCTGGCTGATTAAGGCTTGCTCCTAGAAAAAGCAGTTACAAGCTACTGCGGCTACTTACTGCATTGAATCTAGACGCTTTTTTTATTATTTTTCGCTCACCGTAGTGGTGACTACTGCTTTCACGAAAAATAATAAAAAAAGCGCCTATCTTTAATACAATAAATAGCCTCGCTACGCTTGCAACTGCTTTTTCTAGGATGGTAAAATTCTGTCTTTTTCTGAAGCAATTATTCCCTATGTGGAAATTTTTATATCAAATGGCTTCGCCTAAAACGTTTTATCAACTTAGCAAACCCTGGTTGAGTTGGTTAGGCTTAAGTGCATTATTATTTTTAGCCATCGGCTTGGTTTGGGGACTTGTTTTTGCACCTGCTGATTACCAGCAAGGGGATGCATTTCGCATTATTTATGTGCATGTGCCAACGGCTTTTCTATCGATGGCTTTGTACGCTTGGATGGGGTTTTTAGCTGTTCTTTTGCTCGTCTGGCGGATTAAGATGGCTGGTTTAATTCTTGGTCTTGTCGCTCAGTTAGGGGCATCGATGGCATTTTTGGCTTTGGTGACAGGTAGTATCTGGGGAAAGCCAATGTGGGGGACATGGTGGGTGTGGGATGCTCGTTTAACGTCTGAACTTATCTTGCTATTTTTGTATCTGGCCATTTTGGCCACCCAAACCTCTTTTCAGGACAAAGAACAGGGTGATAAGATCGCTGCTATTCTAACGTTAGTTGGTTTGGTTGATTTACCGATCATCCATTATTCCGTGTATTGGTGGAACACCTTGCACCAAGGTGCGACCCTCTCTCTATTTGCTAAACCTAAAATTGCCATGCCAATGTTATGGCCACTATTAATGATGATTGTTGGTTTTTTTCTTTATTGTTTTTGGGTCATCTTGCATAAAGCCCGAAATGAAGTATTGCTACGCGAACGCAGACAAGACTGGGTAAAGCGTGTGCTGGAGGTAGAGAAGCTATGAGTCAGTTTATGCGATGGTTAGCTATGGGGGGGTATGCAATTTATATTTGGCCAACGTATGCCCTGGTCTGTGGTGTTCTCATTACACATGTTCTTATCGTAAAAGCCCAGCGTGTGCGAGTTCGTAAAAAATTACACCAGTGGTTTAAGAGACAATAGAATGAATCCAGTTCGTAAGCGTAAGTTAATGATCCTGGGATTCATCATCTCAGTGTTAATGGTTGTGACTGCTCTGATCTTGTATGCTTTACGGCAAAATATCAGCCTGTTTTATACCCCTACACAAGCTGTAAATGGAGAAGCCTCTTATGGGCATACCATTCGTTTGGGAGGCATGGTGGTGAAGGGAAGCATTCTTCGTTCCAAGGCTGATTTATCCGTACAATTTAAACTAACGGATTTTAAGCAAACGATCACTGTAAATTATCGCGGCATTTTGCCTGATCTTTTCCGTGAAGGGCAGGGTATCGTTGCTCTTGGAAAATTGACGGATAATCATCATTTTCAAGCCACAGAAGTGCTTGCAAAACATGATGCTAATTATATGCCACCGGAAGTAAGGACTGCTTTAATAAAAGCCAAAGAGAGTGGAGAAAAAACGCCCGCATGATAGCTGAAATTGGTTTATTTTGTTTATTGTTGGCTTTGCTTTTTGCTGTATTGCTTGCGGTGATTCCAACAGTAGGCCTGTGGCGAAATAAGGCTGATTGGATAGCGGCAGCGCCGTTATATGCTTGTGCTCAGTTTGCCTTTGTTGCTTTGGCTTATTGTGCGCTGACGGTATGTTTTTTAAAGGATGATTTTAGTGTTACTTACGTGTTAAGCAATTCCAGCATATCGTTACCCTGGTTTTATAAACTATGCGCGGTATGGGGCGGGCATGAAGGCTCCATGCTCTTGTGGGTAGCCATTTTAAGTTTTTGGATGTTGGCGATTAGTTTGTTCAGCTCAACTTTAGAGCGTGATATGCGGGCCAGGGTATTGGTGATACTTGGTTTAGTTAGCATCGGCTTTATTGTTTTTTTGCTGTCAACGTCAAATCCATTTGGTCGTCAATTTCAATTGCTGAACACACAAGGCCGTGATTTGAATCCTTTATTGCAGGATCCTGGTTTTTTATTTCATCCACCCATGCTTTATATGGGTTACGTGGGTTTTTCCGTAGCGTTTGCTTTTGCTATTGCTGCTCTTTGGGTTGGCAAAATGGAGACTTCTTGGGCCAAATGGACAAGACCTTGGACGCTTGCCGCGTGGTGTTGCTTAACCACCGGCATTACTTTAGGGAGTTGGTGGGCTTACCGTGAATTGGGTTGGGGAGGCTGGTGGTTTTGGGATCCTGTTGAGAATGCTTCCTTTATGCCTTGGTTAGTCGGAACAGCTTTACTACATTCATTGGCAGTGAGTGAACAGCGACAACAATTTAAAGCTTGGACTTTGCTTTTGGCCATTGCTGCTTTTTCTTTAAGTCTGATTGGTACTTTTTTGGTCCGTTCCGGTGTACTGACCTCGGTGCATGCTTTTGCTGTGGATCCCAAACGCGGTCTTTATATTCTGTGCTTCTTGCTGCTTGTAATAGGTGGATCCTTACTGTTATTTGCTCTGCGAGCGCAAACACTGCAAGGCCGTGATACTCCTGCAGCCATTTCTCGCGAAAGTGCTTTACTGTTAAATAATGTTTTTCTCGTGGTGATGATGCTAACCGTATTAATGGGGACGGTATATCCTCTCCTGATTGATGGTCTTGGTCTAGGTAAATTATCTGTGGGGGCACCTTATTTTAATTCCGTCTTCATACCTTTAATGATTCCTTTATTGGTACTCATGGGATTAGGGATTCATGTGCATTGGCAAAAGGATAGTTTGCAAAACCTGACACTGCGGTTACGTGGGGTGGGATTAATGGTTGTTATTTTGCCCTTTATTTTGTTGTATGTATTCACAGGGTCAATTAATGCTTACGCATTATTGGGATTGACCTTGTCGTTTTGGGTCATAGCAAGCACATGTAAATTCGTTGTTGCTCGCTGTAAACAACGAGGCATCCTGAATCTGGGGCAAGCATTTTGGGGTATGGTGCTTGCTCATTGTGGTGTGGCGATAACGGTGATTGGGATCAGTCTCTCTACCAATTATGGTATCCAGGATGATGTAAGAATGGCACCTGGGGATAGAGCCAATCTTGCGGGTTATACCATCCAATTTATTAATGAATCTTCATTAAAAGGCGCAAATTATCATGGAGCACGGGCTCGTTTTGCAGTCACTCACGATCATAAAACCAACATGATTTATCCAGAAAAACGAATTTATAATGTAGGTCAAATGGCCATGACGGAATCTGCCATTGATGTTAGTCCCTTTAGGGATATCTACGTTGCTTTAGGCGAACCCCTGGATGATAAAGCTTGGTCTGTGCGCTTATATTATAAACCCTTTGTGCGTTGGATCTGGGGCGGTGGTTTTATGATCCTCGTGGGTGGTCTATTTGCTTTGGCTGATAGACGGTATTATCGAAGACGTCAAAAAACAGTTGAGGCTCAGGAGGTGGCCGTATGAGCATTTGGCGTACGCTTCCTTTGCTTGTATTTGTCGTTCTGGTGGGTTTTCTTTGGAAAGGGTTGTCTTTGGAGCCTCAGAAGTTACCATCTGCCCAGCTGGGTAAATCTTTACCATCTTTTCAATTACCCATGTTAAACAACGAGCAATTATTTACTCCAAAGTTATTACAAGGCCAGGTTGCCTTATTAAATGTATGGGCTAGTTGGTGTGCGGCGTGCACCGAAGAGCAGGTTTTCTTGATGCACCTTGCACAACAAGGTGTACCTATTTACGGTTTAAATTACAAAGATGATAACCAAAATGCTCAACGTTGGCTTAAGGAGTGGGGAAATCCTTATCGTGCCGTTGGTGCCGATCATGATGGGAGAGTAGCAATCGATTTAGGTGTCTACGGGGCTCCTGAAACGTTCTTAATCGACAAAAAAGGTATCATTCGTTTCAGGCATGTTGGCATTCTTAGTGAAAAGGAATGGAATACAGATGTCTTGCCGTTACTCAAGCAGTTACGGGAGGAAGCATGAAAGATTTTAACTTGATTTACAAGTTTTTTAATTTGACAAATCAAAAAACCGAATTACCGTGGCTTGACCACGGTATCCATAGTTCATCGAAGATCGCTGGATATCGTGGTCAAGCCACCGTAATTCGAAGTTATAAAAAGTCAAGCATTAAAAACTTGAAGATTGAGTTTAAGATTCACCTGGTAGCTTTGCTTTGCTTGTTTTTTGTTTCCGCAGTCAATGCGAACAGCTTTTATCCTCTCGACACGCCAAAACAAGAAGCACAGTTTTCCCATTTGCTAAAAGAATTACGCTGTTTAGTCTGCCAAAATCAAGACCTGGCTGATTCCAATGCCAGTCTTGCAAAAGATTTGCGTGACCAGGTATACAATTTGGTTAAAGAAGGTAAAACAGACACAGAAATCATTGCTTATTTAACAGATCGTTACGGCGACTTCATCTTGTTTAGACCTCCAGTAAAATCTTTAACTGCATTATTATGGTTTGGTCCTGCGGTATTTCTGTTGCTGGGTCTGGGGATCTTTTGGCGTACCTGTTTAAGGCGAGGTACCAATGGATAAATGGTTATTCGTTTGCTTTAGCTTGTTGACACTCTTGGCTTTACCCATCGCTTTATATCCATTGCGTCGATCAAAAAAGAGCTTTTATTTTTTGATACCCACGGTAATTATTGGGCTGACCATTACTTATTGGCAGTGGGGAGGGATGGCAGATTGGGTGAGATTTCTGCAGAATCAAGAAAAACAAAAGCGAATTCAAACTGTATTACAAACGATTAAAAGCCCCGCGCAATTGATAAACAGGCTCAAGGCTAGCGTGGACGCTAATCCCGACAGTGCTCGTGGATGGTATTTGCTTGGGCGTCTTTATGCGAGTCAGGGTGAATGGCATGCTGCGCGTGATGCATTTGCGAAGGCACAGCAACTAAATCCTGGTGATGAAGCGGCGATAGTAAATTATGCACAAAGCCTCTGGCAACTTAATCAACAGCAATTCAATGACACAATCAGAGCGTTGTTTAAGAACTTATTGCAGAAAAATCCCAATCAGCCTGATGCCTTAGCGATGCTTGCGATGGATGCTTTTATGGGTCATGACTATCAGTTAGCGATTAATTATTGGCAACAGCTATTAAAACTGGCTCCAGAGCAATCGGAAGAGGCGCAAATGATTCGCAAAGCGATTGCTAAAGCTCAAGGAGAACTGCACTAATGCGAAAGCTACCTATTTTACAATCAGGCGATACGGTTGAAATTATTGCTCCTGCGTCACGATGTTCAGACCAACAACTTACCAATCTGCGAGAACTATTGTGCTCTTGGGGTTTGAATTGTATTGTTGATAGCACTATTTTTGGTGAAGATTTATTGTGTGCTAATCATGATAAAGCTCGCTTTGCCTCGTTTAAACGAGCGTTGTACAACCCAGAAGTAAAAGCAATTATTTGTGCGCGTGGAGGTTACGGCAGCATGCGTCTTATTCCAGAGTTGAGTAAGATGCAACCCCCACTCGAGCCTAAGCTCTTTGTGGGGATGAGTGATATTACTGCCCTGCAATTATTTTTGCAGCAAAAGTGGCAATGGCCAAGTCTTCATGGAGCTCTCGCGGCAGATAAGTTCTCTCCCGAATCCATTGCTGCGGTTAAAGCGATTTTATTTGGTGATATCGAAAAAGTGGTGTTCCAGGGGTTGGCTTTGAATTCGCAAGCAGAAAGAAATGATGCTATCGATGCGACAGTCATTGGTGGGAACTTAACGTTGGTTCAAGCCAGCATAGGTACCCAGTGGCAGTTGCAGGGGGAAGGTAGGATTATTTTATTGGAAGAAGTGGGGGAGCGGGCTTATCGAATTGACCGGATGTTGGAACATTTGCGACAAGCAGGGGTTTTCAATGGTGTTTTGGCCATTGTATTCGGCGACTTTCTTGGCGGAGAAGAGTCTGACGGCTCTTCATTGATTGAGCCAGTACTGCGTCGATTTGCGCAAAGTGTGAATCTTCCTGTTGTAAAAATAGATGGTATCGGCCATGGTTACGTCAATTTCCCTATCCCCTTAGGGACTGAAGCGACGATACATTGCGGGCAAGCGGTGGAATTGTTTTGTTCTATTTAATAAGATTAAACTCATCACTGCTTGACTTTTTAGACCATCAAATTACCGTGGCTTGACCACGGTATCCAGCGATCCTCAAGAAACCATGGATACCGTGGTCAAGCCACGGTAATTCGGTTTTTTGTTTTTGGCAAATTAAAAATTTGAAAATCAAGTTAAAGACTACCCATTATTTAATTTCTGTGTTAAATAGTTAAATTTCGTCTAGACTAAAATTGGTTGTTAAATATGCAAAAAGAATATTCAAGGAGCGAACATGAGTAATCGCGTTTATCAAATCGTTGAACTAGTTGGTACTTCGGAAGACGGAATTGAAGAAGCAATCAATAATGCTATTGCTCAAGCCGCTAAAGCCCATGGTAAATTGGATTGGTACGAGGTTATGGAAACGCGTGGTTTCATCGAAGGGGACAAGAGTCGCTACTACCAGGTTCATTTAAAAATAGGTTGTCACGCTCATTAAGTTAGAAAAGGCTAAGCCATTTCTTTAAATTCTCGTAATACCTTTAAAAAATGCAAGCCATAGTGATTTAGCTTGTGCTGACCAACGCCGGAAATGTTTAGCAATTCATCGAGGTTTTGTGGTTTGTCTCGGGCCATTTGCTGCAGCGTCATATCGCTGAAGATCATAAAAGGCGGTTTATTTTCTTCATCAGCAAGCTTGCGGCGCAAAGCACGCAAGGCTTCAAATAAGGGGTGATTTTCTGTCCCAAAATGCTCTCGCATGGCCTTGATTTTAGTTGTTTTGGGTTTTAATTCGACGGTAGGAAGAGAAAGCATTACTTTTTCTTTGCCCTTTAAGACATCAACGGCTTTTTTGGATAAACGCAAGACGTTGAAATGTGCGGTATCCTGAGAGCAAAAATCACGATGAATGAGTTGCCAGGCTAATTGTTTCCAGTAAACTGCCGATTTGTCTTTGCCAATCCCAAAGGTGCTCAAATGCTGATGTTGGGCCTTTTGAATTTTCTCCGCTGTGCTTCCGCGAAGGACATCAATCGTGTAAGTGAGGCCATAGCTTTGATTTAGTCTATAAATGCAAGAGAGAAATTTTTGGGCGTCTTCAGTGGCATCAACACTTTGCGGCGGGTTGTCGCAAACATCGCAATTTGCGCAAATATTATCCATTTGCTCATCAAAATAACGTAAAAGAATTTGACGGCGACAATGGGATGCTTCTGCAAAAGCCAGCATATGATTTAATTTGTTTGCTTCAATCCTTCGTTGTATTTCGCTTGAGGTTGCAGCGATGAAACCACGTAGTCTGCCACTATCTGCAGGATCATAGAGTAATAGAGCTTTAGCTGGTAAGCTGTCACGACCTGCTCGTCCGGTTTCCTGATAATAGCCTTCAATATTTTTGGGCAAATCATAATGAACAACAAAGCGGACATTGGGTTTATCTATACCCATGCCGAAGGCTAAGGTGGCGACAACGATATCAATGTGGTCGTGACGAAATAAATTTTGTACTTCACGTCTTTCACGATGAGCAAGACCAGCGTGGTAAGCTCTGGCTTTAAACCCTTGCTCTTGCAATTTGACCGTGACGCGCTCCACTTCATTTCGAGTGCCACAATAAACGATTCCTGACTGTTGCGCATGTGTTGTTAAAAATGCCTGTAGTTGCTTTAGCGGATTATTTTTCATAACCACGGCATAGTGGATATTGGGACGATTAAAGGAGGCAATAAAATGCTTAGGGGTATAGTTTAATTTTTCCACAATGTCTCGTCGCGTTTGCTTATCTGCTGTTGCTGTTAGAGCAATCATAGGTACTTCAGGAAATTGTGTTTTCAATAAACCGAGAGTGGCATATTCCGGGCGAAAATCATGTCCCCATTGTGAGATACAGTGTGCCTCGTCAATGGCAAATAGGGCGAGTGAGCAATCATGCAGACGCTCCAGAAAAGAGGAGCTCATTAACCGTTCAGGGGCAATGTAGAGTAAATCCAATGCATTATTGTGAAGTTGACTGAGAACCTGTCTTGCGTCGATGCTGGTTAGTGATGAATTATAGTAGGCCGCACGGATACCTTGTGATTTCAAGGCGGCAACTTGATCTTCCATCAAAGCGATAAGCGGTGAAACCACAATGGCTACGCCTGGACGTATCAGAGCAGGGATTTGATAACACAGTGATTTGCCACCTCCTGTTGGCATTAACACCAGCAAGTCGTTTCCGGCAATTAGATCGTGGATGATTTCTTCTTGAGGGTGACGGAAAGTATCATAACCAAAGTATTCTTTTAGAACACGAAGCGCTTCTGTCAGATGGTTTTCAGGTTGTCCTATGGTTTCCATACGTTTTTTTCTTATTTTTATTTCATGGACGCGAAAAATTGGCAATAATAGCTTTTTTATACCTTGAGCGTAAATAGAGAACGTCCCTAAAGTTATCGCGGGGGTGCAAAAGTGATAAATTGAGGCTAAATTTACGCTCCGCGCGAAACTTTAGGGGACGTGCCCTAATTTATCTATGTAAATTTTTGATCACTGAGGACAGCTATGGATTTTAAATTCAGTGAAGAGCATCTTGCTTTTCTAGATATGGCCGCTGAATTTGCCCGCAACAAATTGGCGCCCAATGCTGCGGCTTGGGATGAACATCATCATTTCCCCATTGATGTGATGCGCGAAGCAGCTAGTTTAGGTATGGCTGGAATAGTTGCGGCAGATGATGTTGGTGGTGCAAATTTAAAACGTCTTGACGCTGCAATCATTTTTGAGCAACTCGCTACGGGTTGTGTTAGCACCAGCGCTTATCTGTCCATTCATAATATGGTTACTTCTCTAGTTGATCGCTATGCCAACGAATCGTTGCGCAAGTTCTGGGGACCCAAATTAACCTCCATGGAAGCCTTTGCGAGCTATTGCTTAACGGAGCCTGAATCAGGGTCTGATGCTGCTTCCTTAAAAACTCGAGCGGTCAGAGACGGTGACGATTACATCTTAGATGGTGCGAAAGCATTTATTTCTGGCGGGAGTGTTAGCGATGTCTATTTATGCATGGTAAGAACTGGTGATGAGTCCCATCATGGCATTTCCTGTTTACTTATTGAAAAAAATACTCCCGGTTTAAGTTTTGGCAAATTGGAACGAAAATTGGGCTGGTGTAATCAACCGACTTGCATGGTCTATTTTGAGAATTGCCGAGTACCGGTAGCCAATCGCGTAGGTGATGAGGGCATGGGCTTTAAAATTGCATTAAATGCTCTAAATGGAGGACGAGTAAATATTGCTGCTTGTTCTTTAGGTGGCGCTAAGGCCTGCTTGCGGCTGACACAGCAATACATGCATGAACGTAAGCAATTTGGCAAACCCTTGACACAAATGCAAGCGTTACGCTTCTATTTTGCTGACATGCTAACCGACTTCGAGGCAGCTCGATTGCTGGTGTATCGAGCAGCGGATGCTTTGGATAAAAACGATACCCATGCCCCCATGTATTGTGCGATGGCTAAACGAGTAGCTACGGACGTAGCTTTTCGTATTAGTGACAAAGCGATGCAATTGCATGGCGGGTATGGTTATCTGCATGATTATCAGATTGAACGTATTTTCCGTGACCTGAGGGTACATCAAATACTTGAAGGTACGAATGAAATCATGCGTGAAATTATTGCTAAAGCAACGTTGGATGAAGATTATTTAATCGAATAACAGGAGTTTTCATGAATTTAATTGAACAAGAATTAGATAGTAATGGCATTCTTATCTTAACTTTAAATCGACCGGAAAAATTAAATGCCTTAAGCACTGAAGTACTGCACGCATTAGCAGAAATATTTTCAGCAGCTAAAGGCAATTCGCAAGTTAAAGCCTTATTGTTAACGGGATCCGGAAAAGCCTTTTGTGCAGGTGCAGATATTTCACGCTTGGCAGAATGTAATGCACAAACCGGCTATCAATTTGCTTGTGAAGGACAAGCTGTCTTTAGACAACTTGAAACCCTAGGTAAACCATCGCTTGCGGCAGTGAATGGGTTTGCCTTTGGTGGTGGTTGTGAGCTAGCGATTGCAGCAAGTTTACGCATTGCTTCAACCAATGCACAATTTGGACAGCCCGAGGTAAAGCTTGGTGTTATTCCTGGCTATGGTGGTACCCAGCGTTTAGCAAGGTTAATTGGCAAAGGTCGTGCAATGGATCTGTGTATGACGGGACGTTTTATTAACGCTGAAACGGCATTGAATTGGGGCTTGGTGAGTGCGGTGGTTGAACACGGGGCTTTGCTTGAAGAAGGGAAACGCATTCTAAATACTGTTTTGTCTATGGCGCCTTTAGCCGTTCGTAGTGTAATGGAAGTCATTGATCGTGGTTATGACATGAGCTTAACAGATGCGTTGCACCTGGAAGCGATTCATTTTGCTACGGTCTGTGCTAGTGAGGATAAAAAAGAGGGTGTTGCTGCATTTTTAAATAAACGTCAGCCTGCGTTTAAAGGAGAGTAGACGATGCATGAACATATTGTTTTTGCTCGCGAAGGCTCTATTGGCTTGATTATCTTAAACCGCCCGCAAGCATTGAATGCCTTAACATTGGAAATGATCCAAGCTTTGCAGCAGCAGTTATCCGTGTGGGAGAAGGATGCAGATGTTCATGCTGTTTTGGTACAAGCTGAGGGAGAGAAAGCTTTTTGTGCTGGAGGAGATGTTCGTTGGTTATATCAGACTGGTTTGTCGCAGGACCCGCAACAGATGCAGTTCTTTTGGCACGAGTACCGTCTGAATCATTATATTCATTGTTTTAGTAAACCTTATATATCACTGATGGATGGCATGACCATGGGAGGTGGGGTAGGGATTTCCCTTCATGGGTCACACCCTATTGCCACAGAGCGGTTTATTTTCGCGATGCCTGAAACCGGTATTGGCTTTTTTCCAGATATTGGAGCTAGCTATCTACTCTCGCGTTGTCCTGGTTTTACCGGCATTTACTTAGGTCTCACAGGAAATCGTCTGCAAGCTCAGGATGCTTATGCTCTTGGGTTGGTTAAGAGTGTTGTTCTCTCTAGTCAGATTCCAGAACTGATAAATGACTTACTCAAAACGGATTTATCAAGCCATGCCCACGAGCGTGTAAGTGCATGTTTAAAGAAATTCGCGAAGCCTTTAGAGTCTGCTACGATTAAGCATCAGCAAGAGGCCATCGATGAATGTTTTGCTTACAATACGGTGGAAGAAATTTTTGCTGCATTAAAGGCAAAAGGAGATGAATGGGCAACGACAACGTTAAATAATTTATCTCTTAAAGCCCCATTGAGTCTTAAAGTGACTTTGGCTCAAATCCAAAAAGCCAAATCCTTATCCATGGCAGAGTGTGTCATGATGGATTATGGTTTGGTTGGCCATTTCATGCATGGACATGATTTTTATGAAGGCATAAGAGCCTTACTGGTCGATAAGGATAAATTCCCCCGCTGGCAACCCGATCGTCTGGAGGATGTAACCGATGCTATGGTTGCTCATTACTTTGAGTCCCGAGAAGAGCTTAGTTTGATTGCTTCGTAGGTACGTCTCTTTGTAGATAATCACTTCGTCGTTGCATAACCAGTAATAAGAGATCGTTTGTCAAACTGTGTCATTCCCGCGTAGGCGGGAATCCATTCTGGGGTAGCGCAAGGCTTTAATCGGGATGGATCCCCGCCTGCGCGGGGATGACGAATAACCTAACGAGCGAGGCTGAAATTTAAACTGGGACGGTAATGCGCCCAAGATAAGCCATTTTTTGCTAATACTGCTTTTTTGAAAATTCTTATGATGAAATTTTTATCATCTGCGATATAATAGCCCCCAAATTTAGGCTAGGGGGATCGTATGACTGATGTAAAAATTGTAATGATGGGAGAAACGGGTTCTGGTAAAACAGAACTTGCAAAGGCGCTCACAGGAAAATCGTTTTCAGACAAATATAAAACTACATCTTTAATTGGTTTTCTTCATAAGAAATACACTGAAATTAATTTACAAATATGGGATACCTCTGCCAAAACAAATGCTGAGAATACGCGTAGAACCACTGGTTATGCCAATAAAAAATTTGCCCTGTATTGTATTGACCTAACCCAGCCAATTAATGAAGAACGCTTGCAATGGATGTGCAAAGAGTTAGCAGAATTTAAACAGAAAAGTCCAGAGGGTGAAATTATTCTGGTAGGCACAAAGGGTGAATCTCTTCAAAAGGAAGATGGAGAAAGAATATTAAATGGTATAAAAGAACACCTAGGAAATCAAGGTCTTAAGGTCTCTAGAACGCAGGTTACTTCAGCGAAAGAAAATCATGGGATAAAAGAGTTGCTGACGTTGGTATTATCTCCTTCTAAAATATCCTCAGAAGAAGAGGGGGCGAATAAAGAACAAAAACAAGAAAAGACAAAGAAAAAAGTAGCGTTTCAACTACCTGATACAGATACCAACGATTCTCAAGAAACAAAGTCAGATGCGGGAAGTGATTTAGAAGATAAAGCAAAACACACGTCAGCCCCTACTACGTCTTCAGAAATACACGAAAATCTAGATGGACCATCAATTCTCGTGGAGGCTCGAGGAAAACTAGAACAAGCCATGATTGGAATAGACTCGCAGAGAAAAGAGGCCATCGATAAGGAGCTAAAGCAGTTAATCCAAACCGTTGAACAAAAAGCGAAGGAACAAGATACGACTGGCATTCAAGAGGCGCTTAAAAGCTGTCTTGTAAGGTGTCAAATCATTTTAGAGGGTCCGCACCCACTCATTTTAGATGAAAAGCATCCACAATTAATGAAGTTAATCATATCTCTTGTAACTACAATCGCCATTACTTGTGCAGTTGCAATGATTGGCTTTGGTATTGGCTTTGCCGCAGGCTCATGGACAGGACCGGGTGCTTTTCTGTCTGGTCTGGTAACTGGAGGTAAGGCTGCCGTCACCGTTGCAACGAGTAGCACTGTCTCAGGAGTGGGGGCTGGAAGCTTGACGGCGTGGGGTTTATTTAGTCAACCCAAAGAAATGGATGCAATTAAAACGTATGCTAATGAAATTTGTAATAATGGATTAACTGCACACTAACTAGCGTGAGTTCGACATGAAAGGCATAAAAATGCCTTTTGTGTCGCTAAATGAACGTCAGTTTTATTGTTAGAGTAGTAACTGCCTTGATTTAGAATTTGTCTGTTACTACCATTTCTCTTAAAATGCCCTATCTCATGCATGAGCAGGTTTAGTATGTCTGATTTTTACCAGGATTTTTCCAAAAGGCGAACATTTGCCATTATTTCTCACCCTGATGCCGGTAAAACAACGGTTACTGAAAAATTATTGTTGTTCGGTGGTGCTATTCAGCTCGCAGGTACTGTCAAGGGGCGTAAGGCGGATCGACATGCTACTTCTGACTGGATGGAGATGGAAAAAGAAAGAGGTATTTCTATCACCACTTCCGTCATGCAATTTATGCATAATGACCATGTGATGAATTTGCTGGATACGCCAGGTCACGAAGATTTCTCGGAAGATACCTACCGCACGCTAACCGCTGTGGATTCTGCTTTAATGGTTATTGATGTTGCTAAAGGGGTGGAGGAAAGAACAGTAAAATTAATGGAGGTGTGCCGTTTGCGCGATACACCAATTATGACGTTTATCAACAAACTCGATCGCGAGGGTCGTGAACCAATCAGTCTGTTAGATGAGGTAGAAACCGTATTAGGTATCCAATGTGCCCCAGTGACTTGGCCTGTTGGTATGGGTAAGCGCTTTAAAGGCATTTATAATTTGTATCAAGATACCGTTTATTTATACCAGCCAGGTAAAAATATGCAAAAGCAAGATGCTTTGCAAATCAAAGGCTTAAATAACCCGCAATTGGATGAATTATTGGGTGATATAGCACAGGAATTGCGCGATGAAATTGAGCTGGTCAAAGGGGCTTCCCATACATTTAACCTTGAAGATTATCTGGCCGGTAAATTAACCCCAGTTTATTTTGGTTCAGCAATTAATAATTTCGGTATTAAGGAATTACTGGATGACTTTGCTGAGCATGCTCCAGGACCAAGGCCGCGTGCTGCTGTAGAACGATGCGTTAATCCCGAGGAAGATGCCTTTACCGGTTTTGTTTTTAAAATTCAGGCCAATATGGATCCCAAACATCGCGACCGCATTGCTTTTTTACGCATTTGTTCTGGAGTTTTTAGGAAAGGAATGAAGCTAAATCATTTGCGTATCGGCAAAGAAATACAAATTGCCAATGCTCTGACATTCATGGCTGGTGATAGAGCCCACGCAGAAGTGGCGATGGCAGGTGATATTATCGGTTTGCATAATCATGGTACCATTCGTATTGGTGATACTTTTACACAAGGTGAAAATTTAAAATTCACAGGCATACCAAATTTCGCTCCCGAGCTTTTTCGTTTAGTGCGTTTGCAAGATCCATTAAAGAGTAAAGCCTTATTAAAGGGCCTGATCGAACTCTCGGAAGAGGGGGCTACTCAGGTTTTTCGACCGCTCAACAGTAATCAATTAATTTTAGGGGCGGTAGGCGTTTTGCAATTTGATGTCGTTGCTCATCGGTTAAAGCATGAGTACAAAGTAGATTGTATTTATGAAACGGTAAATGTGACTTGTGCACGTTGGGTTTATTCAGATGATGGCAAAGCAATGGATGAGTTTCGTATAAAGGCTCATGACCATTTGGCCTTGGATGGTAGTGATTCGTTGATATATCTTGCGCCAACGAAAGTCAATCTTACTATGGCGCAGGAACGTTATCCAAAAATTCTTTTTTCTTCTACACGTGAACATTAATTATTTGCTGGTTTCACCGGTGCTACTGTAACGATAACTGACTTTTCCCTCACCTGCCGCGGCTACGCGCGTCGACCTCTCCCACGGGGGGGTAGGGTGAGGGGGGCTTAATCATTAAGAGGAACAACTGGCTGAGAGGATGCTAAACCCTTGGTTGGTTAATCTAACTTTACTGCCTGAATCGGCAATAATGATAAATGTGTCACCATTATGCACAGGCATATACAGGCTATCTCCCTGCTTAAGGGGAATATCATTGACTTTCCCTGATTTTTTTAAAACTTCAATGAAGATATTATCACTGTTGTCTTTTGTATGAACGATGCAAGTTGAGGTGATAGTCCAGAACCAGGAGTTAATGAATTCTTGCGGTTCGTTGGGGGGCAATTCGTAGTTTACAGTCATCCCTATAGCCAGCTGGTGGTAATTAATAGCTAAAGCATTAGAGCTAAACAGCGTACCCGCACAAAACAGGCTATAACCAAGCTTCCGCAACATAAAAACCCTCCTAGTTTCTAAAAAAGAACTAAGATACCTTTATTTTTTTGCTATGGCAAATTAGCGCACATGAGACAAAGTAGAGTGTCGATGCAGTCGTATTAAACTTGAGAAGATGGTGAAATATTCTCTTCACTAATAAAGTTTTTTAAATGTTGTGGCAGATACTCAGCAAAATTCTCTTTAAATCGACGCATTTCTCTTGGGTCGTTAGCGAGTTTTTCTTCTAGAAAATGTTGGATAACACTTTGCAATGCTCCTTCTGCAGACAGCATTTTACCAATCAGCTCTTTTTCCTTTGATGAGGTTTGCATCACTGGAGAATGGCGGAAAAACGAACGGGAAGTATCAGTAGTGCCTTCCATAGAAAAGAAGGAGTTCAAAACAAGTTCATTCATTTTTACATTGCAGGCTGCGATAGTTGGTTGGTCCGTGAGGAATAATTCTTCAGCTAAAATGACTGATGCGGTAGGATGATTCAGGATGATATTTACTAACTCGGAGCGATTTTTGATCCTAGAAAAGAGATTAGGCTTATAAATATCAAATGAAGCTCCGTCTTCTATGCTTCTATAGCAAGGGGTTGTGAATAATAATTTCAATGTTTCACGCCAGACGTGCTCATCCGTTTCATTTTCTAAAAATTGAAGCCAAAATTCTTCGCCCTCTTGCCCCTTCTTATCACTATAACTAAAAGCATTATAGCGCATTAATTTTTGTAAAATTGATAGCTTATCTTCTGGTGTAAACTTGCTGATATCTGCGAACTCCAAGAAATCAATATTACTTAAGCTAATCATTAACTCTTGTAACTGTTTACCCTCCTTTAAGATAGGAGAGAAGGTATTAACCTCAAAAATATCCTCCTCTAAAGGATTTAAAGTTTCTAAGCATTTTATAATGTTATAGGCAGGTAATGAGATGCGAAGGTCAGGATATTGGGATTTCACATCGGAATAGAACCAAACTTTTTCAGCATCTTCTAATTTAATTAGAAAATCCGTATTAGAATCAAAATAGTTTAACATTTTATTTTTTTCCTCAGCAGAAGTCGCTGTCTTTAGATAAAAAATTAGATGATTAATTAGATCTCCTTTGTTTAATGTATATCCCTTTCCAGTCCGATTTTTTACATTGGAGTAATACTCCGGGTGTCGATTTAAGTGATCTATAAATTGTGTAAAACGCTCATAGGGACTGCTTTGCAAAAAATTGTCGAGATAATTAGGGAAAAGAACAGACAAATTCTTGTTGGCCTCGAAATCTTTTAGTAAAGCTTGAGCTTCAGCATGTAAAATATCTTTATTTTTTTTATAAAATTCAACCAGAGATTTAATAGGTCTTGTCTTGCTATCAACCATTTTGAACCACTCTTGCAGCTTAGCGTATTTTTGAGAAGTTGTTATGAGTGCTTCATAAAATTTTTTCTTCCATGGCATGGCTTGATAAAACACTATTTTTAATAGAGACAATGCTTCAGATAAACTTTGGTCGCCAGTTATGAGATTCACAGGCTCTGAGGCCTCAACCAATGCTCTCATGGATTCCTTATGTAACGGAAAGGGATTGATAATTCGAATTAATTTATCAGCTACGCTCTTTTGACTTTCGAATTCTTCTCTGGATACCTCTTTTACAACCAAGTCGTTTCCTTCCCGTGCATACGCTAAATAAACAGGAGGGGATGGCTCCGGTGGGAAATAGGATATTAAAACGTGATTAAAATCTTCTAACTCCCTGATAAAACCAGTGCTAAACAAGACATTTACGTTGCTCTCTGAACTTACATTAGGAGTACCTTGGGGCTGTAATGGGAGGACAATATCCACCTCCTTTTTATCAGAATTATTGATTGCGAAAGCAATGAATCGACTTGGTGTGGCCCCAGTTCTCGAATCAAAGAGCTTATTAAAATATCCAAAGTACAGTTCCTTATTTTCTGACATTAAATCACTGGGCAACTTTCCATAATCTGTTGGATGAATTTTTGCGGGTTTGCTAAATTTTTCAATATATATGCCCAGGTTTCCTTCGCTAACACCGGAGCTGAGAAAAAAGGTTCCTGGAACTATCGAGATCCGCTTTTTTTGAAGAAGCTGAAATTCCATATCAAAGTTGTACTCAGTCAAAGAAATCACGGGTTTCATGCTATCTTTAAATAGTTCAATGACTGGTGGGACAAGAAAATGAGGTGTTGGATAGCTAATAATCAGATCTGCTTTGTCAATCGCTTTCCTCAGCTTAATTTGTCCGTCTGAAGTAGCAATTCCATCAATAAGTTCATATGGCATTCCATGCCCAAATAAATTCCTTACGGGTTCTTCATCGGATTTGCTAACATTTACTACCACCTCAACAACCAAATCTTCATAACGCTCAGCCAATTTTTCTACTAAAAGTTGCTGTAATTTGGCAGCAGCACTTGGATCGCCTAAAGTCTGCTGTGGAGCATGTGTGAGGATAATAATTTTGGGCATTTGATAATCTTAGGTAGTCAGTAGGGCATTTTAAGTGTAGCAAATATATTCAATTAGATTGAATTTTGTCGGGGCATGGAAAGGCCAGGATAGGCTTCGAGACGCTTCGCGCTTCCTCAGCCCGAAGGAGATGCAAGCTTTGATGCGGCGAAGCGTAGAGGAATTCTCACATTTTAGTTTGGAGCAGCCCCGTATTAGTGCTAATACGGGGATACTTAAGGGATCTCACTACATCTCTTCCAGGGCTTTTGCAATGGATTCTGTCATGTTTTTGGCATCACCAAAAAGCATGTAGGTGTTGTCTCGGAAAAATAAATCATTATCCACGCCAGCATAGCCGGGGGAGAGACTGCGCTTAACAAACAACACGGTCTTGGCTTTTTCCACCTCGAGTACAGGCATACCATAAATGGGTGAGTTTGGATCTGTTTTTGCAGCGGGATTGGTAATATCATTAGCCCCAATAACAAACGCAACATCTGCGGTGGCAAAATCTCGGTTAATTTCACTTTGCTCGAATACTCGATCGTAAGGAATGTTAGCTTCAGCCAGAAGAACGTTCATGTGTCCAGGCATGCGACCAGCAACAGGATGGATAGCAAATCGCACACGTATATCTCGATCCTCCAAAGCATCAACTAATTCCTTTACTGCGTGCTGAGCATGGGCAACCGCCATCCCATAACCGGGCACAATGATGACATCTTTGGCATTGCTTAACAGGAAAGCTGCATCCTCACCATTGGCTTGATGGATTTGTTGGTTATCGTGCTGGGCTGTGGCAGTGCTCGTGCCGCCTTTTATTCCCCCAAAAATCACATTGATGATAGAGCGATTCATGCCCACGCACATGATGTAACTCAAAATAGCCCCGCTGGCACCTACCAGAGCACCGGTAATTACCAAAAGATGATTGCTCAAGGTAAAACCAATACCGGCTGCAGCCCAACCAGAATAAGAGTTCAACATGGAAATAACAACCGGCATGTCAGCTCCACCAATGGGGATAATGAGCAAAAAGCCGATCAAGAAAGAAAACAATGCCATCATACTAAAAGCGTGTAAGGATTGGCTGGCTATAAAATAAACAAGAAGAACAAGGATGGCGAGAGCAATCAGCAGATTTCCTAAGTTTTGACCAGGATAACGCACGGGTTGTCCAGACATTATTCCTTGAAGCTTTAAGAACGCGATAACTGAGCCTGAAAAGGTGATTGCCCCAATGATGAGACCAAGACTCATTTCAATAAGACTTGCTACCTCAATTGCACCGGGACTACCAATATGGAAAGACGTTGGCGACAAATAAGCACAAAAAGCTACAAGCACAGCGGCAAGACCAACTAAAGAATGAAAGCCTGCGACTAGCTGCGGGATAGCAGTCATTTGGATTTTTAGTGCTATTACTGTACCTATAATTCCACCTGCCACAATTAATCCAAGCAACAACCAATGGTGATGAACGGATGGCATCATCAAGGTAGAGCCAATTGCGACAGTCATACCAAAAATACCTAGCAAGTTACCCTGGCGAGCAGAAGCAGGACTTGCTAAACCTTTCAAAGCCAGAATAAAACATACAGCAGCAACGAGGTATAAAAACGGAAACAAAGAAGTCATATGCTATCATCCTGTAGACATTATTTTTTATACATGCGTAACATGCGCTGAGTAACTACAAATCCACCAAAAATATTGATAGCCGTAATAAATATGGCCACCCCGCCTAATAAAGTAATGATGCCTGTGAACGTAGCCCCTGCCGCGATAAGTGCACCAAGAATGATAATACTGGAGATGGCATTGGTGACAGACATGAGTGGGGTGTGCAGGGCAGGTGTGACTTTCCACACCACGTAATAACCGACAAAGCAAGCCAGCACAAAAATGGTAAGAATAGCGATATACGGATTTGTAAGGGTATTAATACTAGGCATTTTCTGTTTCCTTGACCATTTGGAAAGGGAGGTATTTCCCACCATAACAAAGCATGGCTTGTTTGATAATTTCATCTTCTGAGTTGTATGAGAGTTCACCTTGTGCGGAAACGAATAAACGCAGAAGGTTAACTAAATTGGTGGCATACAGCTCACTCGCAGTGGCTGGAACTAAACCCGCAAGGTTACTGTAGCCTACCACGGTGATTTCACCATGTTTAATGATTTTATCTTTTCTACTTACCTCACAATTACCGCCACGCGCCGTTGCCAAATCAACAATGATTGAGCCGGGTTTCATTTGTTCCACCGTTTTCTTGGTGATTAAGATCGGTGCCTTTTTTCCTGGAATGAGTGCTGTAGAGATGGCAATATCCACCTGCTTCGCATACTTGTCGATAAGCTCAGCTTGTAAACGTTTATATTCCTCACTCGTTTCACCAGCATAACCTCCGGCTGTTTCTGCATCATGCTCTGCACTTACTTCGATAAATTCTGCGCCTAAGCTTTCTACCTGTTCTTTAGCAGCACGACGGACATCGAAAGCATAGACAATGGCCCCCAATCGTTTAGCGGTAGCTATTGCCTGTAAGCCAGCGACGCCTGCACCAAGTACTAACACTTTTGCTGGATGAATCATCCCTGCTGCGGTCATCATCATCGGAATGGCACGTTTAAAATGCGCTACTGCTTCGAGTACAGCACGATAACCTGCAAGGTTTGCTTGTGAAGATAAGCTATCCATGCTTTGAGCACGACTGATGCGCGGAATGAGATTCATGGAAAAAATGCTCATTTTTTCTTTGCATCCCCAGATCAATAACTCACTATCCGAAACATTATCAATCTGACTAATGATCAGCGTTTGTGGAGAAATACCAGCCAAATCCTTAACAGTTGGTTCATTGACCAATACGAGAACATTTGTTGATTTCAGTAAGGTGTTTCGATCACTTATTATTTTGGCACCTGCTTCCTCGTAGTCAGTGTCACTAAAACCTGATGCTTGACCTGCATTACTTTCACAAGTGATATCAAATCCCATTTTAAGATAATGCCTTACGGCATTTGGTGTAATAGCAACACGCGTGTCTCTATCACTTTCATTTAAAGCTGAAATAATCATGAAGAACTATCCCTATCCCCCGGACATTAACCTTATCCTATTGGAATCTGCTTGGTATTGCTAGCGTTTTTGAAGTGTTTTTATTAGCTTAATATTCAAATGTCTTATTTTAGATGGATGCAACAAATTTCATTAGGAATATGCTTTTACTTGATATACAATCCGACCGCCAAAAATGACATTGATTGGATGTGAGCGATGACACGGATGTTTGTTGCTGTTTTTCTGTTGCTATTTTCTTTATTTTTATTTGCACAACCTGTTATTCAGGTGGTGAAGGATGTAGATCCCGCATTAATATCTTTCGCTAAGCCTTTTATTCAGGCAAAGCGCTATCGTATTGTTGAAATTGATATTAATCAGCTCTATGCTGAATTAGAGCATGTCCCTCACCGAGACAATCCAAGTATAGGCGCCCCCCTTCTGTTAGAACTACCTCATCCTGATGGGACAATGCCCCGGTATAAGGTACTAGCAAATAGCACCATGGATCCTAAATTAGCCGCCCAATTTCCAGAAATTAAGACCTATGATGCCTATGGCCTGGGTAACGCCGGTGAGCTCGTAAAGCTTGATATTACCCCGCACGGATTTCATGCGATGATCATGGTCCCAGGTAAGCACACTATTTTTATTGATCCTTTGGAAAGAAATAATACGCAATATTACATGGTGTATTATCAAAAAGATTTTATTACGTCCAAAAAAATGAAATGTGGCGTTTCAGGTCAGAGTCAACCACTGAAGGATTTTAGCCAATTCAAGCATTTTGTTAATTTTGCTTCTTGCGAGTTAAGAAAATATCGTCTCGCCATGGCAGCGACTGCTCAATACACTGAATTTCATGGTGGGACTAAACCTTTGGCACTTGCGGCTCAAGTGACCACAATGAATCGCGTTAATGGCATCTTTGAACGCGACATTGCAATAACCATGCAACTTATTGCGAACAATACAGACATTATTTACACCGATCCGAATACGCAACCTTACACACATGGGGATCCTAAAAGTTTAATAGAGGAAAATCAAACGAACATCGATATGGTCATCGGTTCAGCGAATTATGACATTGGACATGTTGTGGATGCTGATGGTAGTGGACTAGCTAGCTTAGGCAGTGTTTGTGATGCTGACGAAAAGGCAAAAGGAACTACAGGACAACCAATGCCTGTGGGCGATCCGTTCGATGTTGATTATGTGGCGCATGAAATGGGGCATCAGTTTGGAGCTAACCATGTCCAAAATAACAATTGTGAACGAAATGACCCTACAGCAGTGGAACCGGGAAGCGGCAGTACCATTATGGGTTATGCAGGGATTTGTGCACCAAACGTGCAGGCTAATACGGACGCTTATTTTAATGGGATTAGCCTGCAAGAGATGGGTAACTTTATTTCTAGTCCTGGCCATACTTGCCCTGTCAAGACGCCTATTCTCCCTGCGCCGACGATCACTGGTACGAATGGTTTTACCTATATACCAGCAAGTACGCCTTTTAGTTTGATTGCTTCAGCCACTAATCCTTCAGGGAAAGTATTAACCTATGCATGGGAGCAGATGAATAATGAGGTTTCCCAGCAACCACCAGTGAGTACGGCAGTAGGTGGACCTAATTTTAGAAGTTTTTTCCCTTCTGTATTTTCCATACGTTTTTTCCCAAATCTAATTGCTCTAGCCAATAAGGGGCCGTTTACTTGGGAAGTATTGCCCTCTGTATCGCGAATTTTAAAATTTAGAGTATCAGTACGTGCGAATAATCCAGGGGGGGCTTGTAACGCTTTCACAGATGTCACGGTTACAACAATTAGCGGCTCAGGTCCTTTTTTAGTGTCGTATCCAACAGCAGGTGGGATAACTTGGCCAGCAGGAACCTCACAATCAGTTACTTGGATTGTGGCTAATACAAATTTACCACCAGTGAGTGCTACAATAGTTGATATTCTTTTATCTATCGACGGCGGTAACACTTATCCTTATATTCTATTACAAGGTGCACCTAATGTCGGCGTTGCGAACGTTACCGTTCCTAGCTTTGCTACTTCAATGGCCCGTATTATGGTGAGATCCTCGAAAGCCACTTTTTTTAACGTTTCCTCGAATAATTTCACTATTACCACCCAGTTGTATTTACTTCAGGCCGATCGTAATCCAATGAACAAGAGAGAAGCCTTTATAACTTACAGAAGCTTGGATAAACAATTTGTAACGAACTATGTCCTGAATGGTTTACCAAATGCGACACTCGTATTGGACGAAGCCAATCAGCGCTTTATTGTGAAGAATATTACTACCCCCCGTGCAGTTAGCGTTTCCATTACTGTAGTGAGACAAGGCGGTGGTGTCAGTGAAACATCCAATGTGATCACTATCCCAAGTATTTTATAGATGAGGTTAAATATGAATAGATACTCTACGCTAATAATCAGCCTGGGTTTGTTACCCTTTAATGTTAATGCTGGTTGGTACGGCGCTCTTAATCTTGGGATTAATGCCGTAAATGTAGAAAAAAATTTGACTTATCCTATTGGAGACCCGTTCGCTACCTCTGAAAACTTCCATAGTGGCTATACAAATTTTCATGGGCAATTAGCTGCAGGCTATGGTTTTTTATTAACCAATCAAATAGGCCTAAATATTGAAGGAAATGCTGATTTATTTACAGGAGAGGCAGAACATACAATTAAGAATTGGTTCTTTTCTGAGCCTGTTCAAACTGAGGAAAAATTAAAATATGGTTTTAGCTTATTTGCATTACCGGAATACCATTACAATGAATACGTCCGTTTTTTTGCAGGACCTGGGGTTTCTTGGAGCAAATTTGCAATTAGCTATGAGAATACCGCTGGCAATGTTGGAGTGACAGGTCATTTTGATGAATGGCTGACGGGTTGGGCGCTCAAGGCAGGCGTTGCAAATCAACTTACGCCGTGTACTGAATCTTTTTACTTACCAGTATACTCGATACGACAGTGTCACTTGGACTAATGCCGAGCCCTTATCCGATGCGTTGTTAACTGGGCGTTATGAACCTGAAGCGAATCTATTTATGGTAGGCCTTAGAGTGAGCTTCCCAGAGCCCCAAACGATTCATGGAAAATAGGGACGTTCCCTAGCTAATCCTTAATAATTTTATCAACGTCGTCTTTTTTAAGAAAAAAGAATTCTTTTTGACCATTTAATTTTAAATAAAATGCTGCTTTTAGTACTGCATTGAAACTATTCCCCCAAACTAGCCAGATTAGGATCCCAGAAAATAAGCCATA
This sequence comes from Legionella lansingensis, assembly GCF_900187355.1. Lineage (NCBI taxonomy): Bacteria > Pseudomonadati > Pseudomonadota > Gammaproteobacteria > Legionellales > Legionellaceae > Legionella > Legionella lansingensis. The sequence continues at coordinate 1,774,170 of NZ_LT906451.1, read as the reverse complement.
AAACCAAATGTCGTTCATTATTTCTTGGGGAACGAAATAGGGCGTAAAATGGATAAGAATGATTACCGGTAATAAATAGAGGGAAAGAAGCAATAGAATGTTTACTTGCAATATGGCCGACTGAGAAAAATATTGGCGAGATTTCTCAAAAGCAAGGCTAGGACTTAGTTTTTCAATAACAATAAAAGGCATGATTAAAAATGCGCAAATATGCCAGGACACATTAGCTGTGGTAAAAATTATTCTATTGAAATTACCTGTACGTTCGAGCAACGTTAAGATAAAGCCTGCACAAGTATAAAAAATGCCCCATGATAGCAAAGCAGCACGTTGGACCCAGCATTGCTTTAGTGCTTTTGCAAAGGAAATGGGTTTTTTGCATAATTTAAAATAAGCCATATAAACCAGTAGGGCATTCGTGAAGGTATTTATTCCCACGATCGCAGTAACTAAAATTAGAAAACTAGCCAGCTCCAGATACCAATAATAATGAGGTGGATTGAGGTATTGTTGATTAATTCGGGTGCTTAATTCGATGATATAACCCAACAATATAAAACAGAGAAAAGTAACAATAAATGAAAATAAAGGAAGAATAATAAATGATTTGTTTTTTCCCATGAGGCTAAGTATTTGTATTAACAAGCGATTGCTAGCTTTTAAATTAAAAAGAGGCATGTTGCTTTTTTATGAGAGCTCATTGAATAATTATAGACAATAAGCATGATGCAACTATTGCCGCTCCACGCAACATTGATATAAAGTAGCTCCTTTGTTCAAGTCCAACGAAAAAATATGGAAATTCTTTGCTTTTTTGCAGGGACTGTTTTTGCTCATACAAAATCCCTCTACTCGCTTTTTTTTCTTGTGTTAACACTCATTTTACATCCACGCTGGGTTATGGCTAGTTGGTTTATGGCTGCGATTGTCTGGAGCTTTGCGCATCAATGGTGGTTGGCGGATCAGGGGATGCCTTCAAAGGATATGCAGGTTATTCCAAAAGGGGTTTTGGAAGGCAAGATCATTTCCATTCCTACCAACAGTGCAGCGAAATCACAATTTCAATTTTTAATAAATCGTCTTGACGGCAAGAAAGCGAAAGCAATCGTTTTGCTCGCTTGTTACAACCGTTGTCCACGTTTCAAAATGGATGATGTTTGGCGATTTCAAGCTAAATTAAAAAAACCAAAAAATTTAGGAAATCCTGGCAGCTTTGATTACGTTAGCTGGCTGCATGCGCGGCATATTAACTGGACAGGTTATATCCAACCAAGAACCGCACGTCTATTAAGTCGAGCTTCATCCTCAAAAACCTTACTGGGCTTGCGCGAACATCTGGCTTCAGCTTTGGATAACATGATCCCATCTCAACCTGTGCGGGGTGTGTTTGAGGCTTTAACTTTAGGGTTAACTAGTCATCTTAATAAGACCGACTGGGATTTATTTCGCAGAACAGGAACGACTCATCTGATGGTTATCTCGGGTGCTCATATCGGTTTGGTAGCCGGATTATGTTTCTCGTTGATGCGATGGTTATGGTCGCGAAGTAGTATGCTATGTCTTCGTTATCCAGCGATACAAGCTGCCAGTGTAGCAGGACTTGTTATGGCTTTGATGTACGCTTTGCTGGCTGGGTTTGGTGCACCTGCTCAACGCTCGTTGGTTGCCTGTTTTTTTCTTCTGTTAAAAAACTTTTTGGGTTATCGTTTTACAGCTTGGCAAGCTTGGCGTTATTCCTTGTTCGCTGTCCTTCTTTTCGAACCCCACGATGTGCTATTGCCTGGTTTTTACCTCTCCTTCCTGGCCGTTGCCAGTCTTCTGCTGGTAAGCCAAAGGGTGTCGTGTACAGGGTATAGAAAAACCTTTTATTTGCAGTTGGGGTGTTTGTTTGGCTTGATGCCCCTGACGCTTTTCTGGTTTTCTTATGGTGCTGTCAATGGCTTGGTTGCTAATTTGCTTGCTATTCCTCTGGTTGGTTTTGTCATTGTTCCATTGTCGTTGGTCAGTTTGTGTCTAGTGCAGTTCTGGCCTTCTCACATTCTCCTTATCCCAGTGGATGGAGCTATCCAGCTGCTCTTGCATTATCTTCAGTTTATCGATTCATTTTCTTTGCTGAATTTGCAGTTTTCCTTCAGCAATATATTGCCAGCTTTGTCTTTAATGTTCGCCATGCTGCTGATTTTGTTTTTTCCTGTCAGAGCAATTTATCCCGCTTGTATTGCATTGGTCTTTGCCAGTTTATTTCCAGGATACCCAAAAATCAAAGTGGGGGAAGTCGAGATTAATGTGCTTGATGTAGGACAAGGCTTGGCGGTTGTTGTGCGTACGGCCAGACATGCCTTGGTTTATGATACCGGGGTTAAGTTTTATCAAGGTGGGGACATGGCTAAGCTTGCGATTCTGCCCTTTCTTGAGACGGTGGGAATAAAAAAGCTAGATAAGATAATCATTAGTCATCCTGATTTAGACCATCGTGGGGGACTGACTTCGCTGGAAGAGAAATATAAATCTTCTGAGTTGGTGGTTAATGATGTTGCCTTTTATCATCGGGGCAAAAATTGCCATCACTACCCAGCTTGGGAGTGGGAGGGTATCTCATTTCGTTTTCTGGCGATTAAGAAGAAATTTCGCAATAAAAACAATAGTTCCTGTATCTTGAAATTAGAGGGAAAAGGAGGGGCAGTATTATTGACGGGAGATATTGAAAAACAAGCTGAAAATTATTTATTACGGGTTTACGGAGAAACGTTGAATGCAAGTTTATTGGTGGTTCCTCATCATGGTAGCAAGACGTCGTCCTCAGTTGATTTTGTAAAAGGAGTGGCGCCAAAATTTGCGGTCATTTCGGCAGGATTCGATAATCGCTATCATTTTCCGCATCAACAAACGCTAGATACTTTAAGGCAGCAACACATTGAGATGTTTAACACGATGGATTGTGGCATGGTAACGATGAAATTAACAAATGGAAAGTTGAATAGTAAGCCAACTTGTTATGCTAGTAATACCAAGTGAGCAGGAATTGTTCTTTTATGGCGCTCGTTGACAATAAAATATACATAATTTATCATCGTGCCACTTTACATCCTGAGTATGATTTATGCGGATCAGCGTTATTCTGGCTTTTATTTTTGCTCTTGTTATTACGTTCAATGTTAACGCTACAGATACGGATTGCCAGCAACGCCAATGTGTCGCTGTCGTTGATGCTGGAAGTACCGGATCGCGCATTCATATTTATGCTTACGACCTCGATAAAACGCAAAGCCCGACGAATATAACCGAAGTCTGGTCAAAAAAAATCAAACCTGGGTTTGCAACCATAGAAGCTAATCAACCGACGATTGATGCCTACCTGACTACTTTGTTTTCCGGTGCTCCGCAAACGAATTTACCTGTGTATTTCTATGCCACCGCAGGCATGCGTTTACTGCCACAGCCAAAACAGCATCAATTTTACTCCATTCTACAGCAATGGTTCGCCAATCAATCAACCTGGAAATTACAGGCCGCAAAAACCATTACTGGCAATGAAGAGGGTCTCTTTGGTTGGCTGTCAGCGAATTACCAACTCGGGACGTTTTCATCAAACGACAAAGAGTTAGTCGGCGTGATGGACATGGGTGGTGCGTCTGTGCAAATTATCTTCCCAGTACAAAGCCCAGGAAACCTCAATCCACAAGATCTGCAACAAATCGATCTCTACGGCCGTCATGTGACTTTATTTGTTCATAGTTTCTTAGGCCTTGGCCAAACTGAAGTGACCCATCAATTCCTCGATGAACCCACCTGTTTTGCTGACAACTATGAATTACCCACAGGCGAACCCGCCAATGGCGATGCCTATAATTGTGAAAGTGATGTTTCGTCATTAATGAATGCAGTCCATAAGGTAAACCGCACAGTACAATCAGCAATGACCAATAACCCGGTGAATCATTGGGTTGTTTTAGGCGGTATGGCTGAACTCGCAAAAAGCCAGCCGTTTCAATTCGATGGCCAATTCACTAATCAAGATCTACTAGAACAAGCCAATTCACAAATTTGCCATCAACAATGGTCCACTCTAACCAGCCAATACCCCAATAACGAATACCTCTACGGCTACTGCCTCTACCCAGCTTATTACTACGCACTAATGGTAGACGGCTACGGCTTACAACCCCAACAACAAGTCAACCTAATGGCCACTAACCAAAACAACGATTGGACAATAGGCGTGGTCTTAACCCAGAAAAAGACCTAATCCCAAACTTGCACCAGCGTAAGCTCTGAGTATAATAAGCGCTACCGCCGTTGTAGCTCAGTCGGTAGAGCAATTGATTCGTAATCAATAGGTCCGCGGTTCGATTCCGCGCAACGGCAGTAGTAGAATCAATGAGTTACAGAAAATTTTTGAAATAATAGTATAGTTTAGTGGCACTGTAGTGGCAAGAAAAAGCAACAAAACTGATTCATAAAAACTCCTCAAAGTGAAAACGCTTGTAGCCAAGTCTAGGATGCCATGCTGATTTTAATCCTTCTCTTTTTTCATTAGGCAGGGCATACATAATATTAACAACTAAATTACCGGTACAATAAAGCCAAGTTGCAAAGGCAGCCTCATTAGTTGCTTTGTTAATTAATACATGAACATCACTATTCTCGGCGATTGTGTTAGTTTGTTTTCGATATTTAAAAGATAAGTAGATATTGGGATGAATTCGCTGGTTAAGAATTGCTTCAGAAAAGGTTTTTATGTCAATTGGTATTTTGTTTTTAAATTTAAATTCACTTTCTATTATTTGGCATCCGAATAATTTTATAAAAAACAAGTGTACATTTCGCATTTCGTAAGAAGTGTTGTAGGGAAAAATTTTATTGAATCTAATGTATTGGTTTTTTAATGAGGTATTGGGAATTAACGATTTTAATTTTTGGGAGAAATTTTCCCAAGCCTTATCATGTTTTTGAGTTTTAGAGGTATTACAATCGTGACATATTGAATGCTGATATTTTAGAATATCAGCGTCTAAACTTCCTATTCTCTTATTTTTACTTAGAACCTTTTTTCCATTTTTAAGTTCCTTCATTTCACTCAGATAGATTGGCTTATTTTGACTTACAGAGTGAATTTCTGATTTTAGGTCAGATCTTTTAGTTCTATGTTCACGAGAGTCTGCGTTATTAACATTACAAATCCAGCATATCATTTTATATCCAATTAGACATTTACTTAATCATAAAAATCAGAACCATTATTTTTAATGACACTAAATTGCCACTAGAAGGGAATTTTTGAAATTAATCTATTGAATTAAATAGATTTAATTTTATAGGTAATATGATTAACCATCAATAGTTGCAGTTTTTAGTGGTTTCTTGTAGTCTTCGAGCAAGCAGATTGGTGGCGGTAACCACCAATCCTAATCAACATTAACCGTTACGGGGCTAATGGTGACTGATGTAACTATAGCATATCAGTTGCCAATCTCCACTGTAGGAGTTTGGTATGGCATCAATAGAAAAAAGAATCACAAAAGAAGGAAAGGTTAAATATTTAGCTAGGGTTAGGCTGAAGGGAAAGAAACCTGAGTCCGCTATATTTGAAAGATTAACAGACGCGAGACGGTGGGCGAGTAGTATTGAATCGGCTATTCATGAAAATCGCCACTTTAAAACGGCTGAATCCAAAAAGAGAACATTAGCCGAGCTAATAGACCGCTACATCGAAGTCATATTGCCTCACAAATCAGTATCAATGCAATCTGCGCAGAAAAAACAGCTCCTATGGTGGAAGGAGAAGGCTGGCTATCATGTGTTAGCTGATTTCACATCCCAAACTATTTCATCCTTAAGAGAGGAATTAGCCAAAGGGTCAACCAACCGCGGTGAGAGAAGAACAACTGCTACTGTTAATCGTTACTTAGCAGCTTTATCCCATGCTTTAAACACTGCTGTTAATGAATGGGAATGGATCGAATCAAATCCTGTATTAAAAATCAAGAAGCAACCTGAAAGCCAAGGACGAGTTCGTTATTTAGATGATAATGAGCGAGCCAGACTGCTTGAAGCTTGTATGGTATCAGCCAATAAGCAGCTATATACGATTGTAGTATTAGCTCTCTCTACTGGTATGCGTAAAGGTGAAATCCTGAATTTAAAACGCCGTGATGTATTTCTCAATGAAGGCTTTGTTGTTCTTGAAAAAACTAAGAATAAAGAACGGCGGCGGGTTCCAATTATAGGTTACGCTCATGAAGTGCTTGCCCAGCATTTAAAAATTGCTCGACTTGATTCTAATTATGTTTTTCCAAGCAAAGATGGCAAACAACCAATCGATATCAAGCGACCTTGGGAAGTTGCCGTGTCTAAAGCAGAAATATCTGACTTCAGATTTCACGATTTACGCCATAGCTGCGCTAGTTATCTTGCAATGAACGGAGCAACTCAACGTGATTTGATGGAAGTACTTGGCCATAAAACCGTACAGATGACTAAACGTTACTCTCATCTTAGCGATAGTCATATCAGTTCTGTAGTTGGCAGTATGAACGAAAAAATATTTGGGGGTGTAAAATGAGCCAAGCATGGTTAGCATCATATAAGGCAAATGATAGTTATCAGTGGAGATTTCTTATTGGGTTGCTTAAACCTATTAACTATAGCCGGTGGGTAAAGCGTCCACAGCTTACAGCTCTTGAGTTTGGATTTATATCGTCTGGATATGAACCAATACCAGATGAATTTTTGTTTAAGGTGGTGGAAGAATTGCAAACTACTTTATATCACATTAAACCGGCGTCTTTTCGGAACATGTATTCGAGTGAAGGATTTATTAAATCTGTTAGAGAGCTATTCCCTGATATTAAAGGAGAAGCAGAAGTAATAGAGAAAATTCTTCAACAAGCGCAAGCTCTTCTTGATTGTCTTGAAATTATCAATAGAGGCATGATAGCCATGCCAAAAGAATATAAAGCATGTTTTGCTATTGACCAAGGTACACTCAAAGAAAAACTGTGGCGATTTGATTACTTAGTACATTGGGCTAAAGCTGATTTGCAGCATTCTTTACCGGCAGAGATTAGCATGCTTGATAATAATTTTAATATTAAAGAAGAGTTAGCCGCTCATTTTGGCAAGACTATAAAACATAAATTTAGCGAATCAGAGCTAATAATCGATGAGTGGTTTAATCTCAAGCTTTGTAGGGCACCGAAGTTAAAGGCACTTATTGAGTCATATGTCAAAGAAGAAGAACTATGCAAAAAAAATACAAACAGAACGTTTTCAACAGGCAATATACAAGCGCATCTAAAAGCTGATTTTGAAGTTATAGGGTCAGATGGTGATAATGATGATTTTTTAAAAAAACTATCTCATGTTGCCTCAATTAATACTAAAGGAGCATCTTTAAAAAAAAGGACTCCATGTAAAAAATAATTAAAATCAAAAAGATACATTGTTATTTTGATGGAGGTATATCATGGTTGGTATACCTATGTAACCTAGAATACCCCTATTTAGCTACTCATAATTCGTCCCAGGTGACTGCGAGAACTCGCAGTTATTATTAACAAACCTGATAGGTGAATTATGTCAAATGTAAACTCAATTCCTCTTTTATCCACGATAAAGCAGTTTTGTCAAAAACATCCCGCTTTCACAGAAGGCGGAATAAGAGACCGTATTTTCTATGCTGATTCCAATGGATTAAAAAAATTCGGAGCCATTTTACGTAATGGTCGCAGAGTCTTAATTGATGAAGAAAAATTCTTCCAGTGGTTGAAGGAGAATCAAGCATGAGCAATAAGACAGATGGTAAAACATCAATGGCCTTAAAAGCCATGCTGGAGGGGGCAAGGCTGAACCGTAAGGACTTTGGTAATGCTTCACTCCACTCTTGGGTATCTACTATCCGAAATCAGTGGTTTATTCCGGTAGAAAGCGTTTATACGCACGATCGCACTTGTGATTACTACATACTCAAGGAAGAAATTATGCGTTACAAGGATCCTGAGCTGCGCCCACAACAACGCCAAGAAATCAAGGCAGAGGTATTAAGGCGTAGACAGCAAAAGGGTTTAAAAAGATTGGAGCAGGTTAGCGTTATTAGCAAATCAAACACCACGATAACCTGCGAGGATAAAAACGTTAGCCTAGAGGCGGCAACCTCAAGCCTAACAAGAGGTAAATCCCATGAATGATTTTATAACAATAATAAAAAATACTGAAGTCGCATCCTCCGAACAGGGGGTGCGAGTTACTAATCGATATACCCATATAACTGGAGAAGAATTACTGGAAAGGCTTAGAACCATTCAATTAGGTGAAAAGGATGGTAGCCATTTTCTTCGTACTGGATTAAAAATTGCCGAAGATGGTCGATGTATGTCTCGGTCTGACAGTAACCTAGAAAGTTTGGCTAGGGTGCTGATTATTGATTGTGATAAGCGAATAAACCAAGATGGACAAGAAATTGAAGGTGCTGTTGATCCATTGTTTGTTCATCACGCTTTAAAGAAACTTAACATCGGGCATATTATTTATGGTTCATATTCGCATTACGCAGGAGGAAAAGGGAACCGTTACCGCATTATATTGGCAACCGAGAACCCCTATAATAAGGAACAATTGGCTGCTACAGCAGAAGCATTGGTCTCGCTTATCAACCATAATCTTGATGAAGAACTACTTGCCTATGCCCAAGAGAATAGCGTGTTTGCTCAGGCTTGGTATTACCCAAGAAGACCGAGCAAATCTAATGTCCAATCATTGCACTTTGAATATCTAACTGGTAATCCAATCTCGGTGTATGAGGCAGAAAAACTACCCCAAGATAATCATATGCGCCCTGAGCGATATTCATTAGGGGATACCTTATCAGCAATCAAAGCATTTAATGAACAATACTCTCTTTCTCAACTGTTGATCCAATATGGCTATAAACGAAAGTTTGTAAAAAATGGCGAAGAAAGATGGTTATCACCAGACTCTACATCTGGTATAGCAGGTATTGTAGTTAGAGGTAATCGATTTTTTAGCCATCATAACAACGGAGTAAATGATGGGTATTGGCATGATGCGTTTGATTTCATGAAAGTTCATGAAATGTTATCGGAGCATGATGCGGTCAAAAGAGCATCTCAACTTACTGTTGCTCCTGATGGTAATACAATTGATGAACACAATAAAAAATTGCGATCTTCTTTAAAAATAAACAGTAAACCTCAACCACTACCGGAGTCTCGACCACCTGTACTACCTTTTTTGCCTGATATGTTGCCTGAAGCAATTCGAGACTATGTTTTTGATGTAGCTGAGCGCCAGCAAAGTCTACCTGACTTTGTTGCTGTAACTGCGATTGTTGGATTGTCTGGTTTACTAGGCCGTAAGGCATCAATCTGCCCCAAACAATTTGATAGCTGGTGTGTTGTGCCTAATCAATGGGGGACAATAATCGGAAGACCATCTGCTATGAAAAGCCCTAGCATGAAAGAAGCACTAAGGCCTTTATGGGAATTTGAAAAGCAGGCAGCACAGGAATATAAAGAAGCCCAGCAAAACCACAAGGAAGAATGTGTTTTGCTTGAGTTGGAGGCCGCTGATGCCAAAAGTAAGGCGAAAGAAGCACTAAAAAAGAATAATCGAGATGCGGCAAGGGACGCGCTTAGAATAGTGGATAATATTATTCCACCTGTGCGGCATAGATTAATCGTGAACGACCCCTCTGTAGAAAAATTGGGTGAGTTATTAAATGAAAATCCTAACGGGTTAGTGTTTGTGCGTGATGAATTATCAGGATGGTTAGCTAATCTAAATCGTGAGGAATATCAGTCTGATCGTGCTTTTTATCTTGAATGCTTTGATGGGAATGGCCGTTATGTTTACGACCGCATTGGTCGAGGTACGATTGAAATTGAGAGCTGTACTCTTTCTATTATCGGTGGCATTCAGCCTAGCAAAATCTCCCTGTTAGTACGCGACGCGACAAGGGGTATAGTCGATGATGGGCTAATCCAACGTTTCCAGCTAGCCATATGGCCAGATGATATTGGTAGCTGGCAGTGGATTGATAGAGTACCTAATCAAGAAGCAAAAATGAAATATAATAGAGTCTTTGAGTCACTACATAATCTCGATTTTATGGGAGTAGACGCAGAACCTTGTCAATTTAGATTTACCAGCGAAGCACAGGAGTTATTTATTCAGTGGATGAAGAAAATTCAAGATATTGCTCGAAATCCTGAAATTCATCCTGTACTTGAAAGTCATATATTGAAAATGCCGCAAACAATTGCTGGGTTGGCATTGTTGTTTGAAATAATTGATGGAGGATGTGATGCTGTGGGCGTTACTGCAACGATTCGTGCCTTAAGTTGGTCGGATTATTTGGTTAGCCACGCTAAGAGACTTTACAGCATTGCAACTAACTACAGTCTTGATAGTGCAAAATTGATTTTGGATCGTAAGAAGAAACTTCCTAATCCTTTTTCTGTTCGGGATATACAGAGGAAAGGATGGTCAGGGCTTGATTCTGTTAAGCTGATTAATGAGGCTTTAGCTTGGCTAATAGACTATGGTTATCTTTGCAGAGAAACAATAAGTTCAGAAGATACCAATGGCCGCCCTAAAGTTGCTTATCATTGGAATGATTAACATGAAACAGGAATTAAAAATAGGGAATCCACCACATGCTAACCGACAAAACTGACAAAAACTCCATTCTGTATTCTGTCGGTTTTGTCAATAAGGGTTACGGGTGTTTTAGAAAATGCGTAGGCCTGAGAAATAGTCACCTATTTTGAATATGATGAAATGAGTGAAGAAAACATGAAAACTATTGATACAGCAAAAGAAAAGCAACTTAATATCACAGACACCAAAACACAAGCAAAAGAAAATTTTAATAGACGTGTCATTCATAAAAATGCTATTGCTACTAGCAACATTCGATCAGAAAATTTTGATCTTGATGAGGCTAAAGAGAAGAGTAGAGATGCGTTGATAGCTTTAAATGCTCATAGTGGCTTACAAGTCATGCTTGCGTCCGAAATGCTATCGATTCACGAATTGCAACAAACAACAATGGCTTTTGCTATTGGGTGTAGTGATCTTGAGCTAAAAAAATATTACATCAACTCTGCAATAAAATTGGCCAATTGTTTTGCTCAGCAAGCTAGTGTTCTGGCTAAGCTACAAGGGGTTGGAGGCCAAAAAATTATTGTTGAACGTGTTGATGTTCACCAAGGCGGCCAAGCGATTGTGGGGAATATTCAAGGGGGCATGGGTAATAAGGAAAAAACATGAAAACAACCTCAAGAACCGAGAAAAAACGCTATACGTTTGAATCTGCGCCTCGATGTGGCGCACGAACAAAAGGCAATAATGGTAAACCTTGTCGCTGCCCAGCTATCAGAGGTAAGGCTCGTTGTCGTGTCCATGGGGGAGCAAGAGGCTCTGGTGCTCCACGCTACAATCTCAACGCATTAAAGCATGGAGAAACAACTGGCGAGGCTAAAGCATTCAGGGAGGAGATTAGGTTGGCAATCAAACGTAGTAAGGGTTTCATCAAAGAGCTTGTTTAATCGAACATAAAATGGAATTCAATTTCAGATTTGCATAGGGGTTGGAGGGGGTAGCAGGGGTTTTGAGGTCGTAGTGGTCATCCGGTGGCGCACAACTCCCTGAGTTTCTCTGCCAGTCGATTTGAAGAATTATCCATGTTTATTAATCATCATGTTTACATTGTGATCATTATTTAATAGAATCGCAATCTTTTGTAATCACAAGCAAAAATAATTAAAATCGGCTTACTTAGATAAAATAATCTAAGAATAATAAATCAAGGTGGTCGAAGTTGATGTTGTAAATAGACCGAGATCATCTTATGAATAAAATATTTGCTTTATTGTTAGCCCTAGTTTCCTGCCCTGTTTTAGCGTCTGAAAGTAATACTCCCGTACCTACCCTATTTTCATTGTTGCAACAGTTTTCGTCTATCGAATTATGTTGGATGGCTCTAACAATATGCTTTCTTATTACCTTTTTAGTTAGGTTTGATCGGTTTGCAGTAACTTATGGCCCTGAAATATTAACGACAATGGGGATCGTGGGATGTTTTGCCTGTATAGCGTGGGCGTTATTACATTTTAACAGTAATAATATAACGGCAAGTATCCCCTCATTGTTAAATGGCATTAAAACGGCTTTTTGCTCATCTTTTATTGGGGTATTTGGGGCATTACTAATTAGAGGTAGGCATAAGTTGAGTAAAAATGTCTCTCATCAAACCAAAGAATCAGCTCCAGCATCAATGGATGATTTAGTAAAGGAAATTACTAATCTGCGAAAAACGTTATCTGGTGACGAAGAAGGATCTCTGCTCTCACAAGTCAAGATGTTAAGACAAGACTCTAATGATCAACAGAAAAAATTGCAGGAATCATTTGATAATTTTGCAAATAAGATGCTAGAGAATAACCAAAAAGCCTTTATTGAAGCACTCAAAGAAGCAATTCAGGATTTTAACCAAAATTTAACAGAACAGTTTGGTGAGAATTTCAAACATCTAAACCAAGCTGTTGAAAAATTGGTTATTTGGCAAGAGCAATATAAGCAAGAATTAGAAACGATAAAACAGTATCAGTCACAATTTTCAAATGACATGAAGCAATCCTCTGAGGCATTCGCTACTGTAGTAGAACATGCAAAGCAGTTTACTGATATTGCCCAAAACTTGAAGTTATTGCTTGAATCGATGGATAAACAAAAGGATGTGCTTTTTGTTCAAGAAAAAGCTCTAAGCGAACTTTTAGTCACAATGAAAGATTACATCCCTGAATTTTCAGTGAGCACACAGAAAATGATTACTGAAATATCTGATGGTGTGAAGTTCGTTCAATCTGAAACAGCAAAGCTCATTTCTGATTACAGTGCAGAAGTTAAGTCTGTAAATAACGAGATGCGAAGTTCACTAACTGATGTAATTAAACAAACGCAGGATTCATTAACCAGCGGTATTCAAAATAATCTGAAGGCTATTCAAGAAGCTATTATCACAGTTGAAGCTCAAACATCAGAGATTATCAGAAACCACTCGGCGCAACTGCAATCAACACAAGCAGAAATGAAAAATGTGCTTGTAGATGGTATTACCAAATCTCAACAAGAGCTAACATCGGGGCTACAAGAGAATGGCAGAATTATTAGGGAAGGAGTTTTAGCTTTAGATAAAGAGCTTGAAAAAAGTTTGACTGATTCCCTTACAAGTTTAGGTAAACAGCTTGCTTCATTATCGGAAAAATTTGTTTCTGATTATATGCCTCTTACTGAGCGCTTGCGTGAGATCGTACGCTTAGGTGAGGCAGCATAAATATGGAAGATCATAACCAATCTTACTGGATTCCGTTAAGCGATCTTATGACGGGTCTCATGATGGTATTTATGTTAATAGCCGTCTCTTTCATGTTGCAAGTTGAACAAACTACAACATTGGTTGTTAAAGAGTTTGAAGAAACCAAGAGCGATCTCACTCAAGCTTTACAAAAGGAATTTGCGAAAGATCTAAAGCAGTGGAATGCTGAATTACTTGGTGATATGACGATACGATTTGATAATCCTGATGTACTTTTTGATACAGGATCATCTATTGTAAAACCTGCATTCAAAGAAATTCTTAATGATTTTATACCACGATACATATCGTTGGTCTCATCAGATAAATACAGGAAATCGATCAAGGAGATTCGTATTGAAGGACATACTTCAAAAAAATGGGCATCCGATACTGATGAAAAAACAGCCTATATAAAGAACATGCGTTTATCCCAGGAAAGAGCTCAATCCATGCTGGAATATATTTTGGGCTTATCTTCTTTGTCTGAACATGAAATATGGATGCGTAAATACCTAACATCCAGCGGTTTTTCTTCTTCAAAACCTATATTAAATCAATTTCATGCTATAGATGATGGCCGTTCCCAACGAGTAGAGTTTGTGATTGTCACCAATGCTGATTCAAAACTAGATGAAATTTCTAGTGAAATGAAGAAGATAAAAAATGGTTAAACTTGTAAATTTTTTTGAATTCTCCTCTTTGAATCAGCTTAGGCAATTGATGGGTGCTGAGCTTGTTAAGGAGTTTAAGTTTGATACCGGAATATCGCTGTTAGGTGAGGATTTTATTAAACGGCTTGATGGTGATGGTGTTGAAATAGAAAGTCTTGATGAAATTGATTTATTCAGACATGACAAAACACTGGCATGTAAAGGGCAACGAGTTTTGATCTACATTAGAGACGTGAATATTTATGGGGAAGATAGAGAACTTCCTAAGTATCATATTTCATCTTGTAGAACCTTAGTCGACATGTGGCGAAAAAAACGATCGGAACGTTACGTTATACAAAATAGGGAAGATGGTGTTTTTCAAGTACGTATAACGAAAGACGGGCAAACTAAAGTACGGCATGAAAAATTAAATGTATGCCGTAATTGTTTAACCAATTTAAATTGGCAAGATTACAGTGAAAGAGAAAAATCTCATAAAAATAGAATTGTAGCCGATTTTTTAATCGCTGAATTTTTCAAAAAATTTCCCAAGTCTTTATTGTCTGTGACTCCGAGCTATGATGCTGATACAGCACCTCTAAATGAGTATCCTTCAAATTGGCCTGAGATCAGTAAAAATGCTAAAAAAAAGGCAGGCTACCAGTGCCAGAACAAAAGCTGCCAAATCTATCTGGCTGGTGCTCATGTTCAGTATCTCCATGTTCATCATATCGATGGACAGAAAAATAATAATAAGAAATACAATTTGAAGGTTTTATGCGTGAAATGCCATGCTAACGAACCTAGTCATGGGCATATGAAAAGTACTCGTGACTACAAACAGTTTTTGTCCTTGTATGCGCAAATAAAAAAGAATAAATTTTAATGACTTTGGGGTGGTGGCTTGTCTTGCTTTATTTTTTATGAAAAAGGAATAGATCATATTTGTAAGAATACGTGGGATAGTGCTTTTTATTTATCGCAAATATAAAGAGACAATTTCAAACATTGTGTCAGATATAGCAGATACTAGGCGAAATACTGACCCAAAAGAAATTGAATGGAGAAATGCTCCTGATGAATGGGGAAATAGGCCTAAAGATTTTGGGTTTTAAGAGCCGTTTTGACTTTGTTCAAAATTTTAGGTGTGATTCTTTCCTGATTTTCAATTTTACTAATATAAGCTTGAGTAACATTCATCAGCTTGGCTAGGTCTTCTTGTGTAATACCTGCCTGAATTCGGGCTAGAGCAACTGGATTATCAACATAATCAGCAGGATCAAAGACTTCATAATCTTCATTTTCCTGTGTTTGCCTTAATTGCTCAGTAATCTGATGGCGTAAGGCTCTATAAGCGGCTACGGGTAATAAAACATACTCCACTTTGCCATCGAGTGATTTGATCGTTTGCAGGTTCATTTATAAGCACCTCCACGTGGTTTGATTTTTTCAATGGAGACAATCTTCACCTGATCATCTCTGTCGAAAATGATTCGCCATGAGCCTACGCGCAAGCGAAAATAGGGTTCGCCTTTTAACTTCTTTATATCTAAGCTTGTGTCATCAGGATTCTTGCCCAATAACACAATCTTTTCAGTGATTCTGGTTTTATCTGGTTGTGGTACACTTTGCAGTGCTTTCTTAGCCTGTTTTTTGATAAGCAGAGTGTATGACACCATTAAAACCATTGTTATTATTTATATGGTTATTATAGGTTATATTTAGTTATATTGCTAGTCGGTAATTTAGTGGCACTCTAGTGGCACGAGATGGCAAGAAAAGGCAATTTGCTGCAAGAAATCACAACAGCAAAAATAATTTAACCAATTGATTATACTGTTGTTATTTATGGTGTATGCTTGCCATTTATAGTATGGATCGGGATTCGTAATCAATAGGTCCGCGGTTCGATTCCGCGCAACGGCAGTAGTAGAATCAAGGGGTTATGTCCTATTTTCAGCGAACTTTAAGAATATGATTTTTGAAACGTTCCTGTAAACGTTCCTATGCCTTCTTTGCTAGGCGGTTTTTTTTCAAAAACTTGCTGAAGCTGTAAAAAAAAACTACATTGGCAATAGCCCACCTTAATCAAAAAAGCCGTTTTTTAAATCTTTCTCAAATTCAAAATTCCATGGATTTTGCGCTGTGCTATTGCTCTCTCTATACTCATATGTTTGGGTTTTTCGATTTGAGTTTCGAGTAATTCTTATTTGTGTTTGTCCATTTATGAACTCCCAAGAATAGTCATCTATTTGGTCTCCTCTACGAAGAATCGCGGTCTTGAAATCCTCTTGTTCTGTGGGTGTCATAATCGTTCCTTTGAAATTTAATTTTATTATAACAAGTTTTTGGAGAAAGCTTTTAATCGGTCATCTTCCGAAATTAATTAGCGTGTTTGTGTCCTTATGGATTGAGGGTAAGAAATGAGTCTGCACTAGAGATTAACTGTGTTACCTAATAGTGACTCTTTACCTCACCTACACAATGTTTAGTGATTAAACCTTCACTTCTAATATGCGTAGAAGCCGCCGAATATCTTTTATGTTTAAGTAATAGAATAATAATTCCAGAATGAGAATCAGCATCCCATATAGCAAATTCTTGATCTTCTAATATGACTGTGTAACTAGTAAGTGCGGAGGGTTTTCCCCCAGACATAGTAGCTCCGCTCGAGGTATTAGAACAGGTTATTGATTTGCCATTTTTAGAACAAATATAGTCAGATAATGAACCTTGTTTTGAATGAAGCTCAAAGGCATTAGAACCTATTACCATACAATTCGTCTCTTGCAGCCATATCTCACCTGATGCCAGAATAAGAGTTGAATAACTATACAAGAGTAATGAATATATTACTTTCATTTATAGCTTTCCTTGCAACAGACAATAATGCACAATCACCATATTGTTTATTTTAGACTAAGGCCCCTTCCTTCTGTTGAATGCACATACAGCCAGCGTAGCCCGGATTAGCGGCGCGTAATCCGGGATTTTCAAAGATATTGAATGAAATCTCCGAGGGATTTATTATTCTCGCCATCCAACCTAAGGGATTTCGTTATGGTCAACTATCGTCGAGATTATTCTCCAGGGGCTATTTATTTTTTCACGTTGACTTTGAAAAGCAGAAAGTCTACCTATTTAACGATCTACATTGATTTATTAGGTCAAGCATTTCGTGCCGTGCGGTCTAAATTTAACTTTATGACGCATGCCATCATTGTACTGCCGGATCACTTACATGTGATATGGGAATTACCTAAAGACGATTGCAATTATTCTCAACGCTGGCGCTTAATTAAAACGCATTTCACACAAGGTTTAATACAAAAGGGCGTGACGGTTAGGAGAAATAATCGTGGTGAAGGAAATGTTTGGCAAATCGCTTTTGGGAGCATCGTATTAGAGATGACAATGATTTAGAGAAGCATGTTGATTATATCCACTATAATTCTGTAAACCATGGTTATACTTCAAAGCCAGAAAGCTGGCCTTATTCAAGTATCCATCGCTATATTCAACAAGGAATTATTATTAAAAGTGGTAGGAGTGGGGAGCGCTGGGGCTTTGGGGAATGATAGAGTATCCATCCCGGATTACGCTGCGCTAATCCGGGCTACGCTTGCTAAATTAAATTCACCACGGATATTATCTAGGGATTTTTACTCCTGATCAGAAAAGCCAATATCACGTTTGCTTCCTGCTTTGTCACCAAGTCTCATGAAGCCATAAATTCAAATAAAATCCTTATTGGACAAGGTTTGCAAGTCAAATGAATTAGTTACAATGATTAATGATGATTTCTCATGAAGCAAGTATATAGTTCGATTCCGCGCAACAGCATTAGGATAATACACAGCGTAGGTTTAATTCATTAATAAAAATAAAATGATATTAAAATCAATCATCTAAATTGACAAACCTTATATCTCAAGGTAATAATCCGTTGCCATAATAAATACAAAACGTTGCATACATACATATTTATGTAAGCAAATATATAACCTTAAGATGCAGAGAGATTATCCATGGGTAAAAATTCATCGATTGTTGTGGAACACAATGAAACTCTTGAGGAATTAAATGCAGAATCAGAAGGTCACTCTCAATCGACCCCTCCATTAGTTCAAGAAAAAATCAATAATCCCCAGTCTATGGAAGACTTACCCGCAGACACTGAAAATAAAACTAAAGAAATATCAGTGGTAGCTGAGACTAAAGAAACTGCTGATAAAATTAAAAATGATAACGCATCCTATAAATCACTTGTTAAATACACTAAATCATTTAGAAAAATAGAGTCTGTACCTACCTCTTTACTTTATAAGGAAGTAAAAGTAAAACCTGCATCTGTAAAAACACACATCCCCCCTCTAAACGATGAGGAAAAAGACGATTTAGCGTTTAAGGGTCGTTGGTTTGATCAGGTAGAATTAAAAATTGATACTACTTTTTCGAGAAATAAACCAAACTTAATTCACATGGTAATGCGCTGGAAGCAATGCTTACAAAAAAAGAAAATTAGCGAATTATTAATTATTTTAGATGCAATATTGGCAGATCCTAATCATAAAATATTTTTAGATAATCCTTTAAATAAAATGTCTATTTCTATTGCTGGGCAGGCTACTCAATCTATAAGTTTTTATCAGCTAATATATAAAATCCGTAGAGCACTACCCGGTGCGGCTATCAAAACAACCACACAAAAATGGTTTGAAACTCGTTTTATTACCGAAATAAGCCCTAATGCCTCTTTAATGTTTTCTTTAGCAACTGAAGACTTGCCCTATACTCCCGAGCAAATGACTAAAATGATCGATGATTTTTTTGTAATGTTAATAGTAGAAAATCATTTAGATCCTGAGCGACTAAAAAATCTTATCATGGGACAAGCACCTCAACAAATGCCGGCTACTGAAAACCCTCTAAGACAGGTTACATGCTTGGCTTTAAAAAAAGCAAAAGAATTATTTTTAGAGCAAGTAAAAAGCGATTTGAAAGCCATTGACCAAAGCTGCATCTCAAATTTTAATGTAAATGACCTGAGCAGTATTAAATACATCACAATTGGGGATTTTAAAAGAGACCCTGGTGTCCATTTAGAGCCTTATGTAACACCCGCCAATTATAGAGATTTTGCTATTTGTCTTGATATGCTAAAGGAAGTGAATTTACCTCATTTTGAAAGCCTCCTTATTCTTGATTTTATGGATTCCACAAGAAAAACAAATCTTAATAAATTAATTACTTTGATTGATAAGAATTATAAAAGTTTAAGAACGATTAAATTAGGACAAGGATTTCCACCTGATAGTGTTGAACTAATCCGTGAACGATTAAAAAAATATCCTTTTATCACGTTGCATGCATTTGGCCCCATACCCGAACCTAGCGAAACCAATAAGAAAAAGCCTTTTAAATTCTTTGAGAAAATAAGGTTTTCTGAGGATAAAAAGAAACAATCCAATGACAATACATTATCCCCACCTATGGGTTAAAAAGATTTGACGATTAAATAGCAAGTATAGGGTTAGCAAGCGTAATTTTACTGAATTAGATAAACAAAGACCACCCGAAGGTGGCTTTATTAGTAGGAACAAAAGGAAAAGTAGTCAATATTATTATTCTTAATTCATTTAGTGAATCGATTTTAAAAATTCATCTAGTTCTTTATAGGCTTTTTCTTTTGTATAGCCATATTTTCTTTGGAGAGCTCCTTCCAATTGTTCATAGGAACCATCAAGCGCTTCAAGATCATCATCGGTAAATCTACCCCAATGTTCTTTGACCTTACCTTTCAATTCTTTCCAATGACCTTTTAATATATCCTTATTCATACGCTCCTCCTTTTCATAAGTTTAAAGATCGATTAATATTTTATACTGGCGGTGGCGGTTTTCTTCCTCCAAGAAGACCAAATATCAAAAACAAAATAAAAATAACTAAAAATATAAAGAAAAGAATTTTCGCAATTCCAGCCGCAGCAGTTGCAATTCCACCAAACCCAAACAAAGCGGCAATAATTGCTATAATAAAAAAAGTAATAGCCCATCCTAGCATAATAGATTCTCCTTATTTACATTGCTCAAAATAACAAAAATAGTATTAATAAAACTAAAATTAAACCTAAAAAACTACTTGGGTAATAACCCCAACCTCGGCTATAAGGCCAGGCCGGTAAAGCTCCGATTAGCAATAAAATAAGTATAATAAGCAAGATAAGTTCCATTTTTAATTTCTCCCTTAAACTTAATTTCCATAATGGTATTTACCCATAATGGTACAGAGAGTGTGTCATTCGAGTTCTGTAAATAAAAACTTTGTTCATGCCTATGACTATTGATTTAATTACCATAGTCTTAAACGTTGAGATGGAGAGATGCTGCCTATTCCATTTTGGCATGTGAATCATCCTTGTGAAATGTTCTAGTTATAATTATAGCCTAATAAGTATTTCTAGCTTAAATTTAGATATTTTTTGCGAAAATTAGAAATAAGTATCAGATAAATCAAAAATTTATCTGATACTAACCAGTTCTGATCTTAGACTTTTAAGCGTCCCAACCACTAAATGGCAGAAGTCATTATGGGTTAGTGGACGTGCCTGAATTAGTAGGCATATTAGAGGCATTATCTTGCTCACTACCTTGGTACTGAAGTGTATCGCCTTGTTTTAAGCCTTTTAAATCAGTTTCATCAATGATTGCATTAATCAATTGCCCATCACTTGTTTTAAGTTGAATATCAACATGATTGTCCAGGCCTGTTGTTCCTGAAGTAACAGAGGGAGCAGGGGCATTAGAACTGGGACTACTAAGATCGGAAGAATTGGCGTCGTTTGTCGTAGAAAATACTGCAGTTGAGCCAACTATTGTTAATGCAGTCACAAAACTTACTATACTTGTTTTCATTATCGCACTCCTTGCTATGAAGACACTTATTAGTTTAGTATAAAAAATGAGCAATTAATGATTGGTCTTGCTGATTTAACGAAACAAACAGTTTTCTTGTGATTCACGACAGGTCCAGTTGCCTGGATAATTGTCTTGCTCCCAATTGCTACCTGTGCGGGTATATTGAGTCGACTTGATTTGTATTAGACCAATCCGATTCAGTTTATTAGCAAATAAACTGTAGTTACATCCTGCTATACCCATACGAGCAGAAGTAAACGCATAATTCCATCGCACATCATCAGCTTGTTCGTTACTAGTGCAAGGCTTACCATTAACACTTTCACCCATGAGTACCCAATATGAACCATTAGGAGTAATCATGACTTGCCATACTCCATTAAGACACAGTGCATTTATATTTAAGTTGGGGCATGTTGTATATGCATAAGTAAACGAACTCATTAAGGTGAGACTGCATAAAGCAAA
Organism: Legionella lansingensis; assembly: GCF_900187355.1. NCBI lineage: Bacteria > Pseudomonadati > Pseudomonadota > Gammaproteobacteria > Legionellales > Legionellaceae > Legionella > Legionella lansingensis. The sequence continues at coordinate 1,752,754 of NZ_LT906451.1, read as the reverse complement.
TAGATTTTTAAATTTACTGAAATGTACAGCAAATGTTCTTAAAAATACATCCATTTAATACCATCCTTATTCAGAATAAATTGAATGCAATCATATTATTAAATAAATTTTCCATGAAAAATAGTCTTTGCTGTACTGTCTAGAAAATTATTATAAGAATGATATTTGAGTGATTTAACCATTGCTAAAAAGAAAGATAATAATGTTTTGGATTGTTTTGCAGATAACCCCAGTTGTCGCAAACGCGCCAATCAGGCTACGGTTACTACCCTCTACTTAGAGATGCTGATTGGAGTCCTTCCAAATGCCAAATTACTTGCTATACTCAATGCTGCATTCAAATTAAAAAAGCAGGATCAATTATTCAGGGAGGAATATTATGAAAAAGCTAATAATTTCTGTAATAGGATTAAGCGCCATATCAGCGGCACTCGTTGGTTGTGGATATCGTACACAAAATTATGGAGTAGATAGAAATGTCGTTGTTGGAACCACTTACTATGATGGTAGGATAGTATCCAAGAATGACCTGGTTATTTATCGTCGAGATCCCCAACACATCTTTACATATAATGGCGTAAGATATCGAGTTCTGCCACAGCGAGATACATTCGTATATGTTCCTGTCGGAAATGTTAGAGCCCTTTACTATGATGGTAGGGTAGTATCCAATAATGACTTGGTTATTTATCGTCGAGATCCCCAACACATCTTTACATACGATGGCATAAAATATCGAGTTCTGCCGCAGCGAAATACGTTCGTATATGTTCGCATCTAAATGAATCAACTGTCTATTGGGTCGAAAGACCCAATAGACAAATCAAAATGCTGATAAAATGCTCTTTCATTTTCTAATGCAAGCCAACGCTATTCCAAAGCTAACCAAAAAAACACCGAGGATTTTTTCAATATATTTCTTGGCTCTTTCTAATAACGTTATAATTTTAGGGTGAGACAGGATAAAAGTTAGTCCAAGGAACCAGAGTGTAATAATAAAAAGCATCTCTATAACAAAAAGAATGACCCAATAACTTGGTGTATCAGGTTTTATAATTGTAGTAAACAACGCAAGAAAAAATAACGTTGCTTTAGGATTTAGTAAATTACATAAAAATCCTTGTCTAAATGAAGAAAAATCTGATTGTACAGATTTTTTAAATTGGTTACTTTTGTTTGGTATAAAATGCTCTGATTGTTCTGAGAGTAATGAGCTAATTCCTAGATATATTAAATAGGCGGCACCCATATATTTTATTACGCTGAAGAACAGCAATGAATTTGAAATAATAATGGCTAAACCCAATGCACAATATGCCATATGAATGAAGTTGGATGCTCCTACTCCAAAAGTAGTAAAAAAACCTGAGCGACGTGAATGTACTAAAGTATTTTTTGTTACCAAAGCAAAATCTGGGCCGGGCAACATAACAGCGAGTAACATTAGTAACCCAATTGTGAACACCTGTGTCAACATTTATTGGCGCCTCCTCATTCCTGAAGAACAGAATAATACTACAATAGAGTGGAGTCTGTAGCCATACAAGCGTAATGGATGACCCTCGCTATGCTTTGAAGGGCGACGATACCTACCATTTATAATCAAATTGCAACGTAGAATATTTTCTATTAGACTCCACGGGAATGTTATGGAGGGTGCTGTGACCCAACGTGCAATACTTTGACATTGATTCACGCGGGAATGCAGCCGGAGATGAAGATGTTTAATGGGAATCGTCAATTTTTATCTCAATTGAATAAACTGAAATTTCTTTCGTTTTTGTCTGCCCCAAGTTCACGTTTTTCTTTAGCCAAACGATCATGAAGAAATGGATAAAATGTATCGGATTTGCACTGGGATTTTTCTTTTTGATGTATTCTTTTGAGCAAGTACGATGGCATGATTTTATCAATTGCATAAAGCATATAGAAATAAAATGGGTTCTCCTAATGGCGGCAGCTCTTGCCATTTCCATGTTTTTGCGCAGCATTCGATGGCAAATAATAACTCGTCTACCCTGGTCGGAAGTAGGTAGGGTTTGGGAAGCTTCGTGCATAGGGTATCTCGGAACAGCTATCTATCCGGCTAAAGCTGGGGATGTTTTAAAAATAGTCCGGCTGCAAAAATTGACTGGCATTAGCAGCGGTGAAGCAGTTGTCAGTACCGTAGTGGATAGAATTCTTGATGGGCTGGCGCTTTGCGTTTTGCTATGCATATTGCTCTTGGCATGGGGAAAACAGCTGTTAATTGGTTCAGGGATTTGGTGGATTGCAATAGGTTTTATTCTCGCATTTCTGATTGTTGCTTTTTACTGTTTAAATGGCCATCGCCTGGAGCGCTTTTTTCTGTGGTTAGCTGAAAAAAATGTCCTTGGCAGAGGACTTAATCAAATCTATCAACAATCCATGCGGGGAATGAATTTATTGAGATCGCCTCAATTGATATTTCCCTGTTTGCTCTTACAGACATTAATTACTCTTTTTGATGTAATGGCTTGTTGGTTTTTATTTCATGCTTTTGGCTGGAAAGAAATGTCCTTGCTGCCAGCTCTCGTTATGTTAGTTTACTTGGCTGCAGCTTTTTCACTTCCCTCCACGCCCGGATATATCGGTGTTTATCAGGTGGCATCTATCTTTGCTCTTAGTCTTTTTGGTATTGGGGAATCAGAAGCTGTGGCCTATGGAACTATTTTTCAGACCGTTGCCTTTATTCTATTTGTGGGAGTGGGCTTGAAGGCGCAGTTTTGGAAAGCGGAAAGGGCTTTGCATTTAGATTGAAAGTAGCTCATTGAAAATAATAAAATGAGTGAAAAAATGTTTCGCCGAACTTAAGGACTCCTGTGAATGTTTGCACTGGTAGTTATTGAGTGGCGCGCGATAAATTACTGCAGCAGTAAATTTCTGAGGCTAGCTTGATTGACGAAATAAAACCAGATAATGTGGCAGCAGAAAATGATTTGGAGGTTAGGTTTTTCTCATATTTCAAGCAGAGAGACATGCTTCGATTTTCTTTATCAAAGCATATGACCAAAGGTAAAAAAAAAAAATTATGGAACCTCAAAGGGTAGATAAATATTTCAAAAGCTTTGCCTTTCTATGGAAAGGGGCCTTAGGCTACTTAGCCTATATTGCTGTATTTCCCGTGTGGCTGCCGGCCTGGCTTCATAAAAAACGGGGGGTGAACATGAAGAATTATCGCACAGTTTATATAGCACCGAATGTATTAATTGATACTACGTTTCCCCAGCATGTGTTTATCGAGGACAATGTTTATATTACCCGTGGAGCCAAAATCATATCACACACCTCATATACACCGGCCACTCAAGAAGAGACAGGCGTTGAGTTTAGTGTAAATGACGTAGTTATTGAATATGGGGCTTATATTGGCGTTAATGCTATTGTGCTGCCATCGGTAAGGATTGGCCGTTGTGCCATAGTGGGTGCAGGAGCTGTTGTCACCAAAGACGTACCTCCTTACGCCATCGTAGGTGGAAATCCTGCGCGTGTAATTGGGGATGTCAGGAATTTAAAAAATAAAAACAAAAATGCGCAAACGCAAAAACTTTAGGAAGTTTCCATGAAGGAAGGAAGTAGAATTTTGGTAATTGTTCCTGCTTACAATGAAGAAGCCAGTCTTCCTTCGCTTCTGCGGGAAATTCAGCAACTAGGACATGATATCGTCGTTGTAAATGATGCTTCACACGATGACACGGCAAAAGTAGCTGCCAAGGCAGGGGTTCCTGTGTTGTCTTTGCCGGCCAACCTTGGAATCGGCGGTGCTGTGCAAACCGGTTTTAAATATGCCTTACATCATGACTATGACATTGTGGTTCAGGTCGATGGTGATGGACAACATGATCCTGCCTGGATAGAAGCCTTAGTGAAACCCATTCAAAGCGGTCAGGCGGACTGCGTCATTGGCTCACGGTATTTGCCTGAAAATCCGGACAGAGATTATAAAACCCCTTTGGCTCGCCGCATTGGTATGTATTTCTCAAAAACGATCTTATATCTGGCAACAGGGATTCGAATTACTGACACAACCTCTGGCCTGCGTGCGTTAAATAAACGGGCTTTTGCATACTTTGCTCGATTTTATCCAGTTGATCATCCTGAAGCAGAGGCACTTCTTATGCTGCATCAGAAAGGATTTCGTATGGTTGAGATCCCAGTAAAAATGCGAGGGCGCGTTCATGGCCAATCTTTGTTTAATTTCGCCAAGGCAAGCCTTTATCCATTACGCGTTGTTATTGGTTTCATGGGTCTTTTGTTGAAAAAAAAGGATATCTAGAATGGGCTATATCATGCAACCCGCCTTTCTTGGCATCACTGTTATATTCCTGGTGTTTCTATACACTATTTATCTCGTTCGCTCTGAACGATTAAGTGCGCATATGGCAATAAGTTGGGTAATTGCCGAAGCCGCTTTTATCGTTGTCATGTTTTCGGATAATTTACGTGCTTCATTGCGTTCATTCCTAGGTGAGCAAAATGCCCCATATAGCTTATTCTTGCTGGGTGCAGTCTGGATTGTTTTTTTAATGCTTGAAAGTCTTACTCGAGTTTCGTCCTTGACTGTTAAGTTAAAACAAATTAATCAGGAACTTGGTTTAACTCGAGAGCGATTGGATCGTGCCGAAGAAAAGCTACGCACCTATGGGACAAACCAACCATCAGAATAAATGATAGAAAACAATATGAAGAAAATTCTGGTTATTTTATGGTTTGGGTTATGTGCATTTCTTTTTGTTTTTGTTGATCATCCCCAATTTATACAACGACTATTACCCTCAAAGGAAGAAAGTGTTCAGAATATCCATAATAAGATTCGCCCTTTATTTTACCGAGTTTCCCAATCTTAAAATTCAATATGATTAAATCAATGTTAATTCTTGTTGTTTATACACTGGCCAATATTGGATTCAGCTATTTTGCTCTAAGTATTTTCTCGCGTTCCATGGCACGTGCTTTACCCTTAAGTTTGCAATTCGCATTTGGAACAGCTTTGCTCTCCTCATTATGGATATTCTTGGGTCTTGGTGGATGGCTACAGGCCGAAATACTATGGCCAATCGTATTTATCCTGGCTATTCCTGCCGTATGGATCATAGTTCAGAAGACAAAAATCCTTGCAAAAGAGAGGTTTTTTTACTTTCAACATTCTAACCGTGTTTACTATGGGTTGTTGTTCATAGCTCTTATGGTCATGATCTGGATAGGTGTTCTGGCATACCTTCGTCCTCCTTATGGTGATGCCGCTGCATTTTATATGGTCTATCCAAAAATTATTGCGGCAACTGGCCAACTTAAGGCAATGCCTGGCACTTATCGTAATTTTTCAACCATTGGTATAAGTGGAGAGTTGCATTTTGCTGTTTTAATTATTCTTGCTTCCACTGGTGTAGCCAAATCTTTTGCCTGGATTGTGGGAGCAGGTATGCTCTTGTTATTGAGAGACATCACCCGTAAAGTGGGCGGGGGAGTGATTGCTCAAATAGCCGCAATCGCTATGCTTTTAACTGCCACAACGTTCAGTGACTTTTTATCAGATGGTAAGACTGATCTTTTTCCCGCTCTTATTGGATTGGCATCCGTTTACTGTATTCTTCTGCGGGCTGATAACCGCTTTTTAAAAGGTCTTATCGTTATTGCGGGCCTTAATTGTGGTTTTTCCATGGCCGCAAAATTCTCCTTTATTATCGCTTTATTTCCGGCTGTAGGTTTGCTCCTTATATTTCAAGAGATGACAATAGGTTCTGGAGCAAAAGACAGCAGAAATTACAAATCGGTCTTCTTAGGCTTGCTGCTATTTGGTTTCAGTGTTTTTGCTGGGTTGATTCCGCATCTTATTAAAAATGGGTTCTTATTTGCTAATCCTCTAGCCCCATTTGTCGGTATGCACAATTGGGCTGATCAGTCATCCTGGTTCTCGTTTAAAGATACACTCTGGATTGTTGCAACCTATCCTATGGCCTTGGTGTTTGGAGTATATCCCCTTCAGGGTGGCTCCATGTCCATTTTGTGGATCGCAGCCTTTGCATTAATTCCCTTTATGCACAGGTCTGAATTTTTACTTCGCCATCCTTTAATGCAGCTCACTCTTAGTGGTTGCTTCGGTTTGCTTTGTTGGATTGCTGTAAAAGCATCCATATTCGTGCCTAGATATTTTTTAACTACATTGATTATGCTTATTCCTCTGCCAGCCATCGCCGTGGAATACATGTGGCAAAATGAAATTCGACCACGACTTGTTTCCTATGCGTTTGCACTTCTTACGGCCGTAAGCTTGTTAATTACTCCATTTATTCCAGTAACAGGAGCTTTTACTGTTATGGCTTTGAGAGACTTCAAACATAAGGACCAGCGGCAAGCAGATTGTCGGTTTGAGCCCTCTATCTACTGTAAAGCTTTCAGATCCATCAATGAGAAAGCTTCGAAAGGGGAGCGTGTGTTTGTTATCGGTTATTATACGTACTGGTTACGAGAAGACCTCCTGCAATGCATTAATGAACCTTGGGAATATAAGGTATTTAGCAATCCAAATCCTGAGGAAATATGGGCTGCTTTCTATGAGCAGGGTTTTATGCATATCGCATTGCAGAACAATTTGCAGGATACATTTTCAGATAAACTTGATCCTACCAAAGCTCCAAAATGGTTAAGAGTGTCCAAGGAGTTTGTTAATACCGACATGCAAATATTTCATCTGAAAGCGATTGATCCGTCAAAGCAGCCGCATTTGGTTTGTGCTAAGGATGGCAAATATGCATGGCGGCCACAGGCAGTGGCTGACGCAAGGGATTGCCGACGGGTTCTTTGATGGTATTTGAAACTTATGCCCTAAAGTCCAAGAATAAGGCAGCTCTAGTGGTCAAGAAAAATACTTCGGGATGTTCAGACGGCATGTCGGATAAACAGTACCCATACGATGTTGTTTTAATTCTCCAAGATAGAGTGCTTTCGGGGTGTTGTGAAAAAAATGATCGACGTTGTGGTTAAAACGAATTGAACAAACATTAGTGTAAAATCATATTATAGACTTGCGGTATTTTCTCATACATGGAGATTTTAGGAAACTGCCCCATCAACCACCAGGTCGTGGTTTGTTAGGATGATCTAACTCTTCATTGTGCTCTGCTGTTTCCACCTTAGTATCTTTAGGTCCTAAATTATTGCGTTGAGCATCCAGTTCTTCTAACAGTATCAACTGGGCTACCTATTTGTGTATCAAGAAAAAGTCGTTTGATTTTTGCTGCATTATCTACAGGAGAATGGTGATTTTCAGTTTCTGATTGTTCTTTTATCTCATGCCATTTGGATTGGGGTGGGTTATTAGACATAGCATTCCTCAAAAAAATATCATATAGCTATTTTAGCAAATATAGCCATTTGATCACATTTTATTCAATAGAATAAGTAGTTTTGAACCAGCCAAATTTGATTTATTTGACGCATGAAGACCCTTTATGCTGGCTATAAAGGTAAAAACCACCACCTATCAAAAGCATTCCCCCCGCAAACAAAGAAAATTTCACTAATGGACTCAATGAATTGCTTTGTGTAGGTCGGGAATTAATAGCTCTATCTAGGAGCTCATTGAATTTTTCTTTCTGTTGTTCATCATGACATTCATCTAATGAAATGCCAAAAATACTTTCAGGTTTTTCCCTTCTCAACTGTATTACTATGTTCATGCTTAATTCATATTCATCCTCTACGGAATGAGTTGGTAAACCTGTCTCTTCTTCACTTAATTCTAATCCAATATGCTTTCGTTTAGTGGAAATACAAATTCCTGTCGGATTTTGGACTTGTTGAATTGTTTTAAAAAACTTTTTGGAATTTTCTTCTTGCAACACCAGAGAAACCACATTTTCAAAAAAATTAGTCCCCCCTTGAGAAACTGTAGAAGACAACATCGTGCCTCGTTGGGGATGAAGTAAGCTAGAAAAGGTAGTTGCATAAGACGCACTAAAGCAACTTCCCAATATTATACTATTGATCACAACTCCTTTTTTTACGAAAGAACTATGGAGTTCATCAACGTTTTCAGTTTTAAGAGCAGATAACATGCCATTCCATTTGTGTTTAGGCCATCCATGCCCTCCACCAATATAGAGTATGTGTAACCTTTGGTTTTGCCTTAATTCTTGTTCTACTTTTTCTTTTATGTACTGACACTCTTTTCGTCCACATGAATTCTCATCAGTTTTATTTGAATAAATAATCAATGAAGTATTTTGTTCTTTTGCTTTATTATTCAAGTACCCACGAATATTTTTGATTTTCTGATTGTCTAGAGCACTTTTGGGACTATCAAGATTTGCTCTGAGCCAGTCACCTATCTCATGAAGGGGATTTGGATGTGAGAAACATTTAGATTTCAGTCTAGGCCACAATTGATAATTGAGGGTATTTGCTGTTTGGCGATTTAAATGGATCTTTAGCTCATCTAACTTTACCCCACAAAGATAGCTTTCTTGTGCTTCGTTTTCTGTAATCGTTGAAATTTCTTTTTCAAAACGGCTTCCATCCGTTTTTTCAGCAACAAGGTACCATTTGTTTCCGTTATTTTCATCACACACAAGTCGTATTTCATTTTTTACCGCGGGAACATCCCCGACCACAGATTTCTCAAGACCTAGCTTCACAGTAAACTTTGCAATAGAAATGCTTTCTTCATTACGTTGATAATATATCTTCGCAAGTTCAAGAAATTGTTTGACTCCTACAGGTGCTTTTGCAATCTCTGAAGCAAAATTCATTTCCTTCGTAATTCCGGTTAATACCAAAATATTTAAAATATCCTTATCTTCTAGACCCGCTGTATTTAATAAAAATAAATTACTCATATCTCTATTGCCGCAAATTTTGATTAAATTTAAAAATGGCAATAGATTAACAGAAGCACATTAAGAGTTTATTAAGCTCAACATGATGTAAAAATTGACTATGATTGCTGAAAAATGTTTGCTACTGAAAGGTTTCGAATAAGTCATTTAAACGTATGAATGTTGCCTCAAAATAATGTTGTACGAAGGAAATCGGAGCCATATAGATGAGGGAGCTGAATATGGATGGTTATGTATTTAATATTCCCATAATAAATTAAACTTATAATTAGCTATATGTTACAAGAACTAAAGTGATTTTTACGACGGCTCCATTTAATCAAATAATTGGTATTAACGAAGATGCCAAATGGAAGGATATTGTCACGGCATATGATAAAAAGATGGACGAATTAGTTGCGAAAATGAGTACTTATGATACTAAAGGTGTAAGTCCAAATGAAGATCCTCAGATCCAAAAATGGACTTCTAACATGATCCAACTGACGAATGAAATAAAAAAAATACTAACTAATAGAATTGATAGAGCGGTTGGTATACTGAACGGAAAAATTGATTCTTTAGAGAAAGAAATTAAAAACACATCAGATGAACTTTTTGTGAACAGTAAATCTAATAAAAAAGAAAAACTTGGTGAATTTAAGAAAAAACTTGAGACCATCAAAACAAATCTTAATAGCGAAGATGAAGCCAAGCAAATTGATTATGCAAGAGCTTGTCAAGAAATTCAGGCTGCTGCTTTAAATGCTAGATCGGGAGTTGATGATCATACTGGTAGTTTTTATAAATTTATTAATTGGGCATTAAAAACAATTGGAATTTCCTCTATTAAAATTAGAACAAATACAGAAACTCAGATTGATAAAGCTGAAGAAACTATTTACGATACAATAACACCCTCATCAATAGGTATACTCAAATAGGGCTTTACTTGGGCTACTTGTCTGATATTAGTTCTTGACTAAAACAGGGGCAAGAACTGACCTCATAAGAATGAGTTAATAAGTCTTCATACTGAATGAATTAACTGAGTTTGACTCTATTGATTGCCGAATTTCTTCATCTTGTTTTTCTGTGTAAACATCATCATTGTAGGCGTTCTCTACCAAGGCTTCCAACCAATAATGAACTTCTTTGCTCGCAGAAGATTGTAAGAGGTGATCAAGGAAAAAGCGTAGATTATCCTTACGTTTTTCAATATTAGTATCGTCGATTTCATTGAATATTCCATCAACAATTTCCCAACAATTGTTTTGCTCATCATACATAAGATTATTTTCATGTAATTCCCAAAATGTAAATTTAGGATTTTTTATCTTATGCAAGAAATCAACAAAACTTTTTCTTAGCATAAATTGTTCTGAGCTTACAAAAATTCCTTTCTCAATATAGTCATGTAATGTTTTCCCGTGCACTTGAGTTTTAAATTGGGAATAGATGCTATTCGTCTTGAAAAAGCATATGTTTGATAGACTGTATTTACGTAAAACGCCGTTTGTTTTTTCTTCTTTAGCAGCCTCAAATAAACTATGCCATGCTAGGCGATAACGAAAGGGGTGATTAGGGTTTTCATAAACTATTCTAAGCGCTGTTTTGCTTATTTTTACACAATATTGTGAGGGTTCTCTATCTATTGGACCTACTCTAAAAAGATAGTCGTAGGCGTAAGGAAACCAATAAGAAAAAAAGCCTTTTTCATTTTCAGGACGAGGCACTACTTCATAAACCGTCCCAAATACACCCGAGCCTAAACATTTATTGTAATCAATTTTGTAGTCTAAGAAAGACATTGATGCTTTGTCTAAAGTTGATTTCTCAGTGCGCACAAATATCTACCCCATATAAAAGAGAATAGAATAAATACGATTATATGGCATGTAATAGTAACAAACCTTGATTACGTTTCGCTGCATCAAGGCTACGTAACTTGAAAAGCATATGTTTGATAGATTGTACAAGGAAGGATAAATAGTTATCAAGATAAGGCGTACTCTATGACAAAGTTTAACTACTCGAAAGAGTCAATGAGAATCAATTAAAAATTTTTTAAACTTCACATCTCATCCTCGAGAACAAATTGAAACTTTAAATTTGCCAGAAGAATTTAATAAAGCTGTTATTGAACTGGCAAGATGACAATAAACGAATTTCTCAATCGTTGTAAAGACACCATTAAACAGTCTGAATCTGAACTTGGTAAACACCTCGGTTGGAATATGATATTAGAAAAAATGGAAGAAGCTCTTGTTGAATTAACTCCCCAAGAGGAAATTATCTATTCAGGACACTTCATGAGCCTATAATATTTGGGGAAGTTGGAGTAAGACGCCAATTGTAAAAAAAGCAATTATTTGTTGTCCCATACCTAATATTGCAGCTGAAGCAGCCTCCTGCAAGAAAACTGTCGACAAGAAACTGGGAGTAGTACCGGGAATGTTGCTGCTGTAGCTGGCTAACCGGATTTTAAATAATTAGCTTTATGGATATGGGGATAAGCATGCGGTGGGTTCGGAGCTATCTTTAGCCATTTTTCCTTTTTTGATAGCAAAAAGGCATTGTTTTTCTAATGAAGGAATTTCAGATTTTAAGCCAATTTTTCTTATTAGATTTGCACTTTCACAGGTCTCGTCAAATTCCTTATCCTTATCATCTAAAAAGATCAGTTTGCATTCATCGGAAACAATTTCACAAAGAGCTAGCCTGCACTCTAATGACATACTGGCAACTTCGGTATAAGAGAGATAGATCTTTTCTAACTGAGATAGCGATCCTTTTAAGTTTTGTAGCGTAGTCAAAGAAAGCAGATTCAAGCAATTTGAACTTAAATTAAGAGCTCGGATATGTTTTAAGCTTTGAAAAATGACGTTTAATTCACTTGCGTCTTTCTTTCCCAAAAAATTACCCTCCAAATTTAAACTAACTAATGTATGAGAAAGGGCATTAAACGATTTAGCTATTTCTACACCTGCTTGAGCTTGGAAATTGTTAAAGGATAAATCCAATTCGCGAATATTGTCACCAAAACCGGCAAAGGCAGATGCTAATTCTTTGCCCGCTATTTTATACAAAGAATTTAAACGCAACTCAATCTTGTAAATCTGCTTGGGAATTGCTAGAAATAGTGCATTTAAGAAATCAGGACTGCAACTATCCAAACTGTTTGCTGTTAAATCCAAAATAAAAGCTTCTTTTGGGATTTGCGCAACCAGTTCTGAGGTTGTCATTTTTTTTTGCATTAAATTAGCTATTTTGAATTTCATTTGGCCTGGTTATTTTTTGAGTACATTTTGACCAATAAATGACATTATATTAGAAAATTGATTCAAGTAAAATAAAAATTTTATTTTAACTTTAATTGGTTTCGTTTAGATTAACCATTTCTCCGAACTCGAAAAATAGAGTTAGGTCTGAACGATCCCGTCATAATTTTATAAATCAAAATCTCCCCAGTCCAGAATACTATCTCCGATGCAAGATCAGGCTCTCCACTGTTACAGATTTAGACATAAAAGTGATAATATGTGCATACCGTTCATCTTAAAGAGAGTATCATGCCTTTTTTTCCCATGCAGAGCTCAGATCAGATTAAAGATTATTGTCAACGCCAATCTCTTGAGGAGCTAAAAAAACTCAACCAACAATATGGAGTATTTTTTGAGCAAGTTGGCAGTCAACAAGATGACAATAATAAGAATATTGATACAATTAACAATAAAATTAATTGTATTAAAAAAAGAATAGAAGAAAATAGGCAGGAAGTAAGATTAGCTGAAGAGCGTCGCAAAAATATACTTGAGAATTTACCTGGAAATCACGCAGAACGTTATTTAGCTTTACAAGCAACCATTTATTTTCCCAATGCAGAAGACATTTCAGAGGAGCTAAAGACGCTTGAAAAACAGAAAAATGAATTGGAACAGCGCAATGCATGGATAAAATTTGAAATACATAGCTGTGTACAAGAGTTAAAAATTGTTAACGCAGTGATTAAAGAAAAAGAATTTGCTACCGCACAGAAGTACAAGATTTTAGATAGTACTTTTCCGCCAAATTTAGGGAGATAATACTTTTTTACCAATTTTAGGATCAGACGACGGCTTCAAAGGAATCTTACATCCTACTTCAAAAATAAATTTTATAACTAAGGAGAGTTTTGATGCGCTGCTTTTGGACTTTGATTGTTAGTGGACTAATTTATTTTTTTGTTAATTCTCTACATGCGCAATTACCTGACAATTATCAACATTTATCTGCTCAACAAAAGCAAGACTTACTATGGGATGAAATTACTAAAAGTCATGATGCCGATCCTTTACCGCCACTTGCTGGAAACAGTTTTAAAGACGTTCTCGAAAAACTACAAGGCTTGTTTAATTTAAGCCCTACATTTGATCACACTTCTGATGAATTACCAAAGGGACGAGTGAAAATTATTCATACCAATGGTTCAGTGGGCAAAATTGCATTTATTCCGGCCCCCAATCATCCATTCACTGGTATTTATCGAACAGGTGGAATTGGTTTGGCGAGACTTTCTTTGGCTAACCCTCCTGCTGATGATAATTATATTCCAGGAATGGCTATTAAATTTTTAATATCTGAATATCCTTCCGTAAATTTACAGGTGATGAATTTGCTTGAGGGACAAAAAGGGAGTTGGAATTATTTTGCAAAAGATTTCTCAAATCAGATCCCGCACCCAACAAGTTGGACATTAAAGGCAATTGAAAAAATTTTTGAATGGACGCGTGATCCTGCTAATGATCTCCCTTTGTGGCATTTAGCGGCTTGGACAAGTGAGGGTAGATTCGAAGGTATTCCTATATTTCCCGAGCGAGTGTCTTTCAGACCAAGCAGCACAGTAAACGATCTAATTCCTGAAAATTCCCGAGAAGATTTTAGAACCTCGTTTTTAAAGGTACCTATGGGACCCATTTATGAAGTGTATGGAGAGCACCAAGGCACGGAATATCATATTGGAACATTGATGCTGGAAAGTACTCTATTGGCTTCAAATTACGGAGATAAAAAATTATTTTTTCAACATCAACGATAAAAACCATTTAATGGGGTTGTGATGACCAAAATAGCGCTTTATTTGGCCGGTGGCGGAGCTCGAGGAGCCTATCAGGCTGGAGTTCTCAAAGCTATTAGTACAATTCTAGACTCAAAACCAATTCCTTTTAACATGCTCACAGGAGCCAGTGTCGGTAGTATTAATACTGCTGTGTTAGCCGAAAATGCACAAGATTTTTCCGCTGCTGCTAACAAGTTAAGTGAATTATGGGGTGATATTACTTGTCCGCAAATTTTTAAGACCAGCAATTATGCACTCAGTAAAATGGCTATGCGTAATATGAGTAGTATGCTTTTTAAGCAACGCCTGTTAGGGCATATTCTTGATACATCTCCTTTGCGTGGGTTTCTTCGTAGTGTTATTGATTTTGAGGATGTGGGAGGTGCTATTAAGAATAAGCATCTAGAGATGCTTGAAATCATTAGCAGCTGTTATGAAACCCAAAAAACCATTTCCTTTTATCAGCATCATGCCGAGGATTTTGAGGATTGGAACCATCCACTGCATATTAGTCAACGGGTTAACTTGGAGATGGAATATTTTCTGGCGTCTACCGCATTGCCCTTATTCTTTCCACCTTCAAAAATAGATGGTTTTCATTATGGGGATGGTCATTTAGGGTTAGAGTCTCCTCTGCGTGGTGCAATCCATTGTCAAGCTGATAAAATTTTAGTTATTGGAAATCGGCAATTAAAGAAAGGTGACCCAGAAAAATTACGGGATGGTGACATTGATTTTTCACGTGTTTTAGGGGGTATGATAAATGGGTTGTTTTTAGATAACCTCGATCGTGATATTGAGATGATTAACCATATGAACAATATTGCCCACTTGTTACCTATGGAAAAGAAACAGCAATCCCCTTGGCGACCCGTTCAAATCTTACATTTACGACCAAGTGTGGATATAGCCACTATTGCTCAATCTCATTACAACAGTATTCCGATGTTATTACGTCTCCTACTTAATTTTCTTGGAGCTAAACGTCACTCCGGTGATTTACTGAGCTTTCTTTTATTTGAAAAAGAATTCACTCGCGAATTAATCAAACTAGGTTTTGATGACACAATGGCAGTACAGGACTCTATTTCGACTTTTTTTGATGTTTAGAAGTAGATAACATAGATACTTTATTTTTCTTCACGGATGAGAGCATGAAATCAATTCGCAATACTTTCGGCCCTTTATTTCTAATTTTAACTTGTCCCCCATTTGCCATGGTTATGTGGCACACGAATGTAAATTTGCAAGGCTCCTTCAGTGAACTTTATCATGTGATGATGAAGAATGGCTTTTTTCAAAGCCTTTACGCCATTTGGAAGCCAGTTTTTTTTGGATCGCCTACAGCCTGGATAATTCTTTCGATCTTTATTGTCTTCGAATTTCTACTGGCAAAAATATTAAAAGGAAAAACTTTTTATGGTCCGGTGACCCCTAAGGGAAATGTGCCAGTATATAAGGCGAATGGTGTAATGGCTTTCTTGGTGACCATATTCACTTTTTGTGTGACCAGTTTTTACTTGCAGCTCTTCCCTGCCACAATTATTTATGACCATTTTGGTGAAATTCTTGGTGCTCTAAATTGCCTGAGTTTAGTTGTTTGTGCTTTGTTCTATATTAAGGGGCGGTTTTGGCCTTCTTCAAGTGATGCAGGTTTAACTGGAAATTTTATTTTTGATTATTACTGGGGAACTGAGCTCTATCCTAGTCTATGGGGCATCAATCTTAAAATGTTTATCAACTGCCGATTAGGGATGATGAGTTGGGGGCTAATCCTGTTATCTTATGCTGCAAAGCAACAGACTTTATTTGGCCTAAGCAATGCGATGGTCATTGCTGTGGCTCTACAATTTATTTACATCAGCAAATTCTTTATTTGGGAAACAGGTTATCTTGCTTCTCTGGATATTATGCATGATCGAGCAGGCTTTTATATTTGTTGGGGCTGCTTGGTATGGGTTCCTTGCATTTATACCTCACCTACCATGTATTTGGTTCTTCATCCTCATCACTTAAATGGTTTATTAGCAGCTGCTATTTTTATCGCAGGTACTTTAAGTATTGTTATTAATTATCTGGCTGATAGACAAAGACAACGTGTTCGTGCCACAGCTGGAGACTGTAAAATTTGGGGCAAAAAGCCAAGAGTCACAGTCGCAACTTATTACACTGAAAGCGGGGAGCGAAAACAAAATCTTCTGTTAAGTTCAGGTTGGTGGGGAATTTCTCGTCACTTCCATTACTTACCAGAAATTGCAGCCGCTTTTTTTTGGTCTGTGCCGGCTTTGTTTAATCATTTTGCGCCGTATTTTTACGTATGCTTTTTGTCGATCTTACTCTTAGACCGTGCTTTTCGAGATGATAAGCGCTGTTATAAGAAATATGGGGAGGATTGGAAAACATACTGTGATTTGGTTCCTTATAAAATGATTCCTTATCTTCTTTGAAGCGAAGCCTGGCTGCTTGCGCCAGGACCTACTGATGTAGTTGATAATACACAAGCCTCTTGGATCATATGAAAAAGTTTATTTTCTATAAAATTACGCTACCTCTTATTATCTTAGCATGGTCAGAAATAGCCATTGGTGCCTCTACTGAAGCTCAACCTCCAAATATAGGCAACTTTGCTCTACCAACCTCTCAACAGCCAGGCCCTTTTTTATCATTTGGTCAAAATATTATTGATAAAAATCAGATACAAATTTATTTTGATCCGAACTATCAACACAACACGAACGAGAGTTTTTTACAAATTCCAGCTGCATTCCTTTATGGATTAACCGATGAGGCCTCCATTTTAGTAACTCTCCCTGTAGCTGCCGATTATAGAAGTGGACCTGACCATTCCTCAGGAATAGCTGATATAAGTGTTCAAGGAGAGTTTGCCTTTTATGAGAATTCCAATTCACAATATACAGAACAAATGACTTTTGTTACTGCATTGACAGTTCCTACAGGCTCTTTTTCCAAAAATCCACCGACTGGTTTTGGTTCAGTTAGCTCTTTTTTGGGAGGAACATACAACCATATGTCAGTCGATTGGTTATGGTTTACCTCTCCTGGTGTTTTGTGGATAACAAAACATTCAAATATTAAATTGGGATCACAGTATCTATACCAATTCGGCGTAGGTCGGAACATTAAAAGCGTACCTAATCAATATATTTTTTCTGCTTTAGTGGAGATAGATGGTACCTACATCGAAAAAGATAAAATCTCAGGAAAATCTGATCCAAACTCAGGAGGAAATTTAATATTCCTTACCCCTTCTTTATGGTATTCGACCAAGACATTTTACTTTCAATTGGGGTTTTCAATACCCATTGAGCAAGAGTGGAATGGAAATCAAAGCAAAATAAACTATTACACCAATGTCACTGCTGGTTGGACTTTTAATTGAAATACTCTTTTGGGTTTACCGTTGTTACACAATTGCTGGTGATATTTCTAATGAGTTCCTGTATTAGCTCTGCGCTAATATAGGAATTTATTACAATAAATCACGTGGA
The DNA here is from genome assembly GCF_900187355.1 of Legionella lansingensis. Lineage (NCBI taxonomy): Bacteria > Pseudomonadati > Pseudomonadota > Gammaproteobacteria > Legionellales > Legionellaceae > Legionella > Legionella lansingensis. The sequence continues at coordinate 1,735,313 of NZ_LT906451.1, read as the reverse complement.
AAGGTGCGTTCTTTCTACTCCTCAGCAAGTAGCCCGTATTATGCTGCGCTAATACGGGCTACCTTACTCCGTGCAACTACTGGCCCGCCATTTTTTTATAGGTATCTGGACTTATGTGTTTAGAATATAATGAGCCCCAACAGTATTTATTGCTCCAATAACCAATAGAGGTCTCCGTTTTAGAATCAAGATAAACAATCTCGCTAAGTGTGGTGTTTATTTTTTCCCCCTTGAAATCAAAAGATTGTTGAGCTTCTGCATCAAAAACATCTATATTTTCTTTCACTGTAGGTGCAGCTCGTACTATTTTATAGTTATTTAATTTTTGACCTGATCCCTTTTCTGGAGAAACTTGAATATCGTGACAGATCTTGTCCGCTAAGCATTTATCTTTGTAATTTAGGTAGAGAGGCGTCATAATTTTTTTGCATTCTTCTTGAGTCATCACTTGGTTATTAGCTGTATTTACATAATTGAAAACAATTTGCTTGTAGAATTCTGCAAAACTATTGTTTGAATACATCAAAGGAATAAGGATACTAGCGCCTAAAAGAAAATTCTTTTTTACTTCCATTTACAATGCTCCTTGCTTAACTATGATTACGTGTATCCTGATGAGAATTTCTATCAAATATCATTTATCATTTCATCAAACTTGTAAACATTATTTTTGAATAATAGGCAACTCAGTCTCGCTGGGAATATAAGTATCAACAAAGCCTGTAGGTAAGCCGAACACAAATTCCGCTTTGCAATTAGGGTTGGGAAATGTAATTAAACTAATTAAATGGTTATCTTCAATAAATAACAATTTGTTTTCTTTCAACTCCATAAAGGCCTTCGAACGCTCAGGGTTATTAATTCGTTTCATAAAACTATTCAAAGATATGGGTTTTTCTGCAGATTTAATGAGTGTGGTTGCTTCTGAGGACAATTCGTAGTGATTTTGCAGAGCAATTGCCCGTGTATCTTTAATAAATAATCGTGATTTATCGTTATTGTATGTTCCTTCGAGAAATGGACGCTGACCTGAAGACCATGCATTACGCCAGTTGTTAAATTCATTTTTTAATAATTTTTTCGTTAAAGCTTGACAACCATTTTCAATCGGTTCCATATCAAAATAACAAGCGATGTTATTTAAAACCTGCTTTGGCCAAGGATAAACCTTTTGATATGCTTTAGTAGGACCAATTTTACGTGCTCCTAACTGTGGATTGGAAAATAGTGGACTGTAACGATCAAGATGAATATCGCCAACGCTCATTGGTGGTTGTAAATGATGAAGCGAGGCAATTTTAGAGATAATATCATGATACCATTCATCTTTTTCACCTGGAAAACCCATGATGAAATTCCAGGATACTGATAAGCCATAGTCAATTGCCCATTTTAAGATGGCCACATTTTGCGCTGCTTTAGTGCCTTTTTTCATTAAAAGAAGAGCCGGGGAGCTTAAGCTCTCAATACCTGGCAAAAGCCAACGCACACCCGCTTCATAAAGTTGCAGCATTTTTTCCTGTGAGATGTTTGCTTTTATTTCATAAAATAATCGGGGTTGATTATCTTTTTTAACTTTGGGCAAGAAAGTTGAATAGTATGTATAAGGAAAAATCAAATCTGCCATGAGAATAGGATAGTTACCGTAAGTATTTACAACTTCCTCGATTTCCGCGAGAGTTTTCTCAGCATCTTTTTCCCTCCAGGCAATGGTTTCTTTGCTGAGTCCACAAAACGTACATTGGCTTTTAACTCCCCACCAGCAACCTCTTGAGCTTTCCATTACCAGCGCAGGCTCAATTCGATATGGGAATTGATTAATCGCTTGAAAATAATCTCCAAAATCGGGAGCTGGTAAATCATTTAAGCAGGTATAAGGCGCTTTTATAACCCTATTAGAGGATTTATTATTTTTTTCATAAGGGGTTAAACAACCAGGAATAGGAGCAAGTTCATTTCCTTTAATTTGCATAGCAGCTACCTGGATTACCGCTTCTCCTTCACCTAAACAGACATAATCAAATGCGTCACATATTTCCCAAAGTTGCTTGCCCATCACTCCTTCACAATTTGGGCCACCCGCGATAGTTGGTACAGGTATAATTCTTTTGATTTTGCTTGCTAAGGCGATGGCAGAAACGGTTTGCTGTACCGCAATAGTAAAACCAAAAGCTAAGGGCCTAAGCGTTGCAAGTCGTTGGCTCTCAGCCTTAACAAATTCATTTGCTTTATTTCTTGTCACCTTAAGCCAGTTTTCTAAGTTCTTTGGGGGCGTTCCTCCTTCCTTCTGAATAAGAGCGCGGATTATATTAGCGTAACCCTCCACATCTTTATCCACTATAGAGCCAAAGGCTGCCTCTGCAAAGATCCAATCACCTATTAGCAATTCTGGGAATAATGTATCTGCAATGGTTAGAAAATCTTGGATACCCATAAATTGGGCAAAGCGAAAATTAGAGTATTCAATAATACAAGGTATGCCTGCTTTAATAAGAACAGATTTCAATAAGCTAACTGCTAAATTTGGCCTGGCCACGCTATAGAAAGGTGGTACGACTAAGACAAAAGGCCTGACACTCTTAAAACGTTTCACTGCAGCATTACTTTCGTTTTCCCTAAGAAAAGTATAGAAGTTATTTCATATAAGTTTTTCTGATTTGGATTTTTATAGATTACTTAATCAGTGAACTTTTTAAATAAAACGTGTAGGCCATTGAAATGAAAAATGTTGATAGATCAATAGGCAACGCCCACAGATGGAGTATTCAAGTTTTAAAAGATATTTCAAAAACCAAAGCCTGATTTTAATCTTTGCAAGAAGTATTTTGCTCTCTCAACGTCTTCATCCTCTAAAGCAAGTTCTAAATCTTCGATATTCATTTTGATCGCTTTAAGATTGATTCGCATTATGCTTCTTAAAAGAAAACCAATACAGGTGAAAACAAGCATAGTAAAATAAGGATGTGCGTATACGAGGTTCTCGAATGATTCCATTAATTGCTCCTAATTGGCCTAGTTTAACAGACCCTTTAATGTAGCCAATAGTTCTAAGGCATTATTAACCAATATGGTTGGACCTGCTGTAGAGATCTTTTCACGACACCGAGGACTTTGTGCATGAGAGCCACCTAAAAATCTATTGCGTTATTTGCTGGCACGGATTTTCCAAATTCTTGCAATATTACCTTCTCAAACTCTTCCTGCGTAATATCGGAAAAAAGTTCGATCGATTTTTCAACGGTAAGAGGGAACCCAAGTTGGGTCATTTCAGCTGCATTCACCCTATGCCAAACGATTTCACTATCAATCAGCACGCCATCATGATCGAAAATGATTAACTGTGGTTTTAATCCAAAAAGTTTATTCACTTAATAATATCCCAATCGAAGATATTGATAGAATGCAAAATGGGTCAAGTCTTGTCCTTTGCCTTTGTCTAGAGTTTATTTAGATTACGAAAAATTTGGTGTAAAGTAAAAGTAGACTGGATGTCCTTGTACTCATATAACATTCATGCGATTAAGCCAGATTTTAAACCTGCTTTATGTTTTTATTTTCCTCAGAACTTTGCTCAAGAGAGTCTAGAGCTTGAAGTTCAATTTTTAAAGCGCTTTGGAGCTCTGTTTTAATAAATTCATTGTGTTTTTTATATAGTTGTCTAATTTCTTTGACCAAAGGCAGCGCCTCAGCGCCTCCTTCTACCTCTTTTATAACGTCTGCTCCAGCTTTTATAATGTGAAACAAAATCGTTTTCTTATTATCTGGGTTTATATTTGGGTTGTTTAATACGTCCTTTGCAAAAGGAAGGACGTGGTAAATTTGATTTAATTTTCGATAAACGACGATCATCTTGGTGCAAAGGTTTTCTTCCCATTGAGGATCAGAAGGGTATGAGGTTAATCGGTGTATTAGTAAAGCATCTTGATAACATGCTAGTCCTAAATAATCTTTCCCTTGTTTAACAGCGAGTTCTGCTTCTTCTAGCATAGTGTTACAATTTCCAAGCATTGAGATAATGATTGAAAGATCGTCTTTTAATTCCTCTCTTAGGTGTTGTCGAATAAGATCTTGATTTCGATAATAAAAATTGGCTACGTCTCTGACTAGATCTTTCTTGGTTTTTTGACTCGAAGTTAACTGAAGCATAGTGGCTTTTATAACTTCCAGAATTATTTCTTTCTTGGTTTGGGTATCAGTGGCAGGATATGATGTTAAAACTTCATTGGCTCGTAAAATGGCTTCCTCACCTTGTTGTAATTGGCAAAAACAGCGAATGATATTGAAATGCAAATTCAATTCAGCAGTTTCTTCTTTGGGTTTTATCATTTGCTGAATTTGAAGCGCCTGCTCAAAGCACTGTAAAGCCTGTTTGAATTCACCCTGAGCCAACAGTCGGTTTGCGTTGTGAGAAGCTATACGTGCTTCAACTTCTTGTAATCTCTCTGTGAATATTATTTTTTCTTGTGATGACTTTGTGGCATTTATAGCATATTTATAACACTCTTTTGCTTTTTGCAACCAACTAGTTAAATATTCTTTTCTTTCTCTATAATGCTCAATTAATGCGTCACGATGCTTTTTTAAATCCGGTTGAATATCATTTTCATATTTCTGTTCATGAAAAAATTTGATTTCACCGTCAGAAATATCCATGTTTTTGACCATCTTATCGATCCGATCAAAAGAATCAATGATCCCATGCGCTAAATAATAATTGGGTTCAATTCTGACATCACCTTGAGCAATTACCATGGGTCGTCCTTTTTCTTGATAGGAAGAGGCGCTCAACTCTCTTGGATTGACTACAAAAGTGCTTAATCTGAGACGAGCTTTATCTTCATATTTTTTTGAGTCAGGCAGTAATTCAAATTCCATAAAATCATCACCCGTCCGGCTCTCCAGAACAGTTTTAAGCCATTGTGCTTTTTTCTCAGAGGGGAGATTGTCAGGTGCTTCAACATAAAAACATACCTTATCTTTTCCAAAGGGCATGTTATAACAGCGAGGAAGAGAGAATTCACGCCAACCGAATTCTCGCAGGCGTTCTAAGTTGCGTGCGAATTCCAGTTTTGATCCTGGAATTTCTTCAGGAAGTACCCGAACATTATCATTAACTTTTAACGTTCTTGGTTCCATTCGCACATAAGCTAGCAAATGAGATTTTATCGCAACATCTTTTGTAATGAATGAGGTTGTAAATGGTTTGGTAATTGAAGTACTCACGGCATTCATTGCTTCTGTAACAAGACGCTGACTACCAGTGCAATCGATTACATAATCGCAAGGTATATATTCTGTTTTTCCTTCGGCATTAGCCACGATGATTCCTTTTTCCTCAGAAGAGAAACCAATAAATTTTTTTGGTTCAATAGGAATTTGTTGTGAATGGGCCTCTTGATGTAAAAGTCGTTCAATGTCTTTGATATGAGCTGTTTTATTTTTAGGAAAATTGAGTTGTCGGCCAATACCATGTTCAGCGCGTTCAATGACGGAGTAATTAATATGACCTGGCCTTAAATAGATTCTTGCTCGAGGATCATAAATAGTTACATGTTCAACGCCCGCTTTTCTAAGTTGCATTGCGGCATAAAGACCACTGGGACCAGCACCCACTATTACAACCGTCATACAGACTACTTCTATTCCTTAGGCTAATGAATATAAATTATATAATATGGAATTAAAAAATACTATTTGTGCATTATATAATAAAATTCTATGAGGGTACTAGCCAAGTTCTTCGTCTAGTGTTGTGTTTTATGTTTAATATCTCCCAACAGCCAAGCCACATTGACCTCAAGTTCATCGGCAATTTTTTGCACGGAGTCGGAATCCATGGCAATAACACCATTTAGCAAGGCTTCGATTTTAAATTTTGGTACTTTAAACAGTTTGGAACATACTTGAACGCGTTCGGTCATTAAACCAGGAACACCAAGTGCATCCAATTCGTTGTTCAAACGTTCAGATAGTTTTTTGTTTGACATGGTAGTCTCCTTTTGGGTTTTTTATCAGTGTAAAGCAATTAACCTTAAGGATTGATTAATTAACAAAATTTTGACAAAAAGACGGAAATGACATTCAGTTAGATGATTGCAAACGGTTAATTAAGATGTTACAACAACAATCAACTTCTTCGCTCATTCTTGTTTAACTCGATGAATTAGCCCTCTTTTTTAAGGAATGTGATATGGATATGAAGCTCTTTGCACTAAATTCCTCAAAGGATTGGGGAGAAAAAATGGCTGAGCACCTTACAATCAATTTGGCAACTCATGAAGAAAGAGATTTCGAGGATGGCGAGCATAAAATCCGAACATTAGAGTGCGTTAGGGGAGAGCATATTTTCGTTGTTCAGTCCTTGTTTAGCGATCTGGAACAAACTGTGAATGACAAACTTTGCCGATTATTATTTTTTATAAGTTCTTTAAAGGATGCTTGTGCAGAACGAGTCACAGCGGTGATACCTTATTTTGCTTATGCGCGTAAAGACAGAAGAACTCAATCTCGAGATCCTGTCACCATGAGATACATGGCTCAACTCCTTGAAAGCGCAGGCACTGATCGAGTCATTACCATGGATATCCATAACTTGGCAGCCTTTCAAAATGCGTTTCGTATCCCCACCGATCACTTACAAGCGATGGTATTGTTTGCACGCTACTTTTCGCAAATCATGGTGAATGAAAAGGTCGTCATTGTTTCCCCTGATGCAGGAGGATTAAAACGCGCTGAGCAATTTCGTGAATTGTTTGAAAACTTTCTGCAACAGGATGTGGAGAAAGCTTTCTTATCTAAAAAAAGAAGCTTAGGTGTTGTCAGTGGCGGTCAGGAAGTCGTGGGCAATGTACAAGGGCGGATGGCAATTATCATTGATGATATCATAAGCTCAGGTACAACTATTAGCCTTGCGGTGCAAGCGTTGCACGAACAAAAAGCAAAAAAAATATGGGTCTGCGCAAGTCATGGGATTTTTGTTGGTAAAGCCAATGAGGTTCTTGCTGATTCTAGGATAGAAAAGATTATCGTCACTAATAGTATTTCTCCTTTTCGATTGAATAAAAATCTCCTAAAAGAAAAAGTCATCGTGTTGGATGCTTCTTTCTTATTTGCGAAGGCCATCAAACAAATTGTGGAAAACGGATCGATATCAGAAATGCTTGAAGAATTTCCGCCTCTTACGCAAGGGTAAGGACGGCTTGCTCAAGATAAATTTTTGCTTTACGGAGCCATTTATCGGGATCAGTCACTCTGGGATCATCAAGATGCCAAGCTGCAATTTTTGCTCGTAAAAAAGCTCGATAACTTTTATAAAACGACAACAATTTTTGCGGCGGATGATCATGGGTTATCGATTGATAGGTTTCAAAAAAGTAAGCACCTATTTCTGCATTCCCTAGAAGTTCGCATTCAAGCGCCAAATAAGACAATTCGTCAACAGGATCCATTGTTCGAAGTTCTTTGCTAAATTCCAGTCGATCGACAAAAATGGGTGGAGAAGTCAAGCAAACATGCTCAGGCCGCAAATCACCGTGGCATTCGATAATTCGACCCTCATAAACCCTTTGCTCTATACAGCTTGATAATTCAGACAGTGTATTGAGCAGTGTTTGATAAACGGATTTTATCAGTATTTCATCCAGGTTGTAGTGAGGTAAGGATAAAGTCTGAAAATCATTTATCACATACTGCTTATATTTCGAAATATATTCCTGAGCGTTTAATCTGGCAGGGAGGGCTTTTTGGTAAAATGCTACCAAGATTTTTGCAGCCTCTTCAATTTTGGAGAGAACGGTATTCTTTCTTTTTATCACTTGTTCAAGCGTAAGATCACGAGGAAACTTGTTCATCTTAAGTAACCAGTCTACTGGTTCCCCATTTAAATACCCATTGATAGGGGAGTACTGCTGGTGTATATCCTGACATAATGGGATAACACTTAGATAAGTGTTCGGTGCCAATTCTTGATTGATTTCAAGTTCACGTTGGCAATTAAGATAGCGTGCTTCTAATCGTCTTAGGTCTAAAAAGGCATAATGAATCGGTTTTTTTAGCTTATAAGCATGTTGCTCTGTTAAAAAAACCCAGGACATGTGCGTTTCGATGGCCTCGATCGAAGAACATTGTTCATGATATGAAGCACAGTCTTTAAGATACTCTACTTTATTCTTTAATTCTTCCCAGAGTCTTATTTGTTTATTTGCATTCATGTTCATCATTAAACAAAATTCTACGCAACTAAAAGCATAGAATGTTTGGATTAACTTTGAGTATATCCCTATCTTAATTAGTTTTGCGATATTTTAATGGAGCTGAGTCGTGCTTCCTCATTCGATGTGTTGTTATTTGAACATCTAGTTTCTTTTATGATATATCTATGGATTTTAAAATTACGGGGAGAAAACATTGCAAGCGCGATTAGAAGAAGATATAAGACCAGCTTGCCCTCTCGCATCCCCTGAATCAAATCCTTTTTATTTAAATATCAATTATCTGCTTGGCACACACTATCTGGAAGGCAAGGGTGATACCCCGTTTATTTATACCACCGAAATTACCTCTTGTGTGGGCATAGGGTTTTTTCATTGGGAACAGGGAAAAGTAAAAAAATTAGGCTTATATCACTCTTCATCTGAGCATATCCCTTGTAGCGACGAATTCATTATTGAGGCTATTAAAACCCCATTTGAGAGAAATATGGGGATGAACCAGAAAAACCTCATACGGGCTATTTATCGTTTTTTCTTCGATATTTTTGACTTGAATAATGTTATTGTGGTGATTCATAGCAATAATGGACCTAAAGGAAATAATGATCCTGACAATGATTCTTCCTATCAAGACGTTGTTAATTTTATTAACCATGTCATCAACGTAATGGGTAGAGGCGATATCAAAAGAGAAAATTTTCTCTACAGCCACCACTGTCCGAATTTTTGTGTAATGAATAATGGTGCTTATTTTGCTGCCCATGTTGATGGAAGTCAGGATGAGACAATAGCAAGGAACGTGATCAACTACATTTATGAAGATATTCTTGCCGCTAGTCGCAAACCTCGTTTCTTGCATGGCAAAAATACTTTTCTTGAGGGACAGACGAAGAAGGTAGCTCCTCTAGATAGGAAAATTCTAAATCAGATTGGTCAGGCCAAGTCAGGTGTTATTGACTGGGTAGAAGCCTGCTACCATATCAACCAAAACATTGCTGAGATTAATGAGAATGATAAAATCTATAAGCAATACAATAAGATAAGATTTATGCTGCAGTTTTTAGAGGATGTTAACATTTTTCTGCGGTATAGATTCCAATGTGGCAAACATCATACACCTCATGAGTTAACTACCTAGTGAGTATAGTCTTGATGCAACAAGCATAATCAAAGTAGTGAATTGAGATCAAAACTAGAATGCCGATTTAAATCTTTGCCATGTTTTATTAGAAAAGTCTCTGCTGTCACTCTACCTTCATCACGCAGCATGCAAAGGAATGGCCATTCTGCATTAAGTTTTGAAGAATAGCCCAGTTCCACCATTTTATTACTGGCAATACGGTGAATACGCATTTTGGCCCAACGTGTGCCTTCTCCTTTTATTGAGTCAACGACTTGTCTTAGTACGGCAATCATGCGTAATTCTTTCATTAAGGATGCGTTGAAAGCAACCTCATTGAGGCGATTGAGAATTTCACGTGCACTTCTTGGCGTACCCACTCGCTCTATGGGATTTATTTGTACCAATAAAGTATCACTGGATAGACATTCTTTGACAAGCGGCGTAATCGTAGGATTACCCGTGTAACCACCATCCCAATAAGCTTCTCCATTTATCTCGATAGCTTGAAATAACGTAGGTAGACATGCTGAAGCAAGCAATACCTCCGGGGTGATTTCACTATTTCTAAAGATCTTGCCTCGCCCCGTTCTCACGTTGGTAGCAGTAATAAAAAGTTTGATGGGTGTTTTTGCAAGTGCATCAAAATCAATACATTGAACAAGGATAGAACGCAAAGGATTAAGGGCGGCAGGGTTTAAATCATAAGGGGAAAAAACGCGTGAAACAAAGTCAAAGGCTATGAATAAAGGGGAGTAATCTAACGTCCAGTTGCCTGCTAAGATATCCAAAGGACCACGCCGAAAAAGACTGAAAGTGGCTGCCTGAGAAACACGCTGCCAGAATGCTGCCAGTGCTTCTCTTGCACCTTCGGGTCCATTGTTTAAGTAACCACTGGCTAAAACAGCTGCATTCATAGAACCTGCTGAAGTACCGGAAATACCTTCGATACGTAATTTGGGTTCCTCAAGTAACCTGTCCAAGACACCCCAAGTATAAGCTCCATGCGCTCCACCTCCTTGCAATGCCAGATCAATAAGTACTGGTTTTTTGTGTGCAAGAAGACTTTTCCTTAGTTTTTTAGGCATTGGGTCTGATGTCCTTAAAAGACTCTATTAAAAAAATCTTAGCACATCTGTATTGCAAGTTTGGTCTGATGGTCGTGTAGCACACGTCTAGGTTACCAATAGGCTTGCTCTATCATCGAAGTCTTATTTTTTTTGAACAGTATTTATATACAAAAGCAGTGCACTAAAGAGGGCAGTAATTGCCAATACAATTAATGATAATTTCACTATAATTGCTGCCAATAAGCCACCGATCACACCAGATAAAGATTCGGCCAATACTTGCAACGATTGATTATTGCCCATTACTTTACCTTGCTCTTCATTGGGTGCTGAAACAGATAGTAAAGTAGCGCATGCAGGGAGACAGACTGCTAACGCTAGGGAAGTTAGAAATAGGGTAATCCATAAGAAATTCATTTCATTTGGGATAACAATCAGGATCATAAACATACCGGTGAGAGCGGCAGAGACAATAGTCATGTTTCGCGGTAAGTAACGCTGCGCTAAAAAACCTGTTAACCAAATATTCCCTAATATAATAGGAACAGCAACCCAAGCAATAAATTGTGATAGTTGTCCCACTTGCATGTGAAACTCATCAACTAAATACATCGGGTAGCAACGGAAGAAACCAAAAATGGCAAGATAAAGTAAAAAATTAATCAAAAATAAAAATCGAATATCGTTAGCTCTAAAAATAGTGAAAAAATTCGTAAGTAGCTTAAGATAAGCAATTTTTTCTTGATTCATTTGCAGATTTAGTGTTTCTTTAAAATAATAGCTAACCCACATTAACAAGATGATTAGACAAATACATATCGCCGCAAAAGGAGTAGCATCGTTAAACCAGGGAATGAGTTTAGGATTTGCAAGAATACCACCAACTAAAGGACCGATGACATACGCTGAACTTGCACTGAGATAAATATAGCCGAATAGCCGTCCTCGCTCTTTTTCTTCCGCAACATCGGCAATTGCCCCCTGAGCAACAACAATGTTGCTTTCACTTAAGCCTGCAAGGAACAAACTACTCATCAACAAGATAAGATTCTGCAAGTATAAAGATAATGTAATTAAAAAATAAAAAAATATCGTTAAAGAAAGCGAAAAAATTAATATCTTACGTCGCCCATAATGATCAGACAAAGCTCCTAATACTGGGGAGCCTATGAATTGTCCTAAAGGATATAAAGCTAATAAAATGCCTAATAGGATTGTGCGCCAAGTCATGGAGGTTTTTGTGGAAAGCAGGTCGCCTTGCGCATGCAATAACATGGGCGTAAACACAGTGATCATTAAGCTATACCCAACGAATCCAAAAAATATAACTAGATATAGGGGCAAAATCGCGGCTAAGGGATTTTGCTTAGGCAATGAAGATGGATTTATGTTCATGAGTCCCTTAAGCTATTGAGTTAATTAAGTTATTAATATCAACTCCATAATTTTAATTTCATATTGTTTATCAGCGCAAATAAAACCAAAAAAGGATGCGCTAACTTAAAAGATTCGTTAGGGTCCTAAAAATTAATTGAAGAAAACTCGAGTAAGCGTAATCTATATAGTCGCTGTCGTGAAATGACTGAAATGCAGCTTCTTTGTAATTACGTCATCCTCCGCGAAAGGGATCCAATATTGGCAAGGCTCTTCTGGACCCTCCGCTTTCGCGGAGAGTGACGATAAGTGGTGTAAAATTTAATTTCGCGACAGCGACTATATAAGTGTCTTCTAATAACAGTAGTTAATTAGAATAATGGAGAGATAAAAATGGCTTATGTTGATGGATTTGTCTTACCTATTCCCAGTAATAAAATACAAGAGTACCGTAGCATGGCAGAAGCTGCGGGTAAAATATGGCTAGAGCATGGAGCGCTTGCTTTTAGAGAGTGTGTTGCTGATGATACCGAAGCCAAGGATATGATTTCATTTCCTAATCTTGCTAAAGCCAAGAACAATGAGACAGTGGTATTTTCTTACATTGTTTTTAAATCAAAAGAACATAGAGACGAAGTGAATAAAAAAGTCATGGATGATCCTAGAATTAAACAAAGTTGTGAGCAGTATGGAACCGTCTTTGATTATAAGCGTATGGCCTACGGCGGTTTTAAAGTATTGGTTGATTTGTAAGGGAGCCAAGAAACCTCTTTGCGGAGCGATTAAAACTGTCAGGCGGCCACTGTAGTACAGACATTTCAGAATTAAATTCTAAAACGGTTAGGGCTGAATGGTTGCGGATCAGTTATCAAATCTTCTCCTGTGATCATCTCTGCAAGCAAGCGTCCGGTTATAGGCCCTAGGGTAAGACCGTGATGGGCATGTCCAAATGCAAACCACAGTCCGCGATGTCGAGGGGCCTGACCAATAATTGGAAGCATGTCAGGAGTACAAGGTCTACTTCCCATCCAAGGTAATTCTTCGAGGCGGTGCGCTATAGGGAAGAGCTTGCGTGCAATGGGCTCCACGGAATTGAGTTGCACTGGTGTCTTTTTTGAATCGCGACTTGCAAATTCAGCTCCTGTGGTTAGGCGAATTCCACGACTCATTGGGGCCATGACATAACCGTTATCAATGTCCAGCACCGGATGACGAAGTTGTGTATTAGGCTTCGTGGCATAATGCATATGATATCCGCGTTTGACAGCAAGTGGAAAACGATACCCAAGCCTAGAAGCCAACCTATCTGTCCAGGGGCCTAAAGTAACCACCACCGCATCCCCCTTAATCTGGCTTTGATCAGTCTTAAGCGTCCATCGCTCAGATAGGGAGTCTGCATTTCCGAAAAAAAATCGACCACCGATGCGTTCAAAATGATTTGCATAGGCTGTAACCAGGGCGCCAGGATCGCTCACGGTCTCTGATTCCGTATAGCGAATAGCGCTTAGAAGTGATCGATCGAGATCGGGTTCAATTTTTTGCAATAAAGCAGAATCTAGATATTCAAATTTAATCCCATACTCTTCTCGACACTGTTCAGCAAACATTGTTTCGATATCTTGTTTTTTTCGAGTTCTAAACACTTTAAGCCATCCACCTGGCCGTAACAGATGTTTGCTTCCTGCCGCTTCCGCCATAAAATGATGTTCGGATATGCTGTGTTCTATTAACGTCGCATAAGAACGAGCGATTTTAGCGTGACGTAATGGATGCGAATTAATCCAGTATTTCCACAAAAAAGGGCTCAGCTTCAGAATTGAATTTAGGTGATACCTGACTTCGGGTGAGCGATTCAACGCGTATCTGATTAGGGTAGGGAGGTCTCTTGGGAATGCATAAGGATATACACCTTCACGTTGAATTAAACCCGCATTTCCATAGGACGTTTCACTCCCAGGACGTTTTAAATCGATCAGTGCTACAGAACGTCCTCGGGTTTGAAGATGTGTTGCCACTGATACACCAACAATTCCACCCCCAAGCACCAACAAATCAAATTTCATAAAGAGAGTTCCCACTTACGTTAACATAAAGCCACTGTTGAACTTACAACGTTTTAATAGAAGAATAAAGCTGGAAAGCAATGTTTAATCCGATTTATAACTATAATTTTTGCTTTAATTCATTAATTTTGTTTTCAATTAAACTGTCAGCTGCAATCTTATCCTGCGTTTGAAATTGATAATGCACTGGTGGTTCGTGAAAAAACTTGGGCTGTTTTTTATCTTGAACTGATAAATCGGGTGTAAATAAATCTCTAATATCATTAGCGGAGCTAAATTGAGAAATATGCACGTAGAGATCACAATCAGACGGTGTATCTCCTATGGTATTGCTGTAGTTAATATATCTTTGACCTAACGCATCTTCTAAAAATTCTTTTTCTCTTTGTCTTTCCTTGAGATCACTTGCTAAAGTGAATTGTACCAAATCGTTTAAGAGACTAATACGTATCATCTCGGCCGCCAAATTAGATCGCTGTGATTAAAGTATAGTCACTTGGTTGATTGGAGTCGGATCTGAGGTCGTCATCAGAGAAATATAGTGTATGGTTCCCGTATATACTGCGCTAATACGGTCTACGGTCTCAGATCCACGGCGGTATTTATCATGCAAGTTTGCATGATAAACAGGTATTGCATTAGCAATTTCAATGAGTATAATGAACTGCGTTGCCGTTATGCTTAGTCGATAGGTAATTGATTTTTAATCAATAGTTCGCGCCTCGATCAAGTGAACGGTGGCACTAGCAGAATCAAGGAAATCAATTCTGCAAGCAACAAAAAGCTCCATGAGGTCGTTCATGAAGCACTTGGAAACGTTAAGGAAATTAGGCATAAGTGAATTATGTCTACCAAGCAACCAACTTAGCATATTAGGGAGTTAAAAATGCAAAATGATAGAGTCTTAGGTTATAACTTGGCAAAGGAACTTACGCATGAGGATATGCGTGAGGTAGCCGGTGGCAATGGAAACTTAAAGAACAGAACAACGTGTACAACTAACGAATATACGCATCCTATTGGGATAGATGTAACAATTGATGCGGATCTTGCTCTAGATACCTGATCTTCACCATATAAATAAATTCACTGCCAAAAATTACTGATATTAAGAGTTTCGTGGTTCTCCCCCGATTATTCTTTTTCAAATAACGTAATTTTCTCTTTCTCCCTCTCTCTGCCCTGAGAGGGAGAATAAATTTTAATATGGATTGTTTAGTCCCGTTTGGACTTCATTTAACGAGTAATTGCAATGAAAATTTTAATTCTTACACAGGTTGAAGATACTCATGCTATAGCTGTACAACTAGCTCTTTCAGATATGAACCACCATATACGGTTGTTTTTTACCGCAGACCAACCAACGAGGTTAACCAATTCGGTATTTATAGATAACAGACATTATGAATGGAAAAGCTTTGACGAAGATAATTCAATCGCAGATAACGATTATGATGTGGTTTGGTGGCGTCGCGCCAGAAAACCCTACTTAGCTAAAGATAGGGTTCACGCAGGAGACTATAAATTTGCGGTGCGAGAAAACAATTTATTTTATGAATCAATAACTTGTAATATAGCTCCGGATGCTTGGTGGATTAATCCCAAATCCGCAGCGACAATGGCCAATTACAAGCTACTGCAGCTTAGAAAAGCTTGTGAGTGTGGAATGCCAATCCCCGAGACGCTTTGTTCGAATGATGCGCAAGATATACGTCATTTTTTATTAAAAAATGAGAATGAAGGGGTGATTTATAAACCTTTATGTTCGAATGTCTGGTTTGAAGACGATAAGATTAGGGTTGGTTACACGACAAAAGTCACTCTTTCTGACCTCCCAAAAAATGAGCTATTACAACTTGTTCCAGGAATATTTCAAAAAGAAATTAAGAAAAAATATGAACTACGTATTACTTGTTTTGGCAATTATATTGTAGCAGCAAGAATAGATTCTCAAGTTCATCCTGAAGGGATAACCGATTGGCGAGCTATTCCACCCGACAGACTCTCTGTAGAACCTTATGAATTGCCATCTATTCTCAGCGATAAAATCAGACGTTTTATGCGCAGCATGGGACTGGTATTCGGTGCATTAGATTTTATTGTAACGGAGGATAATAACTATATTTTTCTTGAAGTGAATGAGCAAGGCCAATTTCTATGGCTAGAAAACTGTAATCCTGAATTTAAAATGTTGGATATTTTTCTACGTTTTATTGTCAATAAATCTCCTGATTTTACATGGAAGAGGCAACAAGAAGAATATCATCTTGATGACTACAAAAGCAGAATGGAACAAGTTCTTATGGAACATAAACAACAGCATGTGAGTTTAAATAATGTTAATACTTATATGTGAGATATTTTATGCGTAAATTAGCTATTATATTGATAATCGTATTAAGCATGAAAGTCTTCGCAAGTTATCCGGTTGATGTGTATGGAACTTCGCAAGAAGAGTCTGATAAAATTTTAAAAGAGTATGCAAGACAGGTAAATGAGATTTCCGAGTCTATCATACTAAATACTCAAGAAGGGCATGGTAAAGATAAGGAGAAAAAAACTCATAAAGCATTGATTAAAAATGAAAAGTTAATAAAAGAAATCAAAGATAAATATCATTTTCTTTATGTTGATTTTTCTACGATTATTTATTTTGATAACAAACATAATTATTTCACTACCATCGAGGTTGTTAAGGCTAACAATCCCAGAAGAATGCGGTTTATTCGCAGGATAAATAAGGTTGAGGTCTCAAAAGGAAATAAAAATCATAGACAAGATATAATCGATACCATGGTCCAATATCACCGGATGGAAGCCGAATGGCTAAGGAATAAAAAATTGCAGCCTATAAAAGGGAAGTGTCCAGCGTATCATTGCACTCCAGGATTTGCTCATCAAAAATTAAAGCCTTATTTAAAGATATTTAATACTGCAGCAATTACAGAGAAACAATTCATCTTAAATACTCTGAAAAATGATACGGATGCGGAAAGACGTGCTGCCGCTGCTTTTTTAGTCGGACATTTTAGCAATCCCAAGGAGATAATCTCTGTGTTGTTGCCTGCTATTAAGGATAAAAGCAGTTATGTCAGAAATAATGTCATGCTTATGATTGCCACAACGATGGGATTAGCAGATATACATCAAGTTGATGTACAACCATTTATCAATTATTTAGATTCGCCTTATGCCACGGATAGAAATAAAGCTTTAGGTATATTATCTGAAGCAATAGAATCAAATACTGCTAAAAAAATGGTTATCAAGAATGGGGAAAAAAGACTAATTAAATTATTGCAATTAAAACAACCAAATAATCACGATCTTGCTTATCTGATATTAAAAAAAATAAGTGGTAAAGATTTCGGTGAATATAATATACTTGCTTGGAAACGTTGGTTTTCTGAAGTAAAAAAGCATAATAAAGTAATGGGTTAGAATGTTTCAATAAGTCAGTAGAAATGAGAGATGCAATTTACAAAAATGTTCTTTTAGTGGGATTGACTATAGTAGTGCTGCATGCGGCTTCAGCAGCTGCTATCCAATGCCCGCAAAAGATAAAAACAAATCAATCCTTGCAAGAAAAAATAAACGGATGGGACGCATTTGTTGATGATTGGAACGCTGTTCACCCACTCACGCATGTTACATTTTACTGTCATCACCCTAAAGAACATGCCAGTCTAGCGCCCGATAATGAAGGGACTAAGGGAAATAAATTTATTTGGACATTTGATAGAAATGAATTCTGGATAGCATGTGGTTACGCAGGTACAACGATACAATTGATTCAGAAACTACCTGGTCAAACTAAAACGTGTACTGTAACTTATGATGATTCAAACTTGGTAAATTCTATAAATTGTACATCATAGGGTCGTCTATTGATTAATAGGTCTTATTTTTCGATTGCAATCATCATGGTGTAGCGTAATAATCAATTCGCATTTAACTAAGCCGCAAGCCATGTGTTTGCATAATTAGGGCCATGTCCCTAGCATTGCTCTATTTAAGGAAGAAAATGAAACAAAATTTAATAATAGGATTTATAGCTGCAGCAATGTCTTTTGCAAACATGTCACACGCTGATTTTATTTTTCATTCCAGTGCCTCAAATGCTTGTGAAGACGTCTCTGGGTATTGGACGGGGAAGGGAAAAGCATCCAATTGGCTTATTGGGGATTGTGTATATCACGGTTCAGGGACGGTTAGCGCATTAGATAGCACAGGTCATTTTACGGTGGAAGTGACGGCAGATAAGGATTCAGGAAGTTTTGTTTGTCCCAAACATACGACTGAACAGCTTACCGGGGTTTGTGTTAATGGTGTTGCGACGATCATGACTCAATATGGTGACTTGACGGGTAATTTTACAAAAAACACTGGTGATGCAAAAGGAACTTTATCTGCTTCACCAGGTGTGGACGTCTATGTGACTATTAAATTTATACGTGCTGGATAACATTGCCCGTGTTACGCTGGGCTAACACGGGCTACATGAATGGGAGTTATTGACACTGGATGATTTATCTCCAGCAACGGAATTGACCTTTATAATTAATCCAGCAATCTGGGCGTCCAGGTACTGCGACTGCTCCTGGGCCTGGATTATTGGGTACACATCTACCATTAATCGTCATATGATACCCATACCCGCATCCTTGGGCTGCATTTAGATTGGATGAATAGAAAATCCCAGCAGATACCAGGACCCCGAATATCACTGGACCTAACAATTTTGAAAAAGACATAGAATATGTCTTCATGACATTCTCCTTATTCACTTGTATTTCCCGTACCAATAAGTATAGAGTTTTTTCTAATTTTGAGTAAAAATTAAGCAAAATTTAAGATAAATATTTATTCATTTTGTGAGAGTATTGGTTAAAAAAGTTGTCATGTTGTAGAATGGGCAAGGTGCGTGAAATAAAGACTATATATGCTGAAAATTAGTCATGTAAAACATAGTTTTTTTAATAAATCATCAAAAAAATTGGATGATTTTTCTTTCAAGGAAAATGATTTTAATTTAAGTCAATTTAACGCAGAATTTTCATCATTATATAAGTTAATTATCGCTAACAAAAAACATTTGAAGAAAGAGAGCGAAATTATTTTATATGCAAATTATATGTGTAATCTAATGATTCGCTATTATCAGAATGATTATGTCGAAGAAAATTTGCGTGTTCTAGAGGAAAATAAAAAAGAAATTGAAAAAATTTTCCAAGAAAATTCTTCATCAGAAAATCAATGTTCACCGCATAAGATCTCCTCTTTTTTATTGGATGATATCAGAAATAACATCGTGGATTTTGCTTATTCATTTACAAGTTCAGCGAAAATTCGTGGGCATGTTTCTAATATAATTACC
This sequence comes from Legionella lansingensis, assembly GCF_900187355.1. Taxonomy (NCBI): domain Bacteria; kingdom Pseudomonadati; phylum Pseudomonadota; class Gammaproteobacteria; order Legionellales; family Legionellaceae; genus Legionella; species Legionella lansingensis. Next base: position 1,716,099 of record NZ_LT906451.1, on the reverse strand, counting down.
AATCGCTCGTATTGGAATTACAGTCGCGCCTTAGCAAATTACCTTATCATCTTTCTGGTACAAAGTGGATTTGCTGATTTCATCAAAGAAATTAACGAAAAAATGGGTCATCACTACACGCCTGATGATCTTATTCGATTGTTGAACAAGACCCAAGGGATCTTACGCGTACTGAGTTTTGCACTATATGCGCTTCGTTTCATAATGCATTTGATAACTATGATTAAACATATCACCCAAGCCGCGATGAATAAGGAATTATCAAGTAAGAAAGTATTAATGCAGGAAATAGAAAAGCGTGGATATATCATGACGAATGATATGATTTGGGGCACAGTAAATCTATTGAGCAACTATAATCAATTTTTTGCTATATCATCACTTGTTGTTGCACAGATAAACATGTTTTTTTTGACGGTTGATATCATGTTATTTGTAATTCGCTGGAGATATGAGAAGAGTCAACATAATTGCCATACACGTGAGTTAATGCTGCAAAAAGACGGATTCACTTCTTCTCTCGGATTAGCAATGGCTAATCGGCAACTTGATATATTAAATGACGAGTGGGAAGCTCAACGTGCCTTTTATATGATTAACATTGCTACAGCAAATTTGTTGGCGATTGCTTATGGGGCGACCTTGGTACTCTCTGGCCCCTTATCGTTAGGTTGCCTAGCTGCTTTGAGTATGCTAGGTAACGCCCTATATAATACTGCGGATGAATATAAGAAATATAAACAAGCTAGCATTGCTGTTAAACGTGAAATAGCTAATGGTAAACGAGTGAATGATGAGCATCACCGTGAGCTATTAGACGAGTTAACGATTGAATGCTGTCAAGCCCATCGTATTTTTTGGAAAACATTGCTTTTTAATACAGCAGCTACCGCCTTTATGATCACTGCAGCTGCAACTTCCTGGCCTATCGCTTGTGCTCTAACCATTTCTTACATGGTTTATAGATTGCAGAATGCTTACCAGAAACACCAACATAGAGATGATAAACAACAGGTAACACATGATATCTATCGGCTTTTTAGTTTAGACCAACCTGATCTGACGACTACACCACCGCTAACTCAACTGTGTCTTTAAAAAAGGGTGCATACATGACAGGAGATATTTTAAAAGCAGTCGACTTTATTACTGCGAATCTAGATTTTTTTTGTGCTCCATTTCTTAACCAAGATGAATTTCGTCAATGGGTTTATCGTTCTGGTCAGAAAAAAAACGTTAGCAATCTTACTGACAATCTCCTCCTTCCTCTAACAAATCCAACATCCTATTTATCAGAGTTCATTGATGCCTTGATAGGTCGTTCTTTGGGACCTACGGACATTTTATGTTTACGCTATGGCAACAAGCAAAGACTTATCAATCTCTTGCAACATAGTTCCCTTCTGACACGGACGATTCTTGCAATCAGAAAAAACCCTGCTATACAGCAATGGAACGATGAACATCAAAATTTAGTGCATCGAACACAAAAATTACAACAAATATTTAAGCACTTAGACGATTTACATGAAAAAGGAAAAAAGCTGGTTGAACATGGACTTGATCAGTATTTCGAGCGAGTAGAGCAACTTATACTCACTATTAAAAACGAAGTAATCAAGTTCATAGCGCAGGGAGAAAGCAATGATTTTAATACTTTGCGCATCACTTGTTTAAATCATATTCTTGAAGCTCGAAAACAATTAAGGGCTCAATGGGATTATAAACAAGAGATAGAGCATGTTTTATTTGTGCTTATGGAAACTTTTAATAAAAGGCCTCCTCCGGAGAATCATTTCTTTTTTAATCCAAGATCGAGCCTGGCTAAATCACTTGATCATTTGGAAGACTGTATTGCAAATTTAGAGAATAGGATGTAAGTCCAGACACGGACAAGTCATGGTATGTCGGCATTGTTGATCCATTTCACACGCCCTATAAATGGCTTAAATTTTGAGGTGTGTCTCGGTTTGTAAATTTACTTTTTCTTCAATCGCATGCATTAAAAGTTTAAGATAATTAATGTAAGAGATAACAATATGACCAAGAGATGGATGTGAGCTATTCCGTGTACTGACTAACGCTAAAAAATGATTCATATTTTTTTCTAAATCCGTAAACATATCTGATAATTTTTCTTCTAATTTCCCCTGGTGTTTTTTATGAATAATTGCTGTTATAAACACCAGCTTTTTATCGTAATATACCATATTGATGTCAGGAAAGTTTTCGGAAGTAATCCAACTTAATTTACGGAGTTTTCCTAAAGCTATAGTAACAAAGTCCGTGCTTTGTAAACTACCTTCATTATTCATCAGTATTAAACTTCTAATGCTTTCAATTTCATTATGTAATATTTTATTGAATAATAGCCATTCAAGACTTTCGGATTCCCATTTCTTTTCTTTGTTTTCAGGAATGAATGCCTTACCAAAAAATCGCACTTCTTTATTAGACAAAAGAAGTTTATTAGCTTCGGGAAGGGTGAACAAAACATACTGAAGATAAAGTGCATCTATATTCTTTGCATCAATTTGCTGTTGAATATATTTTTTTAGGATTTCTGTATGCTTTTCAAGCCAATGAGGCGATGTCATCCAATCATTTAAAATATCCCCCGCTCGAAATAAGAAAGCTTCAGAATGACAGGCAGAGTAGTTTTGTTGCACCAGACATCGAATGAGTGATGCAATGGCCTTATCATCCTTTGTTATTGCTTCCTGGAAAAAGGAGACGAATAGTTGATGCCATTGGGTTATGTCTTGGCTAATTTTGCCTTGTCCTATTCTTAACGCATGCATCAGATCATCCAGTGCTTCATAGGAGCCGAGCTTGAAAGCAAGATGGTAATACTCAATGGCTTTTTCTACATCAATAAGTGCAAAAGATGATTTGTTTCGATGACATCCAGCGTACATTGCTGCTAAGTAATAGGCTGCATGTGCATTACCTGTTTGCATTGAGTCAACTATAAAGGTGATGCCAAGTTGAAACTCAAAACCCGATACCTCTCTTGCAGCAGTAATGTAAACACCCAATATGAATAGAGTTAGTGATTTTAGGTCGGTGCTGATTGACTGACGCCGTGTTAATTCTAATCTTCTAATGGTTTCTTCTCGATTCTCAAGCGTTATGCAATAAGAGCAATTGTATGGATGGGGTTCATTTGGGTGAGTATAAACATAAGCGAGGTGCATTGCTTTCTTCCAAATATCCCTCATGTCTTCAATAGAATGATAGGGGGAAAGCATTGAAGGCACTTTTTTCAAGTCTGACCTTACCACGTCTGACCTTAGTTAGATATCCGTGTTGATATAGTTTAAATCAGTTTGTCTTCAAAACCTAATTCGAAGTGATTATCCAAGATCGTTGCTTGTCAAAATTTGGGTGGCCAGACCACAGTAGGTCAAAAGTAGAGATTTTTAGCATCAGTTAATTTTGCCTTAATCCATCTTTCGTATACTGACAGTAGGTATATTATTGATCAAAAAGATCCTTAAAATGGCAAGTTCATTATGGGCAAGTCAAAGAAATTAGAAGCCTTCATCTCAGAAAATATCCTAGATAAATCGGGTGGACATATTGCGAGAGTCTATAAAAAAAGACCAAAAGACAAAGTAAAACCAGGAAGTAAACGGAATGAAAAAATTTGGTTTATCAAAGCAGCATACTCACCACACGAGCCCTTGGAATTGGAAGTTATTTCTGGTGAATTGTATCGCTTTTGGGTAGGTAACACACAACCCAAAACACGTCTGGTTATCGATCAAAATGGTGCTCGCTATGTAGCCTCAGAGGGCGTTCCTGGTTTTAAAACGTTTAAATCAATTATCGAAGCCAAAGGAGATAAACTTCCCGACCTCCCTGACTATAAAACCCTAGCGCGGATCTTGGTTAGCTCCATGGTTTTAGCTGAAACGGATCTCAAATCAGATAATATTGCATTTAATAATGAGGGTCGGATTGTCAAAATTGATCATGATTCTTCTCTTTGGCCAATCGTAGTAGAGACCATGTCTATCCAGCATGATCTTAACAAGGTGACATTTAGTGCTGCAGATTTGGATAATATTTTATTCCCCCCCAATTATAAGGTTGATGCCTGGGCAGGAGGTCTTCCGAAAGAAATTAGAGAAACCATTGCTGCTAACCCTGAATTCCAAAAAGAAGTATATTTACAAATGGTTAGAATGCTGGTTTCCCCACCACATCTTCTCTCTACCATTCAGAGTGTGAATGCTCCTAATGATCTTGATTTAGAGAATAAAATTCAGGGTTTTATTACTCAAAGGCTTACGCATTTGAGGATTGAGGCCATGAAGAGTGAAGGTTTTAGATCATTTGTTGCCCAAATGAACATACAGGAAATTGAGTTACAGTTACAACAGGAATTGACAGATTATCTGGGTGATAATAAACCCTATGATAGTAAAGAGCTGGACTCTTTTTCAATTTATGATGCTTTACAGGATATAAAAAATAACGCTGAGGAACTGAGTAAAATTAATTTACTTAAAAATCAAATTAAATTGGATTCACAGAATAGAGAACATCTGGAATATTGGCAAAAAAAAACAACTTATGTCTTGGGTGTTGGAGGAAAAATAATGACATTAGAGGGCAAAGAATACAGGGTCCCAACATCTGTCGCTCAAATGATGGCACTCGCAACCACGTCCTATGAAGAGTACAAGAATCAAATTGATCAAATCAGAAAAATCATGCCACAGACAGGCTTCAAATTTTTTGAGTCAATAAAAAACAAACTCTTGCGTGATAAAACTACGGAATCATTACATACCACTGAAAATATAGAAGATATCGTATTGGATACGGATCCTCAATCAACGATCGTGAGTCCCCCCGGTAAAACGTAGTTTAAGGTGAATATTTGCAAAATATTTGCGATAATTTTTACCGGGTTACGGCTTCACCTACCCGGTCTACCTTTCTAAACTAATAGGGATGATAAAATATGCTTAGCAATAAACATGGACACTCAAAGCATTATCACGGCTATCCTGGCACCGTTTTTGGTCCTGGCAATAGCATGCCTCAAGGAAATCAGCATGGTCATAACAACACCATAGTAGTGGGAAATCATCACCACCATGGTCATACTCAGGCGTCAACAGAGCATTATCATGGTCACAACAATCAGACGCATGGTCATAACCATTTGCCCGAACAACACTATCATGAACATAACCCTAATGAGCACCATCACTCCACTGGGCCTTCATTCTAGTGTTCGAAGTTCCTGTATCTGTATAAAGACTCTCTCTTCATTTAACTGTGTCATTCTCGCGTAGGCGGGAATGACATAGTTCGGTAAATGCTCTCGTAATAAAATAGTCGCCGATGTCTCACGACATTGTTCGTGGGATTAGGATGTCGGGGATACTAATAAATGCAGTTACTCTATATCCCTGTGAATAATCACCCCAACATGGGGCGGATGAGGTTTGCACAGTTTTTTATGTTTAATCATTCGTAACGTATGATTAGCTCCTTGTTCCCAACGCTCTCTAATTGAATAGGCTGAGAAATCGGTGCCTTTTGTTGATGACTCCCAGTTTTTTTGTTTATATTGCAGCTGGACAATGTCCATACTCGTAATACAACCTAAAGAAACTAATTCTATATTTTGGGGATCTTGTTTCTTTTCTTCAGACAGTTGCGCATAAAGAGCCCTTATAGCTCGGCGTAGATTATGTTTAACCTCATAGTTTTTTCGATGCTCATTTGCACGACTACTATAAATAATTTCCTCTGTTCGTCTCTTTACTTCATCCATGGACATTGGAAGTTGACCAGCGGGACTCCAGAGGTCAACCATAAAACATAAGGAGCTGACTCTTGGATCATCGTCTAACACAATAGATAAAGGTGTGTTTGAATAAACACCTCCATCCCAATAATATTCACCTTCAATTTTTATTGGTGGAAATGCAGGAGGTAACGCACCGCTAGCCATTACATGTTCTGGTCCAATTTCCTCAAATTTAGAGTCGAAATAACGCATTTGTCCTGTATTGATATTGGTTGCTCCTAAACTCAATCGAATCTCGCTATGATTATTGAGATACTCAAAATCCACTAATTCCTGCAATAAGTAAGATAAAGGGCTAGTGTCATAATAACTGTTAAAATATCCATATAGCATGCTCATTATTGCATCACTTCTAGGTATAAAAAAAACAGGAATGCCAGATAAAATGATTTGTTGGATTTGTAAATCGGTTAGGAATTTTCGTATTGGGTCGGAGAATTCAAAGTTAGCGTGAGGCCATTCTGGTTGAGCAACTTTCTTCCAGAACTCCTTTAATTTAGGCAGGCGATTCTTTGGTTCATTTCCGGCTATGATTGATGCGTTTATTGCGCCAATGGATGTGCCACCGATCCAATTTGGGGTGTATTTAAATTTCTCTAGTGTTTCATAAACACCAGCTTGGAAAGCACCTAAAGCGCCACCACCTTGTAGGACAAGGACAATCCGCTTGTTGACAACGTTGTTATATTTCTCAGTATCGCAACTAAACCGCGCAGCCATGGACATCTCCTTATCTACCCCACCTCATGTTTTATTATTGTAGTACAAGTTTGATATTAACAGAGGGATACAAACCAACTAGCTGAGTATTGCCGAGTTAGGCGAGGAATGAATGATATGTTTATTTTTCGCCTTCTAACCAGGCAGCAATTTCTTTTTTTGTCTCATCCACAACCTGAATCAATTGCTGATATAGCTGTTCAATCTCATCTTTTCGCCCTTCTCGGCAACAGTGAACAAGATTCTGACATGCGTGCTGCATTCTCACCGCCCCGCAGTATATCGCACCACTTTTCATTTTATGCGCTAGGTTTTCAACGGCGTCCCAATTACTTTGTACATATGCTTTTTTAATCGCTCCTTCATCTACAGGAAGGGCATCAGTAAGCATCGCTGTTAACAATTCTTGCAGAGCGGAACGGCTACCTAATAGCGAAACGCCTTTTTCTTCATCAATAAGAGGATAATGCTCTAGTTTAAAATGCTCTGTGGTTGTATCTAACGGGCTTTCAGGTAAAAAAGAAACGTCTTGAGTGGAGACGAACGTAGTAAGAATAGTCTGCATTGTTTTTAGATTAATTGGCTTTGCGTAAACCTTATCCAATCCAGATGCGACATATTCTGTTCCTGGACCCGTTAAAGCGTGAGCAGTCAAACCGACAATAGGGGTTGTTTTTTTCCTTGATTTTTTCTCGGTAGCACGTATTTGCTCTGCTAATTCATTGCCTGAGATTCCAGGCAAACCAATGTCTGTAATGATTAAATCAAAATCATTTGAATGTGCTAATTTTAAAGCCTTTTCTCCATCAGTAGCAGAAGTAATCTCACAACCTGCCTGTTTAGCGACGGTTTCTACTAGACGCAGTGCAATAATGTTGTCTTCAACAAGCAGCACACGGGGCAAAGGTTTAGTGCTTTCGAGGTTGAGATGTTTTTCTTTTGCGACAACAGGCACCATCTCCTCGATATCAAAGCTGGTTTCTAGAGCTTCAAGATCAAAGGGTTTTTGTAAGGGTGGAGCATCTTCTTCAATGAAGACATTAATGGTAAAAGAAAAACGGCTGCCAGTGCCAAGCTTGCTTTTTAGTGTGATTTCACCACCCAGGAGATTGACATACTTTTTAGCAATATGTAAGCCGATCCCGTGGCCCTGATAAACACCTTTGTAGGATGGATTGATGCGAAAAAAACGGTCGAAGACTTTTTCCTGTAATTCGTCATCAATACCTATTCCTGTATCGCTAACAATAAACTCCAGGATAACATTATCCTGTGTGCGTGTATGCTGTTTCACCTTGAGGGAAATACGTCCTTTCTCAGTAAACTTAATTGCATTGCCTATAAAATTTAATAGAACACGATGAAGTTTCACCCGATCAGAGATGATCGTTTGTGGAATTTTTTCATCGACGTCTATGTTTAAATCCAAATTTTTTAATTTAATTGCAGGTAATTCAAGACGACAAACCTCAAGGATCGTTTGCCGCAAATCAAAAGAAGATTGTTCAAGATCGGATTCTTTCAAATTTTCCGCAGACACAATGTCGAGAATGCTATTTAATAATGATAATAATTGCTCACCACTGTCATTGATCCAGCGAGCATGTTTTTTTTCATCAGGCTTTTGCACCTCTTCTTCAAGGATCTTGGAAATGCCGACAATACCACTTAAAGGTGTGCGAATATCATGGCTCATATTGGCAATAAATTCACTTTTTGCATGAGAGGCATTTTCTGCTTTTTCTTTGGCAAGCCGAAGATCTTCCTGTAAGCGTTTAAGTTCCGTAATATCGGTGGATATGCCCAAAATGCCAATGACTTCATTGTCTTTGTTACGCAAAGGTACTTTTTGCGAGAGGAAGGTGCGTAATTCATTATTAAAAATGGCGGCTTCTTCTAGTGATTGTGGCGTGCCAGTTCGCATAATTAAATTATTTAACTCATCAAGGTTTTCAGCTTGATCTCGCCAAGGCATATCGTAATTTGTTTTGCCTACGATATCTTTTCTGGACTTTAAATTCACATTGGTTGCGTGTAGTGTGTTGCAACCCAAATAGACATTGTCCTTATTCAACCAATAAACGTGGCCTGGTAGGTGAGCTAGAATATCTTCGTAGTAGGCTTGTGCTTCTTCTAATTCGCGATTTAGTTGCTTAAGTTTTTGAATTTCAGCTTTTAGTTGTTTAATCTCATCAGATCTCATGTATTTGCGTCCATGTATTCAGCACCAACCTATCAATTATAGTGTAGTTTAGAGGAAGTAAAATTCGAGAAAAGTCAAAATTGAATACGAAGACGTTTATCTGCGTGAGCTGTTTCGATGAGATGATTATCGGCTAGGTCAGCATACATATGATTGAAAAAGAGAAGAGAAGGGTTTGCGAGGCTACAACCATGCTCAACCGCAAAATTCTTTTTTATTACGTAATCATCTGCCTCAATCCTGATGTGTTCAATTAAATTTTGTAAGTAGGCAATCTCTTGCTTATCACCTTGCAATGTTTCAAGTATTGCTATTTCCTGTTCTACCAGCTCAATGGCTTCTATAAACGGAGGAGGCAATGCTTTTAATTCTCCTGAGTATTGGGGGTGCATCGCAAAATTACCATACAGAACATTAAGCATTGAGTGGGATAAGAGTCGGAAAAGGTAGCTCTGCTTTGATTCTGCGTCGCTCTCATAATTGACAACACCGGCTGCAATAATGCAGGGCGTATCCTTTGGCATCGTTTTGCAATGTTCGAAATCAGTGTGGGAGATGTTAGGTTTGAAGCACAAATTATATTGTTCAAAAGGATTACCTTGTAAACACCGAGTTACCTTGACCAATAAGTGTGTATTTTGGCTTAAGGCTCGTTGAAAAAAAACTTTGGCGACAGTGAATTGTGGTAAAAAACTGCGTTCGTGAGCATCTCGTTTTATTCTAAGTAAAAAGGCCAGGGCTGGATTATCCAGGTAGAGGGCTTCAGATTGCATGTATTCGCAACAAGCTTTCGATAAGCTTTTTTGTGCGTCACAGACCAGTGTCTTTGCTTTGTTCTTGACAATTCCGAGATCGCGAAGTCTATGATAGTTTGTGCGTTCGTGAAGGGTAAATCCAGTACGAGGCAGATCTTCCTTGGTTAAGGTCAGGAGATAGGAGTCCAGAATAAATTTGATCTCCTTAAAGCAATTATTTGGGATGCAAAATGAAAGCTGATATTTGTTTAAAAATGTTTTAATGGGATGCTGGGTGTCGTCATGAGTGAGCACTACTGTCGGCAGGAGCGTTATTAGCAGCTGTAATTCTTCAATGACTGTTTCAATAGCTGTTTTGAGAGAAGCATTCTTCATTTTTTTGTTAAGTTCAATCAAATAAGCGGCGCGAATATGGCAAGCATTTTCGCCAACCAGGGCATCGAAAGCGGTGAAGTGTTTGTTGAGAAATCCACTGAGCGCTGCATGCCATTTCGCAAAGAGGTTTACTAAAACATCAATGCTTATATTCATTTGCCTAGAGAAAAATGCTGGAGCGAGATGATCCAATTTAAAATGATTGCCGGGGTGTTGAAGCGAGAATTCTTCTTCAATCATTTTTTCGTACATAAAGAACTTTCCATGTCTAAGAAAGAATGCGAGGTGTGATATTTTATATCCATTATGGATAAAAGTAAATCACAAAGTGCGTAATTTGTAATGATAGGTAGAGAAAACCTAGAGGATTACTGGATAAAGATTAAAAGGAATGTTTGTCATTAAAGAGCCCCTGTTGCCTCAATAGAACCTGTTGCCGAAGGACAAAAAATATACTGAGTCGTTGCCTCAGAATAGGTGTTGCTTTTGAGAGGTTTTGTTGCGATTAAAAAATAATTGCTATTGAGCCTGGTGGGTGTGTGGGCGAGAAGCCTGTGAGTGTGGGCAATAACTGTGAATAACGTCTTTTTGTTATTCATGGTTTTGTCCACACGTCCCATAGGGCACAGGCTGGTCCGAAGGACTCGTCCATCATATCCACAGGCTTTATGTTCCTGTCTTTTTACAATATTGAATAAGACTTTCATTAAAGAGCCTTTCTTTGTTTTACATGTTGAATATTCACTAATCTAAATATTAATTTTAGCTTTTTTTGAATCTTTTTTTGCAAGTCAAACGGGTCGAGTGTATTAAAGGTCTCTTGTAATTTTGTTTTCTGAGCGAGAGTAAGACCATTCGACGTCATCAGTCGCTGATAGGGCGTTTGGGGTTGATCATATTTTTTGATTACACGGGATTGAATTCGTACTTTGTCAATGAGCTTAATGCAAGGATAGAAAAAATTAAATAACAAGGAGACTTCGTTAGAATATAAGTCATTCATAAGCTCAACGAGCTTTGGATTACCAAAACGATGATAACCAAACAGTTGACGCACATGAGTCCAGTTCTTTTGTTCAACATGTGCATTATCGTCTTTTTTATAAGGACGAGAGCGAGTAAATTGAACCGCTTTTTGTGGGTCCCGCTCAGTAAAATAATGAATGAGATGCCAATTGAGAAACTCTGAGCCGTTATCACAATCAAACCCTTTGATTTCAAAAGGTAAATTTTTTTCTATGTCTTGAATACCCCCCAAGACACCATGAGCTCCTTTATTCCAAGTGGCCCGCATTTCTGTCCAGCCACTGAAAATATCCGTCAGCGTAATAGACCAAACAAAATCACCGGCTAGTGATGCTCCACAATGCGCAACGCTGTCGGCCTCCATAAAACCCACTTCGTTAGTATTCCACTGATTCGTATTGACTGGAATTTGATTCCTGAGAATACTTCCAGGCTTTGTTCCACTTAAGCCTTTTCCATAGCGAGTTTTAACAGGCTTGAGTAAGCGATCAATTGTAGCAGCGCTCATGGTTAGCAGTTGAGAGGATATCTCCGCCGCTAAAGGCTCATAATGATTTTGATAATGAGGTAACCATAAGGGAAGAGCTCTCTTTAATCGTTTACCACACATCTGATCCGTGCCAAGCCATATCTTTTTTAAAGGCTCCAGCAATATGGATGGGTCATAGGTCTTCTTTTTTCCAACTTTCTTCGGACTTTTATCAGAAATGGGTAACTGTCTTAATAAACGAGCTGCTGCTTTGCGATGATAATGATGCGTCTCGCAAAATTCATCCAGAATGCGTTTTTTTAACGCTCTATTGCCTCGTTGATAGCGGATACGCTGTATTTTTAGATACAAATCCATATTCACTTGCCCCATTTCTGTTCCTCTCGCTCGGCAACAGCCATATTGAGGCAACGAAGCAATTTATGGACTTATTTACGTCATCCTTCGGCAACAGATAATTTGAGGCAATTCGGAGCCACGTCAAGTTTTACTCCCCTTAATATTGCTTTAAGACAAATAGCTTATTATATAATCTAAAGTTGTTGGAGTACGGTTAAGTATGCAGCAAAATCAATTCAAAGATAAGTTGGGTCAGTTTAAGCAAGTGAACAAAGGAGAGTCTCCTAATGATAATAACAAAGAACTCTACCTAAATATAATCCGAGATCTTATAGCTGAGTTAGATCAAGCGAAGGGAGATATTAAAGAAAAAAATATTATATTGGCTCAAATCAAAGAAGCTGATCAAAAATACCTTGAAGCCCAAGGTACTCCAATTATTAGACACGTACTATTTACACGACATGGATTATGTTCAAATAACCAAAAAAACTATGGTTTAGCACCCAATTCGACTGTAGAAGAGTCTGCATTACAACACATGGGTAAGACTGACCAAAGCACGTCTAAGCTATTATCTAACGCACAGGCTCCAACGATTGTGATTTCTCCAATGATCCGAGCTTTGCAAACAGCTGCAAAAATTATCCCCAAAAATTTACAAGCCAATCTTTCTATTGATCCGGCCTTATCTGAAAATACGAATGCGCCATCAGGGTCTGATATTAGAAGTTATGATCAACTAATCCAAATGCGCAAAGATACTTCTTTTTTTACTTCTCCATTACAAAAAATTCTATTTTGGCTATCAACTTTATTTTATAGCCAATCAGATTTCGATAATCTCAAAAAGAAGAGAGATGAGGCGATTGATATCTTAGCAATAGCTGGTCATGGTATTACTGATGAGTCTAAAAATGAAGACGCTTGTCGAGATGTAACATTAACTGGACAGCAAAAAATAGAGAAAACTAATCGACTTATCCATACTGCAGGCAACAATGATCTTTGGTTAATTGGACATGGGAAAAACTTTAAAGCATTTTTTGAAGCGACCTTTGGCAATGAGTCAGATTTCGATTATGGTGAAACCCGAAGTGTGTATACGATACAGTCAATCAAAGATAACGTTTCTCCGGGATTATTTAGCCCACCCTATACGCTTGTAGTTAATCAAGAAACAGGTGAGATTGATGGCGTATATACGGGTATTACGAAGGGAGTAAAAGTAGCGACTTCTGCTACCCCTCTGCCACAAGAAGATTATCAAGGTTCGTTAACTACATTAGGACGAGGACTTGGTGGTAAAATTAGCCCTGAAGGACAGCCTGGAAATCCACTTCCCCAGCCGAATTCAGTTACTATGAATGGTGCCACAAATGGAAATGCAATGGAGCCTGTTTCTGTGGAAGAGGGGAGCCGAACGGATCCAGGTAAAATTGCAATTCATGTCAATGTCATTTGATAAGCTGTATTATGCATCTTTTGATTTCCTATCTATTTAGCTTTTGATAGATAAGTCGGGATGTATTACTATGAATAGACTTCGCAATAAGGTGGTTATTATGCTTTATGCGAAAGATAAAATTCGCGTGAATTCAATTCATTCAGGCTATATCTGGACGCCTTTGCTTGAAGAGGTGGCTCGTAAATCTGCGCTGGGTTATGAGGAGTTTCGCCAAAGGCACGATAGCATTCAACCCATTGGTCACATGGGCCAACCAGAAGATGTCGCTCACGCTATCGTCTATCTCGCCTCTGATGAATCGTGCTTCATGCTGCTAGTGAATTGATCATTGATGGCGGGTTATCAGGAGGTCAATTGATTAATAGTGTTTAGGGACGTTCCCTGGTTCGTCATGTTGACGCTATTTTATCGTGACCTTGCTGAAAATTTCTGCAACAAGGTAATCAAGCTGTGGCGAGGTCACGTTTTCAAGGTATTCCACTTGCGGGGGAGGGATGATGTCTAATATAACATCAGCCGATTTTTTGCGTGCCAGTTGCTGATAAAATTCATTGCTAAAATCCACCCTTATTTTTCTGCTGGCCAATTCATCCATAAACTCACTGCTGAATTCAGCTAACTGCTTTTTACGCCCCACCTCCTCCAGGTATTCGCTGAAAAACTGTTTTTTTAACTTCTCTTCCATTTGCGCTGATGTTATGTCAAGTTCGATACGTTCTGTTCTTGCCACGACTTGCATGCTGGAATCAACACCTAAATGTGAAGCGCCTTTCGCGGTTATGATGCAGCGTGGTGCATTATTAAGTCCAATCACACGGTCTTTGGCACGGCTTCTTGGGTCATAAGTGAAATGCTGACCATCAGGCAGAAGCAATCTACTGCCTTCGGCATGAGGCAGGCGTCCTTCTATCCAGTCGAAGATTTGTTCTGTAGCTTCTCGGCCACCACGATAACCGGATTTCACTTCATACAATTTGAGAATTCTTAAATTACCTTTTTCAATGACGGCAATGACATCGTCAGCAAATAATTTTGCTGGGTTGAGTTTGCCTTTTTCCATTAACTGGATCTTAAGACCGCTAATCAGCTTGGCATTGGGAATGGTTTTACGAATCTCATCAAGATGCCTTAGTTTGATTTCTTTTGAGAGAATCTCCGCAAGATTGCCCTTCAAGACATTAAACATACCCTGAGTTACTGTGGCTGTACGAAGACGATATATTTCCAATACATCTTTGGGATTGATGCCAGCAAAAGTCGTTGGAAAGAAATCTTCAAGTCGTTGGCTAAGGTTTTTAGGTTGCTTAAAGAATTGCGCTAGCAATTGCATGGCTTCATCATCGGATAAATCCATCGGACGGGGGACCTCGAAGTTATTGATCAGTTGTTGGGGTTGCCTAAGCTTGTATTTGGCACGTCTGATGTAATCGCTGCCCAAAAAGGCCTTAAGCAGCTTTGTTGCTTCGGGATTACGGGTTTTACCCATTGCCCAATCACGAGGGCTTGCAGGGTTCGTTCTATTTTTGACATAAGCACGGTAAGCCTCTTGCAGCTCTGTGTGCATAAATCCCGTGCCGTCCACATTGAGCAATTGATCAATGGTGGGGGGGGCACTTTTTATTTTTTTATAGATTCTGCTGAGTTCCTCAACTTGTTGTGCTGTGGCGGTCAGTCCTTTTTTTATCCTCTTTTCAGCTTCGCGAATAAGTTTTGCATCTTCAGCATTTATTCCGCCCTTTTTTATCTTGTCGATTAAGGCAGCTGCTTTTTCTGCTCTTCGCCCAAAAGAACGCCTTAGTGCTGATACACTACGAGCGGTCCCGCTTGCTGCAAACGGTAGCAGGGCACCTATGCCAAGAATGGCAATCTCTGTACTTGATAATTTGCGTCCATAAAGATCACGACCACTATACCAACCCTTAACAAATTCGGCGATATCAACGACATCGCCTAACGCGGGTACAAACCGAACGGCGAGATCGAGTGCAGTTAACTCGGGGCTGAGTATTATGGGTTGAATGATCGGGATTGTTTTTGGGTCGAGGCGTTGCCAATAGGATTTGATCTCATTAAAAGGCTTACCTTGAGAGGGTACATTGGCTATTTTGTCTGTTTCATAAATTTCAAAAAATATATCCCTCGTTGATGTTTTTTTACCGCCTAGTAGCACATTGCCAGGAGTATATTGAATCGGTTCTCGTGCCAACTCAATTTTAACAGCTGGTGTTTTCACTATTTCGAGAATAGGGAGGTTGTTAAATTTATTCTCTCGTTTTGCTCCTATACCTCCGCCTGCATTAATCTGAAAGGCAAATTGCGCATCGGAATGCAGTTTGTCGACCTGAGTTAATAATTCTAAAAATTCCTTGTCCCCAGAATGACGAGGGACAGTAATGATCAAATCTTGTTTTGATTGGTGATGACGGATAATAATACCATTATTGATTGGTGAGAGCGTAAAAAAATCGGTAGGGGGCAGGGAATAAAGATACCATTTTCTCAAGTCACCAACATTTTTGCCTTGTGGAGGCTCTGGAGGATTGACTTGAAATTCACCAAGCAGTTGTTGGGTATTGAAATCAGTACCAATCGTCGGTACGAGCTCAGGGTCTTGCACGCGGATAATCTCAACCAAGGGATAAAACGCATTGGGTTCATAAGGTTCCGGTGGATAACCATTGAGAGTAATGCTGATACCTGGACCAGCGATCAATTTGAATATTGCATAAACACGACCAGAGATGGGTTCAAGATATTGATAGTAAGCTGGCATTCTCCCTTTGGCGTTTGCACCACGCAAATCAGTCATCTCAATAACCAGCTTTTTTCCGCTTAAAATATAGGTAAAAATGAGCTTGATTTTTATCTTGCTAATCTCAGCAGAGAAATTTTCGTATGCACTCATCGACTTATCCTTGTCTTTTTGAAAAATCCCTTTTGCGAACTATACTGACATATTATGGACTATAAAGTCTCAGGATGGGACTAATACCAGGATGAAGAAAACGGAAATTTTATTTAAATTCGTGGCCATTCGAGATCCGCAAATTGAGGAATCCACATCTGGTCGGACAATTCGTTTTGATGGTGGCCGAGACTGGGTGAATCGAATAACAAAACTCATCACGGACAATGTCTCTTTAGAGGATGCTCGCCGAAAAATATCCAATGATTTTATGGATTCCTCCGCTTATGTTTTACGGTCTCCCAGGTGGCAACTTTTTTTAGTTCATCAGGCAGAAATCCAGCGTATTTTGAAAATGTCTGAAAACGAAGCACAGTTTACATCCTTTTTTACCCCCTTCTTGCAACAAATTGATCCAAATATTACGTCACTGGAAAATTTCGTGGCCAGTGATGTGTTTAAGCGACTTAAAGAATCATTATGGCATAGCTACTACAGCAACATTGCTTTGCTCGATCGTCGACCTCAAGATCGTCCTGTGCTCGAATTCTGGCTTAGATTCTGGCATTTTTTAGAACGTTTGGTGGCTCAAGATGATTTCAAAGAATTAATAAAGGACTTCAGCAGTTGGTCTTTGGTCACGCCCAACCAATTAGTACGGGCCGTTAAAACAGTAGACACAGAGCCTTTGCCTGATACTGAAGACAGTGATACTTCAGAAGCGGCTCGCAAGAAAATTGCTGAGACCAGGAAAGCCATAGCCCAATTGCAAACAACTCGGGCGCAAATTATCAAGGTATTTCATGCAAAACTAGCTGAGGATGCAAGGAAAGCTCAAGAAGAGAACCAAGGAAGAAAAACTATTCCTGACTCAGGAGGATCAAAAAGTCGGCGAAGAGCGTTATGGATGCTAACAGCCAAAGAAATTGGCAGCGACGCGGCAAATGCCTTAGATCGTTTGGGTATCTCTTTGGATTTGCATGACGCAACAGAACTCGATGCCCTCTTGGAAAACCAGGAAGCCAAGTTGGAAAGCGAAATATTTCAATTGCAGCGTACAAAACGGGTAACGATAGTCAGGGGTGTGCCCGTCATCGTAAGTAGGAAGGATGTATGACGAAGCCAAAGATTAAACCCATTGGTATCGGCGATTTAAAAGTTGTTAAGCAAATGCTTGTTCGTTATGCCGCTGGTGAAGTGGCTCATATCGAGAATGTGATGGCTACAGAAAGTCGTGGTCGTCACCATCGTCGTTTACAACAAATCGAGGAAATTGTCACCGCCGAATTTGAACGCACGGAAGAGAGTAAGCGTGATCTGCAAACGACAGAACGATTCGAGATGCAACAGGAGACGCAAAAAACTATTCAATCTGAAACACGTTTCCAAATAGGTGCCGAAGTTTCGGTTGGGTTCGGGCCTGTACAGCTCGGAGTTTCAACCCAATTTTCCACGAGCAACTCCAAAACTGAATCAGATATCACTTTTGACAACACGGATGGTGAGAATAAAAGTGGTATTTACCGTTGGGTTGATAAATATTATCGTGCCAAAGTGGTTGATTACGGTAAGCGTTTGTATTATGAGTTTTTTATCCCAGAACCGGCTGCGTTCTATATTTTTTCACGCCAGTACACGCTTGATAATGAAGTTTTACCTGAGGAGCCATTAACCCCCGTGGATCCTGCGACGAATGAGCCTTTGGCACCACATCATATTACTCGCACCAATTATCTTGGTTTAGCCCAATCCTATGGGGCTGATAATATTACGCCACCACCTAGACAAGAAATCATTGCTTCGAGAGTTATTGGGCGAGAATTACAAGCGAATGAACATTGGGCGTTTACAGACAGTGAGTTAGAGATTCCACCGGGTTACGTTTATCATAGTCATGGTGGCTACTATTATACATTTGGGGGAAGTGAAGAAGGCTATCGTTTTTCGATCCATCGTTCTGTGGATGTTCTTAGCCGTGATAGCGAAGATTCCACGTCAAACGGCTTTGATGTTCCAGCAATTAGTGGCATGTTTCCCATTGGGGCTCGGGGGCATGGTATTCGTTCTCTTATGATAAGCATCGCGATCATTTGCAAACTAACTCAGGAATATGAGGATGAATGGCGACTTAAAACGTTTCAAACGATCATGGCGGCCTACAATAAAAAATTGCTCGAATATGAAGAACGTCTTGCGGCCGCGCAAATTCAGGAAGGGGTGGAAATTGGGGGTAACAATCCCCTACTTAATCGCACGATTGAGCGGGAGGAATTAAAGAAAGGCTGCATTACGCTCTGGACGGGTTTTAAATACAACGCTGTACCTGGAATAACCCATGATACCAATGCCAACCCGCCGAACAATTATCCGGAAATCCATGTCGATAATGCCCTGGAAATGAGTCCTGAAATTCAGTTTTTAGAGCAATCGTTTGATTGGAAGAACATGACTTATGAGTTTTATCCTTATTACTGGGGACGAAAAAAACATTGGTTGGATACTTATCCTCTGAAAGACAATGATCCTTTGTTTGCTGATTTTTTACGTGCAGGTGCTGCCCGAGTGCTAGTCCCGGTGCGTCTTGAGGCAACCAAAGCCGTTCTGTTCCATCAGCTTACTGGCAAAATGCCAAGCGGAGAGATGCCACAATTTGATCCTCCTGATCCAGCGGGAACGCTTGTGGCTCCAGGCGTAGAAGATAATACCGATGCTGAATTTAAACTCTATAAAGATTATGTTGCTGAATTACAAAATGAAACCATGATCGGCGATATTCATGAAGATATTGTCATTGCACCTGATGATCCCGAAGCTTGGATGTACAAGGTTCCAACCACGCTCGTGTGGTTGCAAACTGATATGGAACTGCCGGATCTGGAGTCTGACACAACGGAGGATGATAACGACAATGCCTAAATATAAGTCATTTGCTGGTAGCAATACGTCTATTCTTATTGAGGTCGAAGAAGGGAGTAGCGGAGGAACGGGCGGTAATTTCAAAGACTCATTAGCGGTGCTACCGGAAGTTATTCGATCCTTTGTTGACTCGGTCGATAAAATACCCGCAAAGAAGAAACCGAAGGAGTTAAAAATTACCTTCTGTCTTAAAACATTGGAAGATGGCAGTTTGGCGATATCGGCTGATCCGAGTCACGGTAATTTTAAAGTAAAAATGTTATGGTCTGCTAATCCTCCGAGTTCGGAAGAGTTTACAAGTTAGAAGAGGTCTACTATGCTCGCAGCAATTCGAAATCCAGAGTTATTCAGATGGTAAAGTGACTGAGGTCCAGACCATTCAAGATGAAAAAGATGTAGTTAAGCAAAATGGTTTAGATTACTTGCGGCTAGAGATTGCTCTAACTGTGTCATTCCCGCGTGGGTGCTTAGGAGTCCTGGTGTATTTTTCGTACAACAATTGAGATCAATAATATCTTCTTTGATTTGTTTGTTGTCATTCTCGCGAAGGCAGGAATCCATTTTATCAACTAGCTACTTCACCTTTGACGGTCAGATGGATTACCGCCTTCGCGGGAATGACACAGTTCGGTAAACATTCTCGAAAAATACGACATAGTATGAGGAAGATACGGTGATTAAATTTTGAACGATTCTGTTTCTGAGCTGCTAGGAGTTTGTGTTGAAGTCGTTTTTTGTTGGCCGGTGCCACCAACCTTTAGGTCATTAGAAGATTGGTTTGTAGTGTCTGATAAAGAACTCATCATTGGTCCTGTCTGCGTAGTCCTTTTATCTTCTTGAGATTTCTCTGTTTGGAGTTGTGTAATCCTGTCTGATAGATTTTTTACTTTTTGATCTAATTCACCCATTTCGATGGAACGGTTACTACTCACCAGGTTTTTAACACTGGACATTTCCCCTTTGGCATTGTCGAAGTCTTGTTTGGCAGTCGTTCTATTTTCATCGGATAGTTTTTC
Organism: Legionella lansingensis; assembly: GCF_900187355.1. NCBI lineage: Bacteria > Pseudomonadati > Pseudomonadota > Gammaproteobacteria > Legionellales > Legionellaceae > Legionella > Legionella lansingensis. The sequence continues at coordinate 1,696,053 of NZ_LT906451.1, read as the reverse complement.
ACCTTGATTAAGAAGGTAGAACTCCTCACCTTCTTTCACGAGTTGTTTATCTTTGGGGACGACAAAATCAGCTTCTTGAAAAGAAGTCGTTGTCTCACCATTACTTTTGTACATTATCTTGTCACCTTTGGTGACAGCTAACATGTCTTTTAAGGTTCCAATCTGCAGGTTTTTGGCATTTAACTCTTCGAGCTCTTTTTTAGCTTGGGCTACCATCTCCTCCCCTTCCTGTCCTCCCAATTTTAAACCATCGTCTATCAATTTAAAAATGGCTTGAGCTTTTTCATCCCTTTCTTCTTTTGTTCCCTCTAACTTGGAGATTTCGTCCTCTATCGCTTTAATTTTATCTTCACGAGTGCCATTTTTTGTTTCTGATTCTAATTTGGAAATAGTATCGTCCACATTTTTCAGATTTTTATCATAGTTCTCGTATTTTTCGGTTGCTTTTGTGATCTCTTGTTTAACATCCTCTAGCTGACTGTTTAAATAATCTATTTCGTGATCAAATCTGCCGATTTTGGCTTTGTCTTTTTCCTTCGTGGGTTCTTCTTGAGCTTTGGGGGGAGGAGGGGGCTCGTCTTGACCTCGAAGCATTAACTCTTTCTCTTTCTCTTCTTTCTCTGCCGCCATTTCACTCAGTAACATGGCAAGTTCTTCTTGTTCTTCTTGTGCTTGTAAGAACATTGCTTCTCTCATTTCTTCTTCTTTAATTCTTTCCTCACGAAATGTCTCAAGAAGCGCTTCACCGACCTTTGTGTGAAAAAACTCTATAACCTGCTTAGTCGTTTGCAAACCAAATTTAGCAATATCTCTGATTTCCTTTTCGAAGTCATCTATCTTCATTACTGCATTCTTCAAGGGATATAATAATTATTATTATAGACCTTCATGATGTGATTTTATTTAATAGCCACCCTTAGGTATTCCTGTGTTAATTGACATATCGCAAAATTTCGATATAATAAAAATATGAATCTTGTGCTTGTATTAAAAGCCCTTTCTAATGAAAGGCGACTGCAAATTATTGAATGGCTCAAAGAGCCAGGTAAACACTTTAGTTCATCGCATTGTGACGTTAGTTTAGACGGTGTGTGCGTGGGTTTAATTGAAAAAAAATCTGGCTTATCGCAATCGACGATATCTGCCTATTTATCCCAGTTGCATCAAGCGGGTCTTATTACCATGGAGCGTCGTGGGCAGTGGACTTATTGCAAATTGAATCAACCATTTATTGAAGAGTTCTTTAAAGCGTTTAAGGCAAAAATGTAAAAATTTTTAATTTATTATATCGATAATTTGCGATATATAGAAATGACTAGGGAGAAAAGCTATGTTTGACTCAAACTTGATTTTGCAACCCTTTCAACTTAATGAAACGATTCGCCTAAAAAACCGAATTGTTATGGCACCTATGACAAGAAATATGGCGAATGATGATTTTAGCCCTACGCAGGAGATGGTAAATTATTATGCAAGACGAGCAGACGCGGGGTTAATCATCACAGAGGGAGCCGTCATTAGCCCGGATGGTCGAGGCTACAGCAACACACCCGGCATTTACACGCGACAGCATGTAGATGGATGGAAAAGAGTAACTCATGCTGTGCATGAGAAAAAGGGCAAGATTTTCTTGCAAATTTGGCATGTGGGTCGAGTTTCTCATCCTGTCTTTTTAGATGGCGCTTTGCCCGTTTCACCTTCTGAAACGGTCATGGCTGGAAAAATTCACAGAATAGAAGGTCTCTATTACGGTAAATCACGTGCGCTCTCAATTGATGAAATTAAAACGCTGATTAATAAATATGCGCAGGCTGCAGCACGAGCAATGGAGGCTGGATTTGATGGTATTGAAATCCATGGTGCAAATGGTTATTTAATTGATCAATTCTTACACTACCACACCAACAAACGTAATGATGTTTATGGTTTAGAGCCAAAAAACCTTGCACGATTTGCTTTGGAAGTTGTTGAGGCGTGTATAGCAGAAATTGGTAATCAACGAGTGGGGCTGCGGCTTTCTCCAGGGACGTATTTGAATGAAATTGTTGGTGATACGCGAGATGCAAACGTATTTCAATATTTGCTGAGACAGTTAACTGAAAAGAAAATTGCCTATCTCCATACGGGCAATTTCGATGATACTGCTCTCTTCCCAGAATTAGGTAATAAAACTATGACGGAGTTTATGCGTATCCATTTTGGGGGAAAGTTAATTGCTAGCGGTGGGTACATAGTGCAGCAGGCAAATCAACAGATTTTGGAGAACAAATTCGACCTGGTTGCTTTAGGAAGACCTTTTATAGCTAATCCCGATTTGATCGAGCGCATAAAAACAGCTTCTGAACTTAAATCTTACGAGGCTACGATGTTAGAAACACTATTTTAGTGTTTTTATAAGATAGAATAAAATTTGAGAGTAAGTATTACACAACAAATAACTAAGATTAAAAACGATGTCATTTCTTAAATCTTCCTTTGATGGTATTGGCACAGGAGCCGGAGTTGCCTGGCCTTTTTTTGGTATCCTTTCCTCAACTCTTGGACTGGTTGCTGGCAGTACAACGGTTCTAATCGTAGGCTCTGTAGCTGGTATTTTATTTTGCGTCGTTAGTGGAGCGACTTTTTATTTAGCTCATGAAAATGCAAAGGCAGAAGCACTTGCTAATACGCAAAAATTGGGGCGACAAAAGGATAAGTTAAATACAATTCTTTATCTTTATTTGCAAAATATTGTTAGCGACTATTTGTTGAGTATTAATGATCATCATGTATCCACTGAAGAGGCTATATTGTTTGTTAGAAAAAAACTGCAGAAGGATCTGCAAGCCAGTGAACATAAACAATTATTACTAGCTTTGTTTGAGGCATTATCATCACACCGCTCGGGAAAAACATTTGAAGAATTTATGTCGGCCAAATTTTCCTGTCTAATGAATAAAACAGTCCTTCCCGATGTGATCCCCATAGTAGATTCCTTGATAACCAAATTAATTTGTACTGAACCAACGAATCTGTTGTCTAGGAAGAAAATGCTACAAATTATGTTCTTAAGTGCCGTAGGTACATTTGGTGCTATTGCGGGTTGCATGGCAGGTTTCATGGGTTTACTGGGAGGGCTTGGACTTTTAGCTGGCTTTGCTGCTGTTCCTTTACTTGGTTGGGCGACTATAGTGGTTGCTCTTGCTTTTGCTACTATCATGTCAGTAAATGCCATTGAGCTGGCAAGTAATCGCCATGAGTTGCAACAAGCGTCTAGTCAGATTAAATCGTTTCACCGGTACCTGTATCAACTGCATACAAAAGAGCTAGCTCTAAAAGTTGATAAACTTGAGCATGATACTCCCTACGATCAAGGTTATCAGCAACCGTATCCTTTTTTTGTTCCCAATAGGTCGATAGGGAGTAGAATCAGTGATCTGATTTTGATCCCAGTATCGAAAAGCATGAGTATTAGGGGTTATTAATTGATGTCTATGCAATACATTAAAAAATGCTTACAGGCTTGGTTCTCTTTTCCAGAAAATAAGTTGTTTTGCCAGGTTACAACTGTTTCTTGTAGAGGCACTCATATTAGAACCATGGATTTATACGATTTAACTGCAGATGGACACTTAATTTTTTTAACGGATACCAGCACGAGAAAATGGCTCGATCTGCAAGAGTTAAAAAAAATTGCTGTTTGCATGCTGCACTTAGAGCATGGGCAAATCATCGTAGAGGGTGAAGCTATATTAAAGACCAGTGCAAGTGATTATGAGACCGCATTCATTTCAAAAAACCTATCAAATTTTTATTTATATTTGGCTTTCTTCCAGTCCTTCCAGTTTAACCAACAGGAGATTAAAAGCACTGAAATTCCCAGGAATGCTGTTATAACGTTTATAACAAACGGATCCCAATGCATTCCGGTTAGATGGTCTGCACAATATTTGATGTAGGAGGTGGTAGAGTCCGTTCACCAAGCTCTCGTTTTACCTCCCAATGCCAGTCGGTATAGGGACAGTATCCCCGGCCATAAAAAACTCCAAGGCCAAACCAGTCAAACTGATGGTGTAGAGATGAAGGCGACGGGACTTTTTCCAGCTCCAGCCTGTGAGGTTGAACAAGGCTAGGCTTCCGTGAAAGATTACAAAAAAATAGTCCAGGAAGACGTACATTAATACTAAAGTCCTAGCCAACGGATGAATTCACTCGTTGATTTAAGAGTAATAACGGGTCTTGCTTCAAACTGGATAAGATAGCCCTCTTCAGTGTTGCCAGAAGATCCTGTATTCGGTTTTACTTCTTGTATTTTCCCTAGCGGGACAATTCTCATATGGGTTCTGTAGTAACCGCGTTCTAATTGCACATCCGGGACGACAAAATAAATTTCATTCCACTTTTCTGAGATGTTGAAATTATGGTTATTGCGAACCATGATGTTGTAAAATTCCGCCTCGCTTAAGGCGATGTACTCAACATTATTGATTTGGCGTCTCAGCATCCGTTCCAAAGGCGCTTTCGTATGGAAGAGGCGTTCGTAACTGTCAGCCGTCACGACCACAATGGGTTCATGTTCTTCCCTGTGACTGTTTTTGTTCATATCTGCAAAAAGAATTCCTTCTCGCCCCTCATTCTCAGGAGGATTGGTATCTGTCTCCAAGACAGGGGGGATTTGCGTGGATGAAAAATTCTCGCAGTTTAGAAATTTTGATTTCATAAACCAATTATCACTAGGGTAATAAATTACGAATAGCGATTTATTTTTTATCGTATTAATAATCGGTCCTGTGAGTTCCAAGGGAACAGCAGGGCATCCCCAGCTGCGACCAGGCCTACCATAGCGTTTTATAAAAGGCTCTGCCATATACCAGCCACCGTGCATAACAATCGCTCGGCTAGAAGCGTTATCATTGAAACCTGGATCCAGGCCATCCAGCCGCAAGGATAGGCCATCACGTCCATAGTAAGACTGGTTGGTTGTATAAACTCCCATGCTGCTTGCTTTGCTATTGTTTTTATTGGAAAAATATTTAGTTAATAAGGTGCCAGACCTAATTCCGTGAGACACATAGGTATGGAAAAGCAATTTTTTTTCACGTAAATCAAATATCCAAAGCCTTTTCTCACTTGAGGGTAACGAATAATCAATGATGGTCAAGATCTCATTGTGGTTCACATGATATTCTTGTCCACACTTTAGAGTGGTTAATACTTTATTAATCACCACAGTATTCAGTGTAGGGGCTTGCTTGCGTAGCATCTGCTCAATTTCATTTAAGGCAAGCATAGGAATTTTAGAGTACTGTTGTTGAGGAGTTGCCATCGACATGAGCTGGGCAAGCAAATTATTATTCCCTATCCTTTGGGATTGCAAACGCTCCGGCACGGGCAGAGAGAAACAAGTCGAAGTTACTGCTAAAAGCAATAGCAGCTTTTTCTTCATAGTATCTCCTTGATAATCTTTGTTCTTATTGGTGTTGTATAGGATACTATAGCTCAAATTTGAGCAGATGGTTTATTATATATTCAAATATTGACTTAGGTGCAGAGAAGCGCGGCAATGAACACAGGAGTTATTAATGCAAAAATTGCTGGTTATCTTAGGGATAATTTTAATCATTCTTGGATTATCATGGCCCTGGATTAAACGATTGGGTTTGGGTCGTCTGCCAGGGGATATCGTGATTGAGAAAGGGAATTTTACCTTTTATTTCCCGATTACAACGTGCATTATAATCAGTGCACTGATTATAGTTATTCTCTGGTTTATCAATCGATAATATTGCACCGTTTGACAAACGAAAAAAGAAGACCTAAGCTTTATTGTGCACTGCAACATTAGGAGAAATGTTATGCAACGAGATTATTGGGAGGGATTAAAGGATAGTTTCAATGAATTACAAAAACCTTTTCAAGAAATAATGGAACTTAATGTTAAAACGTTTCAAAAACTGGCATATATAAAACCTGACGAACTGCCACAATTAAAAACTCCAGAGGACCTTTTGGACAAAAATGTAAATATATTGATCCAAAATGGTCACAGAGCACTGGATTATATGCAACAGGCTTTTCAAATTTTTGAAAGGCATTTATTGACACTGGCTAGCGATATAAGAGCTACAAAACATTAATCAATGCTTACGTTATCCTGCAGGCCTGTATCTTTATACATAGTGCAAAGAACCCTTGGCATCCCGAGCGTAGCGAGGGATCTCCTGAATTTTAGAAGATCTTTCGCTATGCTCAGGATAGTCTTAACGGCATAAATCAAAGCCATTCATCATAATTATGCTTGTGCTACTCTGAAACGTTCCTGATAAAAGAGTCCAAAAAAGCCAATGACCGCAAAGCCTAAAGTAACCGGGATAATGCCTAAACCATAGATAAACGCTCCGGAAACCTTCGTTCCCCCAAAGCTATTAATTATCAAACCAATGATCGTATGGAAAGCATAACCAAAACTCATAATAATCATATTAGCGACTGCTGTTGTTATGCCCGCGACATGTTCAGGAACATAGGTTGATGCCTTATAGATCGCTAAAATTTGATAAGCTGAGCAAACGCCTACAATGATGAAGCCAAATGTCATCGTTGTTGCTGTTAACGCATGGGAAATTAAGGCCATGAAAATAAGCATCATAAATAGACCGGCACCAATGATTACGCCCAAATAATTACCTGTCTTTTCTGCAACGTAACTTAGGACAGGGGCTCCAAAACACATCCCAATAAAAATCATGGAGGGTAAATAACTGGCTAACCCTTTATCAAAGCCATAAACCTGCATTATAAACGCAGATCCCCAAACGTCGGCAAAGCCTTCCAACGGACCAACCATCAATCCAGCTAAAAAACATAGAACGAGAATTTGACGATTAGTGATCACCTGTTTGATATCGGCTACGATGGTTGTTCTATGGTTAGCCTTTTGGATATCAGGAACAATAAAATAGGTGATGACAGCCAAACTGATGCCAAAGAAAGCTAAAATCTCTACGACAACTTTATAATCCCAAATTGTACATAAATAACTGACTGGTCCACCGCCATAAATAGCGCCAATTAGACCTATTGTCACCGAAAAACTAAGCATCCTGGTGAAATATTGTTCTTTGAAACCCATACGTATTATCTTAAATGTCCCGAGAATCGCAGCGGATGAACCCACACCTATCAAAACCCGACCAACCAGTGGATAGACCCAATGTTCAGCAAAAATAATGGGTAAGAGACCCAAGACAGTTAGCAAGATACAGGTTGTCATTACTTTTCTTGGACCAAAACGGTCAAGCATAATGCCAATGGGGAGGTGCATTAAGGAGTAGCCAATGTAATAAACACCTGAAAATTGCCCAAATACCGCAGTGTCAATGTGAAATTGCTGAATAAAATTATCCAGCATGATATTGGGCATTACCCTTAAGATGTATTGATAAGCATAAAACAAGGAGGCAATTACCCATATTCCCCAAGCAGCAGTACGTGTGATTGATTTATTCATAATGATCACTTCAAATTAATTTAAAGAACGACTAAAGATTTGATTGGGATTGTGATAGATAGAGTACTCCGCCTCAGCGGAGAAGGTTGCTAAGAAGAGAAATTAGGAAAAATTGTTTGTCGTCGGTAGACATCTTTAGTTCCTAAGAGAGTAAAAAAGATTGCCAATGAAACCATAATATGCGCATTATTTTCTTAAGTCAATGTGTTTCTTCTTATGTCGTGTTCTTAGGTTGTACAATAATATTCCTTTTTTTCAGTGCAGAGCATTCGATTTATCCTAATAATTTGAATTTTATCCTAGGTGATATATATATAACATTATGTATTAAAATTAACCAAAGTGGCTCCATGAAAGCAAAAAGTATAGTTTTTGAATCAGGAGAGGAATGTAAGGTTTTAAATGATGGGGAGCCTTTGGGAGATGGAGTAAATGGTTCTGTATATATGATAGAAACAAAAGAAGGTAGTAAATTTGCATTAAAGTTTTCTGAGACAGTGGATCTCTCAGAAGAATCAAACATGTGGAATAGCGTGATGCATGATTTAGGCAAGGAATACGAACATTTATCTAGTTCCAAAGTTGCAAATGGAACGATTAGCTTTGAGGATGGAAGTTCAAATAAGTCTGGAAACCGTGGGATGATGATCATGCCTTTAATAGAAGGAGTAACTGCAGAACACTATAAGAAAGGATTATATGAGCTATTATCAGCAGAAGGTTTATTAAAAATACCCACCAAAGAGGAATTTGAAATACCTAAACTAGACTTCAAAGGCAAAACTCAAGAACAAATTAGAAGGGACTTAGAACAAATTAGAGTACGGACTGCATTATATAATAAAGCTTTAGAAAATCTTGATCAAACGCTAGGTGAACTATCAGTTACTATTGTGGTTAGCAAGATCCGAGAAAAAATGCTTAAGTTAGGGTATGAACAAGGTGATTTACATCTAGGAAATTATATGGTTTCTAAGGATGGCCTTGTTGTTCCCATAGATATGGGAGATGTTCATCGGATTGAGTTACAGAAAAATCCCGGTCTAAATGAAGAGGTAAAACTAAATGAACAGAGAGATTTCAAAACTGCCTTGAAAGAAGCAAGAGATGAACACTCTAATGAGGAACACGAAGAAAGTGCTTTCACTTCGAAAAAATAATTACAGATACGGGACGGAAAAAATCATCGCATCACCTGTTGCCTCAATAGAACCTGTTGCCGAAGGACAAAAAATATACTGAGTCGTTGCCTCAGAATAGGTGTTGCTTTTGAGAGGTTTTGTTGCGATTAAAAAATAATTGCTATTGAGCCTGGTGGGTGTGTGGGCGAGAAGCCTGTGAGTGTGGGCAATAACTGTGAATAACGTCTTTTTGTTATTCATGGTTTTGTCCACACGTCCCATAGGGCACAGGCTGGTCCGAAGGACTCGTCCATCATATCCACAGGCTTTATGTTCCTGTCTTTTTACAATATTGAATAAGACTTTCATTAAAGAGCCTTTCTTTGTTTTACATGTTGAATATTCACTAATCTAAATATTAATTTTAGCTTTTTTTGAATCTTTTTTTGCAAGTCAAACGGGTCGAGTGTATTAAAGGTCTCTTGTAATTTTGTTTTCTGAGCGAGAGTAAGACCATTCGACGTCATCAGTCGCTGATAGGGCGTTTGGGGTTGATCATATTTTTTGATTACACGGGATTGAATTCGTACTTTGTCAATGAGCTTAATGCAAGGATAGAAAAAATTAAATAACAAGGAGACTTCGTTAGAATATAAGTCATTCATAAGCTCAACGAGCTTTGGATTACCAAAACGATGATAACCAAACAGTTGACGCACATGAGTCCAGTTCTTTTGTTCAACATGTGCATTATCGTCTTTTTTATAAGGACGAGAGCGAGTAAATTGAACCGCTTTTTGTGGGTCCCGCTCAGTAAAATAATGAATGAGATGCCAATTGAGAAACTCTGAGCCGTTATCACAATCAAACCCTTTGATTTCAAAAGGTAAATTTTTTTCTATGTCTTGAATACCCCCCAAGACACCATGAGCTCCTTTATTCCAAGTGGCCCGCATTTCTGTCCAGCCACTGAAAATATCCGTCAGCGTAATAGACCAAACAAAATCACCGGCTAGTGATGCTCCACAATGCGCAACGCTGTCGGCCTCCATAAAACCCACTTCGTTAGTATTCCACTGATTCGTATTGACTGGAATTTGATTCCTGAGAATACTTCCAGGCTTTGTTCCACTTAAGCCTTTTCCATAGCGAGTTTTAACAGGCTTGAGTAAGCGATCAATTGTAGCAGCGCTCATGGTTAGCAGTTGAGAGGATATCTCCGCCGCTAAAGGCTCATAATGATTTTGATAATGAGGTAACCATAAGGGAAGAGCTCTCTTTAATCGTTTACCACACATCTGATCCGTGCCAAGCCATATCTTTTTTAAAGGCTCCAGCAATATGGATGGGTCATAGGTCTTCTTTTTTCCAACTTTCTTCGGACTTTTATCAGAAATGGGTAACTGTCTTAATAAACGAGCTGCTGCTTTGCGATGATAATGATGCGTCTCGCAAAATTCATCCAGAATGCGTTTTTTTAACGCTCTATTGCCTCGTTGATAGCGGATACGCTGTATTTTTAGGTACAAATCCATATTCACTTGCCCCATTTCTGTTCCTCTCGCTCGGCAACAGCCATATTGAGGCAACGAAGCAATTTATGGACTTATTTACGTCATCCTTCGGCAACAGATAATTTGAGGCAATTCGGTCAGGGATAAACGCATAGTAAGTTAATAGTACCTTAATAAAAATCTGTTATTATCTCGATAGTAATTACGAACAGGTTTTGCCGTGTTAAGCTCCCAAAAGATAGAAACCATACTAATAGAAGATCGAGCAGACAAAAGAATTAGAGAAGCTATTTCTGTTTCACCAGTTTTTGAAAATTGCTTTTTTCATTGCATCGCTCTTCACTATTTATGTAACAACATTCGGTTACCTGAGGATTTATTTCGTCCCGCCAAGAATGATTCCAAGCTTGTTTTGCAGTTAAAAGAACTACTTAAGGACGAGGCTGCTTTACATGAATTTTTTATCGATTATGAGCGCTCTAAGACAAGTACTTCGTCTTCTAAACGAGAGCTTGCAGACTCAGAAGAATTTGACTCTACGCAGTATTTATTTGAAAAAACGCTAATTTTAGGAATTCTATTTCGTCATTGGTTTGTGAATCAATTGGATAACAAACATAGCCTTGCTGTTCGTTATGAATTTCCTCATCTAGAGAGCAGAGGTTGTGATGAACGACATATCACGTTTTCAAAATTGATTGTTAAATTTAGGGAAGCAGCGCTTGAAGATGCGCAAGCACCACTTGTTGATCTTAAACGTAATCTTGGAGAAATGAATGATCATTTAAGTGCATTGAATTCGCTGGTGGCTCATGATGAAGAACTGACAAGGCTCGTTGGAGAGCTTAAGCAACTTATTGGTAAACAGAGCATTGCTCTTGCCGAGCACATCCCCCAAATTAAAATTTCTGATGCAGAATCCGCACTTAAGATTGCAGAAGCGTCTCTCCTGGCAGTGAAAAAAGCATTTCAAGAGCTAAAAATCAAATTGGAAGAGAAGGGCATAGCAACGTCTAAGGAAGCGCCTAAAGATATTCAGGACGCAGAAAAACTGCTTAACATTAATCTAAGCGCTACTCGCGGTTACCTGGTTAGTCTTCTGGAGCAGCTTAGAGATACACCTAATCCCGTATATGAAGCCAATAAGGTCTTCTTCGATGAAGAAAGATGGAAAATTGATGATGTCGAGTATTTTAGAAGTTATTGGGAAGAAGAAGGTTACCCAAATTATCTTGAATATCTTCGGCGGCCAGGGGTTAAAATCTCTTATGGCGATGTTGATTCAATTTTAGCTAAGTTTTTACCTTACGCCATTTATGGTTATGAAAGTAAAGCCCCCCTCATCGCTTATGAAGCGCCCCATTTTGAGCTCGCTCTTAGTATTCGTGAAGGACATTTCTATTTAATACCAACAGAAAAAACGATGGCTGGCCTTTTAGCATATGCAATACAAAAGCAGGAGTACAAAGAGAATTACGATGAGATTCAGAGTTTACAAACGGGTCTTCTCGTACATGAGGAATCTACTACTCTTAGTATTCAGGACAAGTTTATTCTGGCTGGCAACTCCTCCTCCTTGTTACTGGCAGCAACCTTCCCATTAACCGACCTTGAAACTAAGGATCCTGAGGCGCCAATAGCAGCACTAGTATCCCGATTAAGGCAGTTAAAACTTGAAATGTCTCCACCTAAACGTGTGGTGGTTGAGTCTAGTCAAGGGTCATTACTTACAGATTCAGTTAGCATTCCCAAGTCAATTAGTCGAATTCAGTCATCTCCACCTGAGAGTAACCGATCGTTTAAGGGTCAAGTGTCTACAAGCTTGGAGCTTGCAGATTCCCAAACGAATGTAGATGCATTTGAGGAATTAAGTCACCCAGAGATGCTGAAGCCAGAAGAGATGAGTGAAGAGGTCGGAGAATTATACTGGGAAATAGAATCATACGATCTAAGAGACCAAGAACGTCAATTGTTGAACCTTCTAAAAAAATTGGGTAGTAAAGCCAGCCTCTTTACTGAAAAGGGTAAGACGCAGGAGCACTATAAGGCAGCAGCAATTGCGGCTGGGACTTTGCATGTACAGCTTCTAAAACATTTTGCCAATCTTCTCGGAAACACTGAGGACTATGGAACTTTTAGAAAAAATTGTCTAAAAGCAATTCAGGATAACAGGGGGGAGCTTGAGAATCATCGCGAAGAAGGTGGTTTGTTAATGCAAATTTTAGGAAACATTGCGCTTGCTATTGTGGGGCTTGGCGTTTTTTACGGGGTTGGTTTACTCGCTCATCGCTATTTCTACGGTCGTTTTTTCCCGTTTGCGCCGGAAACAGCACAGCAAGTTTCAGAAATTGAGATGTTACTTCCTCAGCTCGAAGTGAAAGGATAGTGTTAATTTGATCATTCTTCCTGAAAACAATTAGCCAGAATTTTTCCTATTTCTACTAATCCAAGTTTACGCATGGTGTTAATATTCCTTTCTGGAATGGCCTCTGTTGCTCCATAGAACTTAATCGCCTTCTCCAGGCTTTTTTCTCTTAAAAGATGGATCATCGGATAGGGCGAGCGATTGGTATAGTGAGACACATCGTCAAAGGCTTCCTCAGCAAAACAATAATTAGGATGAAAGCTCGCTATCTGATAAATGCCTTCATATCCCCTCTCTAACAGAAATAACTCACATAATTCAATGAAATCAAGGTAATGGAAAAAATCTTTGAATAAATACGGAAGAATTAGGAGGGTCGTTTCTATACCTTGTTGGCTCTCTAGGCGCATAATCTCCGAAAAAAAATCTTCTGTAGCCTGTTGTATGTTTTGGGCTGGACTAACTTGCATTCTTACGGATTTTCTCTCTACCTCTCTTTTGGCAAAAGGGCATAGATTAAATTGAATAACAAAGGATTGCAGCCATTTCTGGGTGTGCGCAATTATCTTGGATTCATCAATTGCTACATTTTTCATAAAAATTCTCAGCCAGGAAAAGACTATAATCAAAGAAGCACTTTATTGATGGAGTCATTATGAAAACGCTTATGCTCTTTTTAATGGGCTTTTCATTCATCTCTTATGCATCATCTCAAGATCCTAATACTTCTATGAATCCTGATACACGCTTATTGCCTTCGCCTTTTCCCGTTTATATTATTGGTGAGGGAGTTGTCATTAACCACCCCTATCCGGGTGCAAAAGACGTATCATTGCCCACGGATAATAGCTATACCGCAGCACCGGGGTGCTACATCGCTTGCTATTCTCATTCTAAAGGGGTGTACTCCGTTTCACCAACCATTTATGTCATGGGTCAGATTCGCGTGAGAGGCCAATATAAGGAGCGTATTTGCCAGCCTGAAGGTTATTTTAATCAAGATATTAGCGCTGCGGATAAATTTAAGCAATTATGCTCACAAAAGATCAAGTCTTGCAAAAATATTGAATGTTGGGCAGGTGGTGATACTGGGGGTTGGTTTGGTATTCAGTGAATGAGAGTTTAATTTACCTCCCCTCACCCGCCGCGCTACGCGCGTCGACCTTTCCCACAAGGGGTGAGGGAGGATCTCATCAATCCGCAGATAAAAATTTAATCTCTTCAATCATGGCACTTATTCTGGCTTGCAAGTAATGGTCATTCTTGGCGAGTAATTTGGCTTGCTTTAATTGCCTTACGGCCTCACGCTTGCGTCCTTGTAAAAGTTGGCATTGAGCTTCGGTAAAATAGGCATAGCTTTTATGGTGAGCAGCTGCCTGAGCTTGAGCCAAGGTTTCGCATAAGGCTAAATCTTTTTTAAATTGCCTGGAACCTTTCAACAAAATACTGGCTGCTTGTTCCGCCTTGCCCGCTGTTAACAAACCCTGACCGTAAGCCATAAGAGCAGCGTAATTCTCAGGATAGTTGGCTTGTAAATTATGAAGCCTCCTCAAGGCAACATCAGATTGCTTATTGCCCATTTCAGCTTGGGCCATAGCGATTTGATAAAACAGATTATCTTGATCTTGCGCAAGGAGAGCGCCTAATCGCGCTGCTGCTTGTTGGTATTGATTGACACGAAGAAGGGCTAATGCCTGGCCATATTGACACGCTGCTCCACTATTTTTTTTGTGGCATTGAGACTGGTAATAATCAAGCAATTGTTTGCTGTTACTGGCGACAGAAACACGAATTAACTCTTTAAATAAGCGGTAATCGAGATTGCTCTGGACATTTCTTTTGCCAAGATAATCAATGCGATTTTCGGCTTCAGCAATCCGATCATCATCAAGCGGATGTGTTCTTAAAATGGCGGGAATATGTGCAGTGTAATAGTAGCGTGTATTTTCTTGCATTTTTTTAAAAAAACTAGCCATAGCTCTGGGATCAAAGCCAGCTTTTGCAAGCATGTCGATGCCAATGCGATCGGCTTCTTTCTCATTCGCTCGCGTAAAATTAATGTTATCTTGAGCAAAACCACTGATTGAAGCCAATAATGCGCTACCACCCAATGTTGGGTTAACCACTCCTAGCGCCATCGACGCCAGTAAAGATGCAAGCAGAGGGATACGCATCTGTTTTTCATGTTGTATTAAGTTATACAAGTGATGCAGGCGAACGTGAGCGATTTCATGTGCCATAACGGCAGCAAGTTCACTTTCATTCTCAGTGACCAAAATTAATTGTGTATTGATACCAATGTAACCCCCTGGTCCTGCGAATGCGTTTATCTCGTTTGATTTCACAATAAAGAAATAAGGCATAGGAATATGAGCAAAGCGCGAAAGCCTTTTGCCCACATGATTAAGGTATTGGTTTGCTAATGGATTACGCTCAATACTGTCAGATTGATTAATGAGTTGAATAAATTCTTTCTCTAATTCTTCCAGTTCACGTGTTGAATAAGGGGTAAGCGCAAAGGTATTAACAGCAAGACTTTGAAGAGCGAAAAAAACGCCCACAATGCAATAAGTGCTCTTGCGAAAAATACCTTTTCGTTTAATAGGATGCAATAGGTTCATAAGCCTGCTTATTTGTTAAAAGACATGGCATGTATGGATATTTTAAATACAAGAATGATTTAGTATATCACAGCAAAAGAGTGACGCGATGGGAAATATCTTTAAAAAAATCTGGACTAAAATGAGTGTTTGCATGACAATGCACAGTCTTTTGATACTCGATCGTCAAGTTTATTGACTGGCTTTTTGGAACATCGAATTACCGTGGCTTGACCACGGTATCCATAATTTATGAAGATCGCTGGATACCGTGGTCAAGCCACGGTAATTCGGTTTTTGGGTTTGTCAAATTAGAAAACTTACGGATCGAATGATAGGTAAATTTTTGAATTGGCGTTGTCTACTCAAAAATTGAATAATTTGTTATCATATTTGAATTTTTAATTGCTGATTTAACTATGCACAACTACTTTATGCTGGCTGCCCTCGAACAAGCCTGGCTCGGACGGGGTACTTGTGCACCAAATCCAAGTGTTGGTGCTGTTGCAGTGCGTAACAGCGAAGTTATTGCGCGCGCTTGGCATCGAGGAGCTGGAACGGCGCACGCAGAGCAACTTCTCTTGGAACAAATTCCCAAAGGACTTGGTGACGTTACCCTCTATATTACTCTTGAACCTTGCAATCATTGGGGAAAAACGCCACCTTGTGTGTCAGCAATCATCGAACATGGTATTGCGAAAGTCGTCTACGGTTTTTGTGACCCCAATCCCCTTGTTATTGCCAATGATACACCCAAAATCTTGCAATCTGCGGGTATAGACGTATTACACTTCCCCTTACCTGAGATTGATGCTTTTTATCAAAGCTATTGTTATTGGACACTAACTAAAAAACCTTGGGTTACGGTAAAGATTGCTCAATCTTTCGACGGTAAAATTGCTGGAGAAGGGGGAGTAAGGTGTCAGCTGTCGAATTCGGATTGTGCTGAATTTACACATCAAAATCGTTTGCACACGGATGTTATCCTCACTACTGCAAAAACTGTTCTTAAAGACGATCCTTTATTGAATGTTCGTTTGCAAGGGCAGGAAGTTAGTAAACCGTTGGCAATTTTAGATCGTCGCCTAACACTGGATAAAGCAGCGAAAGTTCTCAATAGCGCCAAACATTGTCATATTTATCATGATAAAGCTTATACTATCCGTGAACCCAAGCCTAATTGTAGTTATCATGCTGTTACCGCCGAGAATAATCGACTTGATTTAGTAGAAATCATCCAGGATCTAGGTCATCTCGGCTATCATGATGTCTGGGTCGAAGCAGGGGGGCTCTTATTCTCCGCCCTACATCAAGAGAAATTAGTGCAACGAACCTATGTTTATCTTGTTCCTGAGATTTTAGGTGAGAACACAACGAAGGCTTTTCATGGCAATGCTATTTTTACTCAAAAAAAAGCTGTTTCCTGGGAAATTAAAGCTGACAATGTCATAGCATGCTTCGATTGGCAGGAGAGTTTATGTTTACAGGATTGATTGAAGAACAAGGCGAGATTGTTGCTAATATTGCAGGAGAAATCGCCAATCGCTTGCTGATTAAATCGCCTTTTACGCAACTGCAAACCGGCGAAAGTATAGCTGTAAATGGCGTCTGCCTCACTTTATTAGCAGAGCATGATGATCATTTGATTTTTGATGTTTCTCCAGAAACGCTGGCTTTAACCAATTTGGGGGCGTTGAATGTTGGTGATCATGTTAATCTTGAGCGTGCCATGTCAGCGTCAAGCCGTTTTGGCGGTCATTATGTGAGTGGACATGTCGATACCACAGCCATTGTAAAGTCGATAACCCCCTTGAATGAATATGTGGAAATTGTGGTAGGCGATTTTGTGGTTTGTGCTAAGATGTACCTTTTACCAAAAGGAAGTATAACGCTTGATGGTATAAGCTTAACCATTAATGCAGTCACGGATGATAATATCAAATTGATGTTGGTCCCGCACACATTGGCAAAAACGACTTTTGGCCAATTGCATGTTGGCAAGCCGGTGAATGTGGAATTTGATTATTTGACTCGTATCGTGGCACATCAGCTCAAGATTGCGGGGCAATTGAAAAACGAGGTTGAAAGATGACAAGTCCTTTCGCAACCATTGAGCAAGCGATTGATAGATTAAAGGCCGGGCGCATGATCATTTTGATGGATGATGAGAATCGTGAAAACGAAGGTGATCTGGTGATAGCGGCGCAACATGTTACTCCTGAAGCCATTAATTTCATGGCTCGATTTGGTCGTGGACTTATTTGTCTACCCATGGACGGAGCACTTATCGATAAATTGCAGTTACCCATGATGGCAAATCACAACCGCTCGCCTTATGGAACTGCTTTTACAGTCTCGATTGAAGCAGCGAAAGGTGTTTCCACAGGAATTTCAGCAAAAGATCGCGCCCATACGGTTAAAGTCGCTATTGATCCGAATAGTGGACCAAGTGACATTATCTGTCCTGGACATGTTTTTCCGCTGCGCGCCAAGCCACGTGGGGTCCTTGAGCGTGCGGGTCAGACCGAAGGCAGTGTTGATTTGATTACTCTTGCCGGTCTTACTCCTGCTGCAGTCATTTGTGAGATCATCAATGATAATGGAACCATGAGTCGTCGAGACGATTTAGTAAATTTCTCAAAGTTACATGATATTCCTTTGGTTACCATTAGGGACTTGATCGATTATCGTATTCGTCATGAAAAATTGGTTGAAGAGATTGCAATAACCAGGCTACCTATCCATGATTATGGTGATTTTGCAATGTTAGCTTTTGAAAATGCACTCGATTCTTTTGAGCATTTTGCTTTAGTACGCCCTCCTAAAATTTCGAATCAGGTCCCGCTTGTACGCATTCATTCTGAATGTGTAACAGGCGATGTATTTGGTTCTTGTAAGTGCGATTGTGGAGCTCAGTTAAAACAATCTTTACAACAACTTGCTGATCAAGGCGGGGTGCTTATCTATCTACGTCAAGAGGGACGAGGTATCGGGTTAGCCAATAAATTGAAAGCCTATGCGTTACAAGAGGAAGGTTATGACACTGTAGATGCTAATTTAAAATTAGGTTTTCCGGCTGATAATCGTGATTATGCTGTGGCTTATCAAATATTAAAGCACTTGGGTATAGAGGCTGTGAGGCTGCTAACCAATAATCCCAAGAAGGTGGAAGCGCTGGAAAAATATGGCCTCAGGGTGACGGAACGTATTCCTCTGATGATCCACCCCACCAAAGAAAACCATGACTACTTAAAGACTAAAAAACATAAACTTGGCCATTTGCTAACCATCGAATAGAGGGATTATGAAGCATATAAAGATTGAATCCAAAGACATAACGCACTCATTCCCAATTGGCGTTGTTGTTAGTCGTTTTAACCAGGATATTACTGGAGAATTACAGCGGGGTGCTGTTGAGAGGCTTAAAGTACGGGGTATTTCGGAGCAGGATATTATTCTTGTCGAAGTTCCAGGCGCAATCGAGATTCCCATCGTCACCAAGCGCATGGCTATGAGCAGGCAAGTGAAGGCTATTATTGCTTTGGGTGCAGTAATTCGCGGTGAAACCAGTCATTATGACTATGTCTGTGAACAAGTGAGTAATGGCTGTCAAAGGATAGCATTGGATTATAATCTTCCGGTCATTTTTGGTGTATTGACCACTGAGAATGAAACTCAAGCTTGGGATCGCTTAGGAGGGAGTCACGGGCATAAAGGTGCTGATGCTGCTGACTGTGCCATAGAAATGCATCAAATTTTACAAAGTTTGTATACGCTAACGTCTATCTAGGGACGTTCCCTAGGGTTAGGAATGAAGAGACGATTAACTTCAAATCCTGTAAAGTTAACGTGAAGGATAAGCAAGGATACTTTTTAGGGAGAAAAAATGAATAAAAATATTCCATTGATGGTAGCTGGCTTTGTTTTTGCGTTGGTCGCTATTGCTCACTTATTACGTATAATTTTCAAATGGGAAATAGTCGCATCAGGTTATGTCCTTCCTATGAATGTGAGCTATATTGGATTCGTTGTCACAGTGCTTTTATCCCTCTGGATGTTTTTAGCCAGTAGAAAATAAATCCTTTGTCTATCCAAACGTTGTTTTGTCGGGTTATAAGTTACGGTCTACGTCTTGTAACCAGCAAGCCTATCAAAAATAAAATGAATAAAGAAATGGCCGAAAATCCTGAGACCCAATAAAATCCATTCATGAAACTTGTCATAAAGTTGGAATAGATTTCTGTTGCATTTGCACCGAACACCTGCGTCAATGTGTCTCTCGCATGCTCAGGATCGGAAAGCAAGTAATGGATTTGCTGATGTTGTTCTGGAGTTAAAACCAATGCTTCTTTGTATAACAAAGAATGAATGGAGGCAGATTCGCGCCAATGAAAAATAACCGAGCCTAATGCTAAAGCAATAGACCCGCTTAGATTCCAAAAAGTGAATACTGTACCAATAGCCTTCCCTGTTTTTTCAGCAGGAATGGAGCTTGTAATTGCAGCGATTGAGCCAACGTTTGCGATTCCCCATGAATAACCCATTAAAGCAAAAGTAAACAAGACGAATAAAATAGTGATTGTGGGGGTAAAAAAGAGATGCAGGATTGCTGTGATCACTGCTGCAGCTAATGCAAAAATAATGAGACGAGAGACACCAAATAAATGGAGTAATTTTTCAAAAAATAATGAAATAATAACTTGTACTACAGGCATGCAAAGTAAAAATGACCCCACCCAAAATGCCGTCAAGTTTCGCATTAATCCTAAATAGAGTGGGTCAAAAAACAAGAAAATGAAGGTTAAAATACCAGCAGACCAGCATATTAGGGCGGCCAATATTGGATTAACCTCTTTAAACAAACTTAAGTCAAGCAAAGGATGAATGGTTTTATTTTCATAAATAATCAGAAAAAATAATCCAATAATTCCTACTAAAATGGACGCCCAGGTCAAAGTAAGATTCCAGCCATATTGCTCTCCAGAGATAATCCCATATACTAGCGAGCCTAGTCCTACCATTAATAAAAATAATCCTGTCCAGTCGAATTTAACCTTCTCCTCTGGTTTAGGAGAGGGTTTGAGTGTAAAAGCACACATCAATATTCCAATGATAATAATAGGAATGTTAATCCAAAATACCCAGCGCCAGCTTAGAAAAGAAATCAATACCCCGCCTAAAAAAGGCCCTATTGCGAGCCCAGCACCATTAAACGCACTATATACTCCTATTGCTTTTGCCTGCTCTTCTTCAGGGAAAGCTTGCGGTAATAGGGCAACGCCAATAGTAAATATAATGGCTACGGCAAACCCTTGAAGCGCTCGAAAGAAAATTAACCATTCGATTGAAGGAGAACCTCCCGCCCCAAGTGCTCCACCCGCGAATAAAGCAAAACCAAGAAAGAAAACTCGTTTTCGTCCAAATAAATCTCCGGCTTGACCTGCCGCTATCAAAAACATACAAAGGATCATGCCAAAAATATTCATGACCCATTGCAATTCTAAGACAGAGGCATTTAATTCTTTCTGAATAAATGGCAGTGCCGTTGCAACGATGGTGTAATCTAAAAATCCTGTAAAAGATAGAAGACTTACTCCAATCAATGCCCACCACTTGGTGAAATTACTTTGAGTGTCCACGGAGAATTCCTTTTCTTAAATGAATAGTATTACCGCTATATATTAAAGAATCAAAAATTATTAAAACAAAACGGGTGTAATTGGGGAGGACGTAAGAGGTTTAAGGATTATTCTTTAGCTGACTTCCCGCTCCTGTCAAGTCCGGGACGAAACGTCGACTTACACTTTTAATTGCACCTTAAAAACATGATTCTGGAAATTATCTGTTATTTTTGCTCTTCTTTTGTTATAATAAAATCCCGTTTATATGCATTAATTTATTCGCTTCTGGCGGCTCAGCATCTCAAACGGGGTCATCTATGACAAATTATATTTTCATCACTGGTGGGGTGGTTTCTTCTTTAGGAAAGGGCATTGCCTCCGCCTCTCTAGCAGCAATTCTTGAAGCTCGTGGGTTAAGTGTTACCTTAATCAAGCTCGATCCTTATATCAATGTTGATCCTGGGACAATGAGTCCTTTCCAACATGGTGAAGTCTTTGTAACTCAGGATGGTGCTGAAACCGATCTTGATCTTGGTCATTACGAACGCTTTGTGCGTACGACGATGACCAAAAGAAATAATTTTACTTCGGGTAAAATTTACGAAACGGTTATTAAAAAAGAACGCCGCGGTGATTATCTGGGAGGAACTGTCCAGGTTATCCCTCACATTACCAACGAGATTAAGCGCTCGATTAAAGAAGGTGCTGAAGGTTTTGATGTGGCAATGATTGAAATTGGTGGTACCGTTGGTGATATTGAATCACTTCCTTTTCTAGAAGCAATTCGGCAAATGCGTATTGAATTAGGGGCTCAACGCGCCTTGTTTATCCATTTGACCTTAGTTCCTTATATCGCTACTTCAGGGGAAACTAAAACAAAACCCACACAACACTCTGTTAAAGAATTACGGTCAATCGGTATTCAACCTGACATTTTAATTTGTCGCTCCGAAAAGCCTCTATCGCTAAATGATAGAGCCAAAATTGCTTTATTCACCAATGTTGAAAAAGAGGGTGTTATCTCCTTACAAGATGCTGAGAGTATTTACCAAATCCCGATGATTTTGCATAAGCAAGGCTTAGATGAGATTGTGGTAAGAAAAATGACCCTAAATGTTAAAGTAGCCGATTTGAGTGAATGGCAAAAAGTTGTTGATGCGCAAGCCATACAAACGATGACCGTTAAAGTTGGTATGGTAGGTAAATACACAGAGTTAAGTGATGCCTACAAGTCAATTAACGAGGCTTTAATCCATGCTGGTATTCATACACAAACCAAAGTTGAAATCGTTTATATTGATGCTGAATTAATCGAAAAAGATGGCCCAGAGCTTCTGGCTAATGTTGATGCTCTACTCATACCTGGAGGTTTCGGAGAACGTGGTATCGAAGGTAAGATCAAAGCAATTCAGCATGCACGCGAAGGAAAAATTCCTTTTCTTGGTATTTGCTTAGGTATGCAAACTGCCGTTATCGAATTTGCTCGCAACGTAGCAGGTTTGACTAATGCTAATTCCACTGAGTTTGATAAAACGACCCCTCATCCTGTTATCGGATTAATTAGTGAGTGGATGGAAGCGGATGGCAAAATTAACCTACGAGATGAACAGTCTGATTTGGGGGGCACCATGCGTTTAGGCGCACAACTCTGTCAATTGGAGACGAATTCTTTGGCTTATAAAGTTTACAAAAAAGCGCAAATCTCTGAGCGACATCGGCATCGTTATGAGGTTAACAACCAACTTCTTGATGTTTTGACACAACACGGTCTCGTGATTTCGGGTCGCTCAATGAATGATAATTTGGTTGAAATGATTGAGTTACAGGATCATCCTTGGTTTGTGGCTTGTCAATTTCATCCGGAATTCACATCAACGCCACGTGATGGTCATCCGCTCTTTGAGCAATTTATATTGGCTGCACGTAAAGCACACCAGCAAAAGGATAATGTATGAAGTTATGCGGGTTTGAAGTAGGTATTACCTCTCCTTTGTTTTTAATAGCAGGACCTTGCGTTATTGAAAGCGAGGCTCTGGCTTTGGAAACTGCAGGCTATCTTAAAGAATTATGCGCTAGCCTGAAGTTACCCTTTATTTATAAGTCCTCTTTTGACAAGGCAAATCGTTCATCTGTAAGCAGTTATCGTGGCCCAGGGTTTGAAAAGGGTTTAATGATTTTGGAAAAAGTGAGGCAGCAAGTTGGTGTGCCTGTTTTAACAGACGTTCATGAGGACACGCCGTTATTCGAAGTAGCTAGCGTGGTAGATGTTTTGCAGACTCCCGCTTTTCTATGTCGCCAGACAAACTTCATTCAAAACGTGGCTGCGATAAAAAAGCCAGTAAATATCAAGAAAGGACAATTTTTATCCCCATGGGAAATGAAGCATGTAGTTGCTAAAGCCAAAGCCTGTGGGAATGAACAAATTATGGTATGTGAGCGTGGTGTCAGTTTTGGATATAACAATCTTGTTTCGGATATGCGTTCTTTACAAATCATGCGAGAAACGCAATGTCCTGTGGTCTATGATGCGACCCACTCTGTGCAATTACCTGGTGGGAACAATGGTGTCTCAGGTGGGCAAAGAGAATTTGTACCTGTTTTAGCCAGAGCGGCTGTGGCTGCCGGTATCTCAGGGATTTTCATGGAAACTCATCCTGATCCTGATAAAGCGTTAAGTGACGGCCCTAACAGCTGGCCATTGGATAAGATGAAAAGCTTACTGGAAATTTTGATGGCTATTGATAACGTTGTTAAAGAAGGCAGATAAAATAGGTTGGGCCTTGGCCCAACAATTTTAAGATACCGTACCGTTTGATGTTGGAGTTGTTGGGCCAAGGCCCATAGCCGTCAGGCTAAGAGTTTAAAAGCACTCTCCTTCGCAGAAGTCAAAGGTCAAAAGAGGTTTCTTTTTTGAATCTTTGATAGCAAAGAGGGAGAGATTTTCATAGAAATCATTCAAGAAATGCTTTAATCGATAAGGAGACATGAGGGCGATAATCAATCCAGTAGCCTTGGAACTTAGTTGGTGACAGGCTTTATAAAAAGAGAGTTGTTTGCCTTCTATGTTGCGCATGGGATTGCATAGCAAAAACAAAAGCATCATTGCAATAAACTTACCATAGGTTTCAATAATCACTCGAGCAAACTTTTTAGTTTTGATAGAGTCAATATGCATTAAGGATTTACTTAATTTAAAGAGGAGTTCTACCTGCCATCGTAAAGCATACGTTTGATGAATTGCTTTATTATTGATTTGAGTTTCAGAGGTATTGGTAATATAAATAGACCAACTTTGTAAAGCCAACGATTCCTGGTTTGGTGTGGAACCACGGCGACGATGATCTTTTATAAGTCTTCTCCGCCTTTGCTCGGCAATGACTGGTGGTAATCGTTGAGCGACCAAGCGGACAGGAATTTTATGCGTTGCTCCCATAAGGACCTGCTGAGAAAAGAATGGTGCAGCATTCTCCAAGGTAACGAGTAAATCAAAAGGTTTCTTATCTTGTGTTAGAAGTTTAGTTCCGGTGAGCAAGCGGCTTATGAAGAAAGCGTTTTCTTCCATAATTTTCTTAAACGTGTTCAGTTTAAAATAACCTAAATCCATTAAATAAAGAGCTCCTTTTTCAATAGTATTAAAATAATTATCAAAGCCCTGATCGTTATCACAGCCCGAAGTTAGAGTAAGCTCTTTTATTTGTCCACCAAGATAATCAAACATCATTTGGATTTTCATAGCGGAACTGGATGCGGCTCCGCCACTGCCTTTAAAAAGCTCATTCAGCGCCTGATGTAAGGATATAGTACTGCTATCAATGATGTTAAGGCTACTAAATTGCTCCAATCCTTGGAGTTGAGGTAACTTTTTCATTTGAAAGTGCTTTAAACAGAATAATGAAAAGGCTTTAAGAAATCCGGCTGTTCGTTCGTTAAATCGCTCATGTAATGATTGTTTTTTGATATAAACTTTTTGCGTTTTTACCAATCCACAGAAAAGTTCCAAATTAAAATGTTCTGAAAAACAGAGCGTTATCAATGATTTTATAAAAACACTAGGTGTCAATTTTGAACGGCGTTTCTGAAAACCTGTTTCCTTTCCTATCCGATCCGCTTCATAAGTAAAAAATTTAAAGATTTCTTGAGGAATATTTGATAGGGTATCCAGCAGCATAGAGTCCCTTTTGGTTGTTTTCCTGGCGGGAAAAAATTTAAAAGGGTACTCTAGCTTTTTTTATTATTATTTCAATAAGTTAAACAAACAATTTCTTTCTTAGCCTGACGGCTATGGGCCAAGGCCCAACATTGGTACTACATTGTCTTAAGCAGCAATATATGTCTCTTCCGCCTTTAATGCGCGCCTTAAAATTTTGCCGACGTTTGTTTTGGGAAGCTCTTCATAAAATTCGACAACTTTAGGGATTTTGTATGCGGTTAAGTGTTCACGACAATGCGCAATAATTTCTTCCGCGGTTAAATTTGGGTCTCGTTTAACAACACAAGCTTTGACCCTCTCGCCTGACTCCTCATCCATAATGCCAACAACACCCACCTCAAGAACTCCTGGGTGCATGCTAATGACCTGCTCTACTTCGTTTGGATATACATTAAAACCTGAAACATCGATCATATCTTTTTTTCGATCGACAATGTAGACATAACCTTTCTCATCAACTCTTGCTATATCTCCAGTTTTTAAAAAACCGTCTTGAGTAAAGACTAATGCTGTTTCATCAGGTCGTTGCCAATAGCCAGCCATGACTTGCGGGCCTTTGACACATAATTCACCGGCTTGACCCACAGGGACATCCTGACCGGCATTATCGCGAATCGCAATTTCTGTGGATGGTAAGGGAAGACCAATGCTACCATTGTATTCTTCTAGGTACATTGGATTGATAGTGACTGCAGGGCTTGTTTCGGTTAAACCATAGGCTTCAAGTACTCGCGTATTCGTTTTTTCTTTCCATCTTAAAGCAACGCTTTTTTGTAAAGCCATCCCACCAGCTAAGGCAAGTTTAAGTTTTGAAAAATCAATTTCATCGAATCGAGGGTGATTCAATAGAGCGTTGAATAATGTATTTACGCCAGTAATGGCAGTAAAGCCACTTGTTTTAATCTCGCTGATGAAATGAGAAATATCACGTGGATTCGTTATTAGTATATTCTTGGCACCGGCTCTTATAAATGTTAGACAATTCGCAGTCAGTGAAAAGATATGATAGAGGGGTAATGCAGTGATAATAATATCTTCACCATCAATCGCTAAAGGAGTTATCCAGGAGGAAGCTTGCAATACATTGGCAATCATGTTGCCGTGGGTTAAGATGGCTCCTTTGGCCACCCCAGTTGTTCCTCCAGTGTATTGCAGAAAAGCAATGGAATGGTGATCAAGATGTATCGGTTCTAATGTCCCACTCTCTCCTCGTCGCAAAGCCGTATTAAAACGTACGGCTTGAGGAAGATCATAAGCAGGTACCATTTTCTTAACATATTTTACGACAGCATTGACGATAAATCGTTTGATGGTTGGGAAAATGTCGCCAATTTCGGTGACAATAATATGCTTAATATTTGTGTGTGGAAGTGCTTTTTCCACAGTTTTCGCAAAATTGGCAAGAACAATGAGCACTTCGGCTCCAGAATCTTTCATTTGATGAGCGACTTCATCAGGGGTGTAAAGTGGATTGGTATTTACAACAATGTATCCAGCTCGCAAAATTCCGAATAGAGCAATGGGATATTGCAATAAGTTAGGCATCATGATAGCGACACGTGCGCCTTTTTTTAGACCTAGTTGCTGTAGATAAATGGCAAATTGTCGACTTTTTTTGTCCAATTCTTCATAAGTTATTGAATTGCCTAGGTTAACATAGGCCACTTTGGAGGCGTACTTAAGGCAAGATTGCTCAAATAACTCAACCAATGATGTATACTCGTTTGGATCAATTGCTTGAGGTACGCCCTTTTGGTACTGTTCTAACCAAATCTTATCCACGTCGATATCCTTCTGTTATTAATCCCCTCATGTTAGTATAAACAAAAAACAGGGTGATGGATATCGTGATTATGGTCGATAATTTATTGAAATCACAGGCATTTAAGCTAAAGGGTCGATTCTACACCTTCACTGTTTTGCAATTGCTAAGGTCTGATGCCGCGCTTTTTGCACAACAGTTAGCTGAGGTTATTGCCAAAGCGCCTCGGCTTTTCGATAGAACGCCTGTGGTATTGGACTGCAGTGCTTTAGATGATGTGGAGCTTGACTTGCAGGTTCTATGTCGATGTTTGCGCGAACATCATTTGGTTCCGGTTGGGATTCAAGGGGCAACCCCCTTACTTGCCACCCTTGCCCAATGTCAAGGTTTAGCTGTCTTAAATGCCTCTTCGGCGCATGATAAGCCACTCCTTGAGGAGGGACATGAAGTAGCCAATACAGAGTCTGTCAGGACAAAACTATTAACTTCTCCGGTTCGCTCAGGACAGCAGGTTGTTAGCAAGGATGGTGACTTGGTGATCACTGCTTCAGTAAGTCATGGTGCAGAGTTGCTCGCTGATGGGAATATTCATGTCTATGGAGCGCTCCGAGGGCGAGCTTTAGCAGGTATTTCAGGTGACCAGCAAGCACGAATTTTTTGCCAAGCGCTAGAAGCAGAATTGGTATCGATTGCCGGTTTTTATCGTTTAAGTGATGCGATAGAACCACAGAGCGGTCCGTGTCAAATTTATTTACAAGATGAACATATTCATATAGAAGCCTTATGTTAGAACCTGTTGATGCTGTTTTTATTTCCGACTTACATTTGCATCCTGATGAACCAGAGATAAATGCGCGGTTTAATGCCTTTATTGATTGGGCAGCACTTAATACGCGAAGTCTTTATATTTTAGGCGATTTTTTTCATGCTTGGCCTGGGGATGATGGGCTGGATTCTTGGAGTAGGG
Organism: Legionella lansingensis; assembly: GCF_900187355.1. Taxonomy (NCBI): domain Bacteria; kingdom Pseudomonadati; phylum Pseudomonadota; class Gammaproteobacteria; order Legionellales; family Legionellaceae; genus Legionella; species Legionella lansingensis. The sequence goes on along the minus strand of NZ_LT906451.1, from coordinate 1,668,404 downwards.
GGGTTGCAGAGCGGTTGTCTTCGCTAGCAAAAAATGCGGTCAGTGTTTACTACATTCATGGCAATCGCGATTTTTTATTAGGTAATCAGTTTGCCACCTATGCCAATATGCAAATTCTCACTGAGCCTGCCGTGATTCAATTTGATCAACCGATCATGCTTGCGCATGGCGATAGATATTGCACCAATGATAAAAAACATCAATGGTTTAGACGCCTTACTAGAAATCCTTACTTCCCCAAAATTTTTCTAAGATTGCCATTTAAGTTTCGTAATAAAATTGTTCATAAAGTCCGTGAGCATAGTCAAAGCAATAAAAGAAAAACGGAAGCCCAAATGGACATTGTTTTAGATTCAATGCTAGAACACATGCAACAAAGACAAGTAAATACTTTGGTTCATGGCCACATACATAAGGCAGGCTTAATAAATCACGAGTATAATAATAGGAAATATAGCCAATATGTTTTAAGTGATTGGGATGACAGGCCCAGCGTGCTGTGTTATAAAAAAACTATTGGTTTTGAATTTATTTATCCTGTTTAGGAGGAGAGGTAGATGGTAGATCAAAGAACCAAGTTCGCCCAAGAGGTGCAGGATAAGGTAGCGGCGGAAAACAAAGCTGCTCAAGATGCTCTTAAAGAAGAAAATAAAAAGAATAGAGCGAACTATTATGCGGAAGCCGATACTAAAGTCCGCCAAGACATACGTGAAGAGAATTGGAAAAAATGGGAAGAGACAATGGCCAACCAGCGAGGAGGAGCTGAAGCTTACAATGAATGGACGACTGGAATGAACAATATTGTGAATTCTCTTAAAGCGTTTAACGCAGCTTTGGCTTCTGAATGGAATGTAAAGATACCGTGGGGGCATCCACAGTTGTTGGCTGGATGGAAGAGTGTACCTAGCTATAATCCCTCTTGGGATAAATCAGACACGTTAAAGTTTACGGACGATTGCACCTATGTAGTTGGCTTGGATGATAATGGCGTTTTACATAAGCAAGCCTATTTCACTCAGAAAGAGGGGGATAAAACAACACCTATTCCTATACCCCCCGGAGCACAGCAGCCTTTTGACGATGCGTTTAATGAGTGGGCTCAAAATAACAACCTTACCATTCAGCCTGACGGTAAAGTTAAAGATCAAACCGGTAGAGAGCTGGATAAGGCAGATTTCGATAGGCTCAAAAAGGATCCTACAAATGGTTTTCATACGTTTATAAATAATAAACTCGGTCTATCCATGACAGATACGACTGATTTACAAGAAAGTAGTGGTTTAACACCTTAAGTTCAATGACAAGGTATTCCGCTATGAAAACGGAATACCTTATCTTCCCCTGAAATCAATTCATTCTCAATTTGCATAAAAAAATTGCATCTCTCCTCAATGTTTTTTCCATAGAGCGTTGCTAATTGCAGGTAATCCTGAAAATGACGTGCTTCAGATTTGACTAGGGATGAGTAAAATTTTTTTAACAGTGGGTCTTCAAGAACAGAAAGGAGCGCATTGAAGCGTTCACATGAACGCGCCTCAATGATTGCCCCAACAATTAACTGGTCTACCAAACGTTGGTTACACCCTCCTTTTGTGACGTGCTTATGCATTTGTTGTGCATAATTACAGGGCGGTAACGGAGTAAAATGAATCTGACGCTCGGTCATGAATTGCAGCACTTTCTCAAAATGTAGTAACTCTTCACGGGCTAAAGGAGACATCGCTGCAACCAGTTCTTTTTTCTCAGGATATTTGCTAATAAAATTGACGGCTGTGGCAGCTGCTTTTCGTTCACAATGGGCATGATCAATTAACAGTGTAGGTAAATTGTCTAAGCATGCTTCTAGCCATAAACTTGGTGTAGGGACACCAAGAAAATCAATTAACATTTGCAAATCGTGGGTTTGTGGGCTTAGCATCATAAAAATTAAACTATACTCTTTTAAAAATAGAGAGCGTTATATCACAGAGTGTTGCAAAATCAAATTGGATGAATAATGAGCGAAGAAAAAACAGAAAATGATTTATCAGAGTGGTTGTCAACTTACGGTTTAATTACTGCTGAGCGTATTTTGGAGAGATACAAGATACGCTTGCAACCTGAAGATCTGGCTAGTGCAATTAAAAGCCCTAATACCTTTTATCATCGAGTGCTGCATGTCCCTTTAAAAAATGTTCTCAATGGTATTATTTTGCAGCAAGCTAATGATTACCAAGTGTATGCGCAAAAGCTATTTATTGATTATTTATTGTCTGGAGAAACATCTAAAAGCGAAGACTCACCTGGTGGCTTTACCCGTGAGGATCTGGAAAAGGAACGACAAGAACTTATAAGAATCGGGGAAGCGTTCCATGAGCAAGAGTTGGTCCATAACAACTTGATTGCCGAAAGCCAGCGAAGTTTGATGAAGTTAACTGAGCAATGGCATAAAGTTTTGGCCAATGTAGCCAGAGATATTAAAAAAGCCCTGCAGGCAGAAAGGGTTTCTGCAAGCGACAATGCTGTGATACAAGCAATCAATATTCTGCTGATTATGTATGATTTTACTCAAACAGAAGACGTATCACTCAAGGGGGAAAGTTGGTCACGGGTTGAAAAAATACTTGGTCAGACATTAAATAACGAGGCAAGACAAAAATTTGTTGACCAGATGCCCAAACTAAGAGATTTCATGCTAGAAACCGAGCCCTCGTTTACTGCTTTTATGGACAAAATAGGTGACATGACTGCAAAGCTACGAGATTTCCGCAGCCAGTTTTATAATTTGATTTTAAGAACCAATGAATTAATAAAAGTGCTTCCAGAATTTCACTTTGATCCAGCGCAAACTGAAGAAAATAAAGAATCGTTGCTTTTTGATGCTGCCATCGGTGAACAAAGCTGATTTTCACGATCGTCATTCCCCTAAGATGAATTTCTATTAGCCAGCTGACCCATCAATCAGGTATAATGTCGCGCTTTTAATCTTAGTTATTTTGGAGTGTGCTATGGCAAATGAGTTAACGTTGTCTATCATTAAACCTGACGCTGTTGCTAAATCGGTGATTGGCCAAATTTATTCACGTTTTGAGAATGCGGGGTTACGTATAGTCGCTGCGAAGATGGTTCAACTTTCTCGTGAGCAAGCTGAAGGTTTTTATGCTGTGCACAAAGCTCGCCCTTTCTTCAAAGATCTTGTGTCTTTCATGATCTCAGGTCCAGTCATGATGCAGGTATTAGAAGGTGAAAATGCCATTGCTAAAAATCGTGAGCTTATGGGAGCAACGAATCCAAAGGAAGCTGCACCTGGGACTATTCGTGCAGATTTTGCTGACAGCATTGATGCGAATGCGGTGCATGGTTCTGATAGTGCAGAAACAGCTGCTCAAGAAGTTGCATTTTTCTTTGAGCCTCATGAAATCTGCAAGAGATAAGTTCGGACTTTATAACTGACAAGTTGTTAGCCCTTATATGCTTGGGAGATGCAAGCATGTAAGGGTGTTATACTGTACTGTAGTAGCCATTGGCATTATCTAAAATTGTCCGATACAGGTGTTAGAGGTCGGGAAAATGGGCCAAAAAATTAATCTATTGAATTTGAATCACCAGCAGATGCGCCAATTTTTTAGCGATTTGGGTGAAAAACCTTATCGTGCGCAACAAGTGATGCAATGGATTCATCAGGCTGGTTTTAATGATTTCACTCAGATGACTAATCTTGGTAAGAATTTACGACAAAGGCTTACTGAGATAGCTGAAATACGTTTACCTGAAATCGTGACTTGCCAAAAATCTAATGATGGTACCCATAAGTGGTTGCTAAAATTAGATTGTGGTAACTGTATCGAGACCGTTTTTATTCCTGAGACAAATAGAGGCACCCTTTGCGTCTCTTCCCAAGTTGGCTGTGGTTTAAACTGCAGCTTCTGTTCCACTGCTAAACAAGGGTTTAATCGTAATCTCTCAGCCGCCGAGATTATCGGTCAGGTCTGGGTGGCCGTGCGCGAACTGTCGCAGCAGGGTGGGGCTCATGATAAACGAATCACTAATGTTGTTATGATGGGAATGGGAGAGCCCCTACTTAATTTTGATAATGTTGTTGCTGCTATGGACATTATGATGGATGATTTCGCATATGGTTTATCAAAACGACGAGTGACCTTAAGCACCTCAGGGGTGTTGCCTGCATTAAGGCAGTTACGCGAAGTCAGTCCAGTTGCTTTAGCTGTTTCACTACATGCACCTAATGATAAATTACGTAATGAACTCGTGCCCATTAATAAAAAATACCCCTTAGCCGAGTTAATGGCTATATGCAAAACTTATTTTAAAAATGAACCTAAAAGACGGGTTACTTTTGAGTATGTCATGTTAAAGGATGTTAATGATCAACCTGAACATGCTGAGCAACTCATCAAATTGTTAAGAGATGTTCCCGCTAAGGTTAACCTGATCCCATTTAACCCTTTTCCCATGACTGAGTATCAACGTTCCTCACAAACGACTATTGATGCGTTCCGTGACAAATTGCTTGCCAAGGGAATCAATACCATCACCAGAAAAACCCGAGGAGATGATATCGATGCAGCCTGCGGCCAACTGGCTGGTGAGGTCCAAGACAGAACGAGTCGTTCGGCAAGATGGCAGAAATTACATTTTGTATCGCAAAAGGAAGCTTCAGAGAATGAATAACTCGATCCCCAACATTTTTGCATTTAGCAAACCAAAATGTCGAATTACCGTGGCTTGACCACGGTATCCATGGTTTATTGCAGATCGCTGGATACCGTGGTCAAGCCACGGTAATTCGATGTTCTAAAAGCCAAATAAAAACTTGAGGATCGAGAATAACTCTTTTTAAATTCTTCTGTTCACGGTTATAATAACCCATCTTTTTTGCGCTATGTGATAATTGTGTTGAATGTATTGCGCTTTTTGCCCCTTTTAAGTTTGTTATTTTTACTGGCATGCCAGCACGGTAAAGGAATCAAGTCGGAAGAAACTGTCCATGCTCAGCAAAAGCACAATGAGGCAGCTGTTTATAATACGCAATTAGGGATGGCTTATTTAAAACAGGGGGATATGCCACGGGCAAAACGAAAGTTGTTAGCTGCTTTGGATTTAGCTCCAAATTCTGCCGATGCCAATGTGGCCATGGCCTATTATCTTGAAAAAACAGGTGATATCAAGGAAGCGCGAACTTATTATCAAAAAGCATTATCATTGGCACCCAATAGTGGAACTCAATTAAATAATTACGGCACTTTTTTATGTCGTCTTGGGCACTATGCGGATGCAGAGCGTTATTTCTTAAAAGCAGCGAAAGACGTGCACTATATTTACACCGCAGCTGCTTATGAAAATGCGGGCCTTTGTGCAGCAGCTATTCCGAATTATTCCAAGGCGAAGAACTATTTTGCCAAAGCACTGGAACAGGATCCAAAACGCAAGCAATCACTGTATGAATTAGTTGCCATTGAGCTAAAACAGAAGCATGCAAATACGGCATTGAGTCATTTACAAAAATATTCTGATCTTTCTTATAATGATCCGACTTTGCTAGAAATGGCGATCAAGTCTGCTCGACAAGCAGGTAAGGTAAGGCTTGCTGCAAACTATCAAAAACATTTAGCTGACATAACCAATTTCACGGACTATACCGGAGCAAGAAATGAATACAACAGTAGCAATGGATGAAGTTCATAATGATCAACACGAGAAACCTGGCATGCAGTTAGCGCGGGTACGTGAAAAAAAAGGATACAGTCAGGAATATGTGGCTGGTAAGTTGCACTTAAGAGTCAGGATTATTGAATTGCTCGAGTCAGATAGCTATCATCAAATGCCTGAGCCTGTCTTTATTAAAGGCTATATACGTGCTTATGCCAAATTACTTGGGATTTCACCTGAACCTTTGCTTGCTATGTACAACAGCATGCATACCGCTGAAAGAAAATTGGAAAAGGCTTTATGGCAAAGTAAGCGAGAGCCTAATCATGGCGAGCGGTTTATGCGATGGTTAACAGGTTTAATCGCCATTGCCGCCATTGTTGCTGTTGGTATTTGGTGGCATAAGAATAGAGACACACAGCAAATTATCACAGTGAAGAGCAATCAAAACGAGACCACCGTAAGTAAAAATGAATCAGAGACCAAATTAACGGATCTCTCCAAAATGCAAGCGATGTTTTCGACGAGCAGTAACAGCGGGCCGCTGACCCCATTGGAGAATCAAGGTGGCTGATAAAATTCAAGCGATACGGGGCATGAATGATATTTTGCCCTCTGATACAGCCTCGTGGCGCCAATTAGAAGCAGCTTTCGCGCAATGTATGTTGCAGTATGGTTATCGCGAAATTCGTTTTCCATTGCTAGAGAGTACTCAGTTATTCCAACGTTCCATCGGTGAAGTGACCGATATTGTGGAAAAGGAGATGTATACCTTTAATGATCGCAACGGAGAGAGTTTAACTCTAAGACCAGAGGGAACTGCTGGTTGCTTGCGGGCTTGTTTAGAACATGGTTTATTGCATAATCAGCAACAGAAGCTATGGTATATGGGGCCTATGTTTCGCTACGAAAAACCGCAAAAAGGTAGATATAGGCAATTTTATCAATTCGGTGTTGAGGCTTTGGGCATCAGTGGTGTGGCAATCGAACTTGAGATCATTGCACTGTGTCAGCGTTTGTGGAAACTTCTAAAGATTGACCAACATGTTGAATTACAAATAAACACTTTAGGTGAGATAGCTGAAAGAAGTCATTATCGCAATAAATTAGTTGACTATTTTAAAGCTCATTTTGACAAGTTAGATGAAGACAGCAAGAAACGCTTAGATAGAAACCCACTGAGAATACTAGATAGCAAAAATCCAGACATGCAAGTTTTGCTTAAGGAAGCGCCTCAGTTGATCGATTCATTAGGTCCTGACAGTAAAAAGCGCTTCCTTGATTTGTGTGAGGGTTTAAATGCTCTCGAGATATCTTATACAATTAATCCTTTTTTAGTGCGTGGCCTGGATTATTACGGTCACGTGGTTTTTGAATGGGTAACTGACAAACTAGGTAGTCAAGCTACAGTTTGTGCTGGTGGACGATATGATGTATTGGTCGAACAGTTAGGTGGAGATCCAACTCCAGCTGTGGGTTTTGCTATAGGCGAAGAACGTCTATTACTATTGCTCGAGACGTTAAATATTTCTTTGGAGGCAGAAAAGTTTCCATCTTTATTTATTATTGCTACTGGCGACACCCCAATGCAGCAAGCGTTAGTGCTTGCTGAAATGTTAAGGGATGAAAATAGCAATTGGCAGATTATCACCAATACAGTGGGGGGCAGCTTCAAAAGTCAGTTCAAAAAAGCGGATAAGAGTGGAGCTGATTTTGCTCTCATCATTGGGGAAGATGAAGCAAGGACTAATAAAATTGGTGTAAAAAATTTGCGCAGGCATGAGGAGCAGGTAACGATTCTTCAACAAGATTTGCTCAAGTACTTACAAGACTATCTGCAGAGACAGTAGGGGATTGATATGTCAATGTATATGACAGAAGAAGAACAATTAGAAGCCATAAAAAAATGGTGGCAAAAATACAACACGGTTATTACAGTAATTTTATCCTTAATATTACTTGTAGTCGCCGGCTACAAATATTGGACCTGGCACCAATACAAAATCAGTTCGCAAGCCTCAAATGCTTATGAACAAATGATGATTGCTTTTTCAAATCAGGATAACAAACGTGTGCGCTCTTACGCCAATCAGTTGATAAAGGAATATGGGCAAACAATTTATGCAGATGCTGCTCGCCTTACTCTAGCGAAAGTGGATGTCACTCATGATAAATACGATAAGGCGAGAGAAGCGCTAGAATATGTTGCAAATCATTCAAGAATGATCGCCTTAAGACAAGTTGCTAAAATTCGGATTGCCCGACTTTTTGCTGCTGAGAAAGCTTATGATAGGGCTTTAGCCGAACTGACCAAGGTAGATGATGTCGCTTATATGCCCGTGGTTAATGAGTTAAAAGGTGATATCTATGCTGCAACAGGAAAATATCAGCAAGCAATGAATTCTTATAAGGAAGCTATAACCGAAGTTCGTACCAATGGAATGGGCAATCTTTTCCTTGAAATGAAAACAAATGAATTGGCTGCTCTCACTCAATCGATGGGAGATGACAGTAATAGACTTCTTTCAACACTCGCTGCAGGGAAAGAAGTGCGAGGAGAAACGGAGCGCAGAACCGCAGCGTACGCGTCAGTACATGAGGATTCGAGTACCGCTTCGGCGAGGCAATCCTCCGATGCAGTAGAGGTTCGCAAGAAATCTAATCCACAAGCTGCTTAAGAGGTCACATTATGTCGAATATGAAAAAAACTCTGGCTCTAGTCGCCTCTGTTCTTTTATTACAAGCATGTAATCATCTGGATAATTACATGTTGGGGAAAGACAATACTCCGCCTCCAGCTGAGTTAGAACCCATTAAACCTAAGGTCAAATTACAGCAAAAGTGGTCAGTGCCCCTCAATGCGAAATCGAACGCTAACCTTAAGTTGAAGCCTGAAATTGTTGGTAATGTCATTTATACAGCTGATGCTAGTGGTCTAATTGAAGCGGTTGATAAAACAAACGGGAAATTGCTTTGGTCTAAGAAGTTGGCAAACGGAATAGTCAGCGGCCCTAGTGTATCTTCAGGATCGATTGTTGTCGCTACAGACGCCTCAACGGTCATATTATTAAAACAGGTTGATGGTTCTGAATTATGGACAAGCAAGGTATCAAGTGAAGTTTTATCTAAGCCTGTGATTGCACATAGTAAAGTCATCGCGAAAACAATTGATGGAAATTTATATGCTTTTGATATTGTGTCTGGAGAAAAATTGTGGGTCTCTGAACATGGGGCTCCCAGTTTAATTCTAAAAGCCAGCTCCTCTCCAGTCGTTATTGGGGATCAACTCGTGCTCGTTGGCTATTCCGACGGCAAAATGGATGCAGTTGATTTGCAAACGGGTCGGCTCGTTTGGCAACGCAGTATTGCTTACGCGAGTGGCGCAAGCGATGTTGAGCGTTTAGTTGATATAGATGCTGATCCAATCATTCGTGGGGATATTGCTTATCTCGCGAGCTATCAGGGTTATGTTGGGGCGTTATCATTAAAGGACGGTCAATTCCTCTGGCGTAAGCCAGCATCAGTCTATAAGAACATGGCAATCGACGGACATTCTCTCTATCTAACAGATAGTGAAGATATAGTTTGGTCTATCAATAGGCAAAATGGTCAAGTAAATTGGAAACAAGTTGCTTTAAAAGCTCGAGGTTTGACGGAGCCGGTATTAATGGGGAATCGTTTAATTATTGGTGACAAAACTGGTCTTTTACATGTTCTTGCAACGAGCAATGGGGATTTAGTTTCCCGAGAGCAGTTAAGTGGTGCAGTAGGTACTGCGCCCTCTGTTTCTGGTAAAAATATTTATGTTCTAACAAGCAATGGCAAATTAAATCGTTTTTCTGTGAGTTAATTAATGGTTCCTGTTATTGCCCTTGTTGGGCGTCCTAATGTGGGGAAATCGACTTTATTTAATCGATTAACTCACACTCAAGATGCATTAGTGGCTGATTTTCCCGGGTTGACTCGAGATAGACAGTATGGACAGGCTTATTTTAATCAGAAGCCCTTTATAGTGATTGATACTGGTGGGGTAGGGGTTGATGATTTAGCAATAGATGCCTTAATGTCTAAGCAGTCTGAAATGGCTTTGGAAGAAGCTAATATCATCTTATTCTTGGTCGATGGTCGGGCAGGCTTAACTGGGGTTGATGAAGAGATAGCCAAGCGGTTACGAAAAATCAGCAAACCAATTTATCTGATTGTTAATAAGACCGATGGGATGGACGAAGAAATTGCTTGCTCCGAATTTCAAGAACTTGGATTCACTGAAGTATATCCAATCTCGGCTACCCATGGTCGTGGTACGCAAACCCTATTAAGCAATTTGACTGCTGATTTTGCACCATCCTTGCAAGAAGAGACTGATAATAAAGCAATCAAAATCGCCTTTGTAGGTCGGCCAAATGTAGGGAAGTCTACCTTAATTAATCGCATTCTGGGTGAAGAGCGAGTGGTCGTTTATGATATGCCGGGGACCACGCGAGATAGCATTGCTGTTCCCTTTGCCCGTGACGAAAAGCCGTATATCTTGATTGATACAGCGGGGATCCGCAGACGTGCACGTGTTGAAGAAAAAATTGAAAAATTTTCCGTCATCAAAACGCTTCAGTCAATTAAAGAATCCCACGTGTGCATGATGCTTTTAGATGCCCAAGAGGGTATAACTGAGCAGGACTTGCATTTGCTGGGTTTTATTATTGAAGCTGGCAAAGCATTGGTTATTGCGGTCAACAAATGGGATGGTTTAGACGATGATCATAAGGAAAAGGTTAAAGCTGAATTATCTCGTCGTTTGCAATTTGCTCATTTTGCTAAAATTCGGTTTATCTCAGCGCTGCATGGTAGTGGTGTCGGGTTATTGTTTAAGGACATAGAACAAGCTTATTCTTCGGCAATGCAGGCCTTTTCTACTCCCAAGTTGACTCGATTGTTACAGGATGTTGTCAGTCAACATACCCCGCCAATGGTTCGTGGCCGTCGAATCAAATTAAGATATGCTCATGCTGGAGGCCATAATCCACCTATTATAGTTATTCATGGAAATCAGCTTGAGTCGTTACCTGACAGTTATAAACGTTATCTGAATAATGCTTTTGTTAGCCATTTAGGCTTGGTAGGTACACCCTTAAAATTAGAATTTAAAGGAAGCGTTAATCCATTTAAAGATAAAAAGAATAAACTTACCCAACGACAGATTAAAAAGAAGAAACGTTTAATGAAACGGGTTAAAAAGAAGTAACATTTGGGCATTATCGCAAACACAGTCAAAACGATATAGCTGCTCTACAACGATTCTGCACTTGTGCGCAGGGTAAGTACGTCGCAGGGCGCGTGGTGGAGCATTGCATAGGCAGTGCTTCCTAGAAATGCTGGCACAGCACTGGCCTGATGGCTGCCCAAGATAATCAAACCGCAACCAAGTGCTTTTACTTTCTCAAGAATATGCATCTTTAGCGAACCGATCTCAACATGTTGCTGTTCAGTAGGGATATTCATAGCATCACCTAATAAAGCCATGACTGTCAAAGCATCATCTTTAACGGGATTGGCAAGCTCTGCGAATCCAAGGCTTTGGGCTAATTGTAAACTTGTTGGCGGTTCGATTACATGAAGTAAGTGGAGTTTCGCCCCAAAAAGTGCGGCAATTTCGGTAGCTTTTTTACAGATATCAAAATGATTTTCACTTAAGTCCGTTGCGTGTAGGATACATTTGTACACGATTCCCTCGCTTAAAAACGATACCTGATAGGCTAATTGTAGTTGATCTTTTAGAAAAGTCTTAAATTGATGAATCCTTCAATAGTCTCAGGATGCAGGTGCGAAGCACGTCATAAATCACAGTTAAACGATGGATCGGGGTCGTAGAATTATCTATGCTCTTTTTTGCACAATTGCAGCTAAACGTTTGTCTTCGGTAATCGGTTTCGGACAAATTTCGAGCAACGGGAGTATGACAAAATCCCGCAAATGCATCCTGGGATGCGGAATGATCAACTTTTCAGACTCTATTATTAATGAGCCATAAAGCAGAATATCAATGTCGAGCGTTCTGCTTCCCCATTTAACGTGACGAATGCGTCCTTGTTTTCTCTCTATTTTTTGGCAGGTTAAGAGCAGTTGCTGTGGAGTGAGGCAAGTCTGTATTAAGGCAACAGTATTATAAAAACGAGGCTGACCCTTACGACCCCAAGCTTTATTGCGATAAAATCTTGCAACTTTAAGTAAATAAGTTGAAGGTAATTGGCGCAAAGCCTGGATTGCCTGTCTTAATTGACGCTCTGGTGAGTTTAAATTACTTCCAAGGCCAAGATAACAAAGGTTCATTTCGTCGCAAGCTCCTCGGGATGACAAGATTGTTTCTATTCATTCTGAGCGTAGCCAAAGGAATCTCCCCCAGTTTAAGAGGAGCCTTCACTATGTTCAGGATGACCACTGTTTTGGGAAGATACAACTTTAGGTTTACGGCGTTTTCGAGCTTTATATGGGAGTTGTTGTGGCATAAGCGCTGCTACCATCGTAGCTTGCTCTTTTTCATCGCTCTCCTGAAACGTTGTCCACCATTGTGCTAATTCAAGGGATTCATCTCCAGCTAAGGCACGCAAAGCCATAAAGTCGTAAGCTGCACGAAATCTGGGATGTTGCAAAAGATTAAAGGCTCGATTCCCAAAACGTTTTGGAAAACGAAACTGCAGTAACCATATTTCTCGCATGACTTGACTAAAGCGTCTTGGAATGGTAATGATCCGATTTTGTTCAATGATGACATGTGTCATGGCTTTTTCAAGGGCAGGTAGAGGGTCCATCCCTTCATTTTCTTGGAGAAAGATAGCTCGGGTTTTTAAAGGAAACCAAAGTAACACAGCAAATAAAAAAGCTGGTGTAACAGGTTTCTCATCACGAACACGAGTGTCTGTATTCTCCAACGCTATCCCAAGAAGAGCATTAACTGGGTATTCACTGTTGGCTATCAAATTCGCAGTTTGTTCAAAAAGATGAGAAAACAAACCATGTTCAACTAACAGACGATGAACGGTTTCGGCTTCACCACATTGGTATAGTTTTGTCATTTCATCAAATAAGCGTGAGCCAGAAACATCTTTAATCAAATGGCTTAGTTTAGGAATAGGAGCAGCCGTTTCCGCCGCAAGTTTAAAATGTAATTTTGCACTAAAACGAATGGCACGTAACATTCGTACAGGATCTTCCTGATAGCGAGTGATCGGATCACCAATGATGCGTAGTATTCGCTGCTCAACATCGTTAACACCACCAGTAAAGTCAACGATGGTCGCATCGTCGATGTTATAGTAGAGGGAATTGACTGTGAAATCGCGACGCCAAGCATCTTCGTCTAATGTGCCATAAACGTTATCACGGACTAGCATCCCTCTTTCATTTGTCAACTGATTAGCTTCGAGTGCCTCAGTCTCAGATTCACTGCTCTTGCGGAACGTTGCAACCTCAATGATGTCTCGGTGGAAGATAATATGTACTAATTTGAAACGACGTCCAATAATACGAGCATTACGGAACAATTTTTTAATTTGAGTCGGCGTGGCATTTGTAGCAATATCAAAGTCTTTAGGTGCTTTGCCTAAAAGAAGATCACGAACGCTGCCACCGACTAGATAAGCTTGAAAGCCTGCACTATTGAGACGATTCAAAACTTTAAGAGCATTGATGCTAATGTCTGTTTTGGAAACCTTGTGTTGAGTACGTGGAATAATGTAACTCGCATCAACAGGTGGATGACTGGTCCTTGATTTACGTAACAGTTTTTTGATTAACTTAATTATTGTCGTCACCCTTTAATGACCTACCTAACGCGGCATAAGTATAGCTCAGATCAGGGAAAAAGTGAATTATTTACCTTTAGGACGTTACAGTGGACAATAACGATCTTTAAAATTAGGAATCAGTATAAACCATGGAGTTTTTGGATATTATTTTAAGCCTTGCAGCGTTAACTGTTTTAGAAATCGTTCTAGGCATTGATAATTTAGTCTTTTTGTCAATTTTGACGGAGAAATTGCCAAAAGAGCAACGTAAGTATGCTCGTCGCTGGGGGTTAACGTTTGCTTGGGTAACTCGGCTTCTTCTTTTAGCCTCAGCGGTTTGGTTGGTGAAGTTGACCAGCCCATTATTTACCATCTTTGGTTTTTCTTTCTCAGGTCGCGACTTATTTCTAATGGCTGGCGGAGCTTTTTTAATTGCCAAAGCAACGCAGGAAATTCATTACGAGGTTGGTGAAAGCGATGCCAGGGAGCTCACTATCTCAAACAATAAAAGGGTTACGTTTAAAGGGGTGGTATTTCAAGTAGCTCTGATGGATATTATTTTCTCTCTTGATAGCGTGTTAACAGCAATTGGTCTAACGACGCATTTCTTGGTAATGGCCACCGCCATCACTTGTGCTATTTTGGTCATGCTGTACGCCAGTGAGCCGGTGAGTCGTTTCATTGATAAACATCCAACGGTTAAAATGCTTGCTTTGAGCTTCTTAATCCTAATTGGAATGGTTCTGGTGGCTGATAGCTTTTCGTTTCATGTGCCTCGTGGCTATGTTTATTTTGCCATGGGCTTTTCTTTAGGGGTCGAGATGCTTAATCTCCTTAGACGTTCACGGCAACATAAACGCAAACAACAGTAGGGTGGTCGTTATGCTCACTATTAAAGCTTTCCACATTATTGCAATGGTTGCTTGGTTTGCTGGCCTTTTTTATCTTCCACGTCTTTTTGTTTATCATGCCGAGACGAACGATAGCATCAGCATCGAGCGTTTCAAAGTCATGGAGCGTCGACTTTACTATGGGATTACTTGGCCTGCTGCGATTCTAACCACTGTTCTCGGACTACTGCTTATCCTTTTTAATCCGCAATATTATTTGAAAGCAGGATGGATGCATGCCAAACTTGGGCTCGTTCTTTTATTGTGGGTTTATCATCTCTTTTGTGGGCATTTTAGAAAGTGCTTTGCACAACAAAAGAATACTAAAGGCTCGAGATTCTATCGTATTTTTAATGAGTTACCGACTTTATTCTTAATAGCTATTGTCTTGTTAGTGGTAACTAAACCCTTTTAATCCAATTCAACCATTTCAAAATCTTCTTTTCCAGCGCCACAATCCGGACAAAACCAATTTTCTGGCACATCTTCCCAACGAGTACCTGGCTCTATGCCATCTTCTGGCCATCCCTCAGCTTCATCATAGATAAAGCCGCAAATGACACAAATATATCGTTTATATTCTTGCATAGTGTATTGCTCTATGTTGAAAAGGGGCTAATTTAGCGACTGCTTCCAAGAATGTAAAGACTGCGTTGCTTGATTTTGTCAATATTATGAAAAACCTGTAAAATGTGAGCCTATTTTTGCAAATGGAGTGAACATGATGTACTCACAGCAATTATTTGCTCAAGCACAAGCAGTGATCCCGGGTGGAGTTAATTCACCTGTACGGGCTTTTAAAGGAGTAGGTGGGGATCCTATCTTTTTTAAGCAAGGGAAAGGGGCTTATTTAATTGATGCTGATAATAAACACTACATTGATTATGTGGGTTCTTGGGGGCCATTGATTCTAGGGCATTGCCACCCCAATGTGATTAGCGCCGTGAGCGAGGTGCTACATAATGGCATGAGCTTTGGTGCACCTACAGAGCTTGAGGTCAAACTTGCTCAAAAGATAACCCATTTAATGCCTGCTATTGAAAAAATTCGCATGGTAAATTCAGGCACAGAAGCAACCATGACTGCAATACGATTGGCGCGTGGCTTTACTGGGAAAAACAAAATTATCAAATTTAATGGTTGCTACCATGGGCACAATGATGGCTTATTGGTCAAAGCAGGCTCAGGATTATTGACTTTGGGGCTGCCCTCTACACCTGGCATTCCCGCGAGTATTACAGAGCATACACTAACAGCGGATTTTAATAACTTAGAGCAAACTGCAGCGTTGTTTGAACGATATCGAGGCGATATCGCTGCTGTCATTCTTGAACCTATTGCTGGAAACATGGGATTTGTTATGCCCAGGCCGCAATTCCTCAAAGAACTACGTCAATTATGCACAGAGAATGAGGCTCTGCTTATTTTTGATGAAGTGATGACTGGATTCAGAGTTGCTTTGGGTGGAGCACAGGCTCTATTTAATGTTACACCCGACCTCACAACCCTTGGCAAAGTCATTGGCGGGGGAATGCCCGTTGGAGCTGTGGGTGGAAGTGCTGCGATTATGAACCATTTAGCGCCGGAAGGAACGGTTTATCAAGCTGGCACTTTATCAGGTAATCCTTTAGCAATGGCTGCTGGATTAGCTACACTTGTCGAAATAGAGAGGCCTGGATTTTTTGAAAATCTTGCTAAGTATACTTCTGCTATGGTTCAAGGGTTAGCTGAAATAGCTGAGTCTTTTAATATGCCATTCTGCTATGCCTCCCAAGGTGGTATGTTTGGATTTTGTTTTAATTCTAAAAAGCAGGTGCTTGACTATCGCGATGTGGCTTCATCAGATGAGGTTTTATTTAAGCAGTTTTTCCATGGCATGTTGGAGAAAGGAATCTATTTTGCTCCTTCAATGTATGAAGCGGGATTTGTGTCAAGTGCTCATCAGAATGAGGAAATGCGCTTAACGTTCGAAGCGGCTGAATCAGTATTAGCGAAAATAAAGGTTAGTGCATAATGAAAAAATATCATGTCTATGGAATTGGTAACGCCTTATTGGATAGGGATGCGCAAGTGGATGAAGCACTTTTGCAAGCTCTGGATATCGAAAAGGGGGTCATGACACTAACGGATGAAGCAAGACATAAATGTCTTATAGAAGCTTTGGAAGGGAATTTCTGTCATAGTGGCTGTGGGGGCTCTGCAGCCAACACCTTGATTGCACTGAGTCAGTTTGGTGGCCGCGGTTTTTATAGTTGTAAAGTAGCCAATGATGATGCAGGTCAATTGTTCCTAAAAGAATTATATGCCTTAGGGCTTGATTGCAATTTGCAGCCAGATGCGCTATCTCCTGGCGTAACCGGTCAATGTCTGGTTCTGGTTACTGATGATGCCCAACGCACTATGAATACACATCTTGGTATATCCGAAACGTTATGTCCTGACGTTCTGGATATGCAGGCTATCAGTGCTGCTGAGTATCTGTATCTGGAAGGTTATCTGGTTACCTCTGCAACGGCGAGAAATGCCTTATTGGCGGCTAGAAAGCATGCCAAACGAACTGGCACCAAAGTCGCCTTAACATTATCAGATGCCAATATGGTGCGTTATTTTAAAAATGAATTGCTCACAGTGATTGATGGGCATGTCGATCTCTTGTTTTGCAATGAGGAAGAAGCTCTTTTATTTACAGAAACGCATCATTTAGAAACAGCCATTGCCTTATTACAGCCCTCCGCGAATCATCTAGTCGTTACTCGTGGTAGCGAGGGCGCTGTGATTGCTATTGATGGGGAAATTCTTTCCATTCCAACGTTTGCTATTAAAGCCATTGATACTGTTGGAGCGGGAGATATGTTTGCTGGTGCTTATCTGTATGCAATCACTCATGGCTATGCTCCCCAATTAGCTACTATTCTTGCCAATAGGGCTGCAGCAGAAGTTGTTGGACAGTTTGGAGCACGTTTAAAGGATGAACAGGTGTTAGCCATTAAACGTGAATTTATTGAGAATAATTACAGTATTTTACGGCAAAGGCATGTTGTCCCAGAAGTGAATGAGCATGCTCTGCCATCTTAACAGTGCCAAATAAAATGAGATGTTCGCCCAGGAGATGAGTACTACTTCTTCCCTTCGCGGAGCCATTTGGTAAAAAAGCTGATTGTTTGCAAAAAAAGTATTTGCACGGTCCATATAAGTGTCTGTATGATTTAAAAAAAACTAACATTCATACAATATATGCAAATAGATAACTTATATGACAAGATAGCAAGGACTTATAACCAAGATGTCAGCGGAAAAGTCCTTGATTTAGCCAAGCAAGCCGCTTTGGAACTTGCAATCTCAAATTATGATGGACCAATGAGATCGATTCTTGCGCTAGGCATGGGAGATGGTACGGATTTATTACCTTATGCCCAGCATTATTCTCAAGCTCAGTTACATGGCTTGGATATCTCAGAACGCATGTTAGAGAAGGCAAAAAAAATATTAAAATGCCGTACTTATCATGGAGATATTCACGAGGCTGCTTCCATCATCGAAAAGCATGATTTTGATTTCATACTTGCACATTTTGTTACTGCCTATATCCCTCTTCCCTCTATTCTTGCCGAATGCAAGAAACTCATCTCTCAACAGGGAGTTGTTTCTATTGTGACCAATACGATGGAGTCGTTCCCCCAAGCGCGCTCGTTGGTGTCAAAACTTGAGAAGTCAACAAACCCATTCAACAAGCTTGTTGCAAGTCATATCAAAAAGACATTAAAAAAAGTGTACGTCCCGTTAGATGGAAATCATCTGCAGAAGATAGTTGAAGATAATGGTTTTAAAATCAAAGCATTCACCCAAAAGAAAATTTCAATCAGCTTAAAGACTGAAAACGAGATATTTGATTTTTTTATTAACGGTGGCTGGTTTATCAGTGGCTTAGTACATCCTTTTCTAGCTCATCAGTTGCTTTGTAGGATTTGTAAGTTACTCATTCATAAAAACTTCTCAGTTCCTTACGACGACCATATGGTCATTACCATAGCTCTTGTTGAACCCTCTTGAGAAAAAATCTATCAATAGAAGCGTTTTCGGATTTGTTGAGCTAGATGTTGTAGGAGATGCACGCAGACAGTAATAGATGGGTATATTACGGTATGAATTGATATTCCATGAAGTTGTTGAAGAATCTCTGCAACAACTTCATGAGGTCTCTACTTTTTCAATGGGCAGTTCAGCATCCAATGAAAACCATATTTATCGATCAACATCCCGAAATACGCGTCCCAGAAGGTGTCGGCAAGTGGCATCGTGATTTTGCCCCCCTTACTTAGCGCCTCGAATAATTCTTGCGTTTCCGGGATGCTTTCGCATTGGATGCTTAAAGACACATTATCTCCAACCTCTGGTGTGCCCATGGGATTATCCGATGCCATGATTGAAAAGTTTCCTACAGTTAACATACTGTGCATGATTTTATCTCTGGCTGATTCAATATCGCTGCCAGGACAGATATTGCCTTCTGGAGCATCAGCGTAGGTCGTCAGTTCCAATTCCCCACCAAAGCAGTCTTTGTAAAAATTCATAGCTTCGCGACAGTTTCCATTGAAAAACAAATAGGGCGTAATTGGGTTCATCATTTCTCCTTGAGATCTTTTATCAGATACATAAGATTCTCATTGTGAACAATCGTTTGCTAGAGTGCAACTCCTACGAGATGCGATAGCTAAAAAAGGTTCACAACGATCTGTTCGACCTTTTGAGCAATCAACACTTCTTCATCTCCACGAATGACCAAAATCCGCTTGCCGCTTGCTGAAATATCCCGACAACTTTCATTCCCTTGTTGCTGATTCTGATAGTCATCCAGGATAAAATCCAAATGCCGAAGGGGTGCGACAACTTTTTCTCGAATTAAAGAAGCATTTTCCCCTATTCCTCCGGTAAAAATGAGTGCGTCTAAGTTAGCGATTTGACTACTGTAGGCACCGATGACTTTCTGCAGAGAATAGACATACATATCGATCGCCAGTTGAGCTGATTTATCATCAGCTAATGCACGTTCAACCAATCGACGCATATCATTTTCATCAGCAATGCCTTTGAGTCCACTTTCTTTATTTAGAAGGGTATCTACCTCTTGTGTTGTTAGACCTTGGTATTG
The DNA here is from genome assembly GCF_900187355.1 of Legionella lansingensis. NCBI lineage: Bacteria > Pseudomonadati > Pseudomonadota > Gammaproteobacteria > Legionellales > Legionellaceae > Legionella > Legionella lansingensis. The sequence goes on along the minus strand of NZ_LT906451.1, from coordinate 1,648,938 downwards.
CAAATACAGAGGAATAGCAGGATCAATGTCACCGCAACGAGTGCCCATAATCAATCCGGCCAAGGGGGTCATTCCCATAGTGGTATCGAAAGATTGTCCTTGCTTGATGAGGCAGGCACTGGCACCGTTACCCAAATGAAGACTAATGAAGTTGGACTTTTCCAAAGGTTTATTGAGGTAGGTAGCTGCATGGCGGGCAACATATTCATGATTGATTCCATGGAATCCGTAGCGTTTGATTTGATATTTATGAGCCACATCAGCCTTGATAGCATATTGATGCACATGGGAAGGGATACTGTGATGAAAGCCACTATCAAACACAGCAATATGCAGCGCGTGGGGAAAATGCTCTTGGGCGAACTGAATGCCTAAGGCATTAATGGGATTGTGAATCGGAGCAAGTTGCGATAATTTTCGTATGCTTTGTAGAACTTCAGAAGTGACGATGGTAGGTAAATAGTATTCATCACCTCCATGAACAACTCGGTGACCTACGCCTTGAATGGGATATTTGACAAGATCCGCCTTTAATTTTTCCGCTAAGCTCGCAAAAGCTTCCCCGTGATCGTTAAATTTACACGAGTCACTTTCTTTTACTCCTTTGCTACCTTGATGGTGCCATTGACCTGTTGCTTCCCCAATACCTTCGATTAAGCCTGCAACTAAAACCAAGGTTTGTTGATTATCGACTTTGAATGCCTTGTATTTGATTGAGGAGCTTCCGGCATTAAGCGTTAAAACATTCATTACTATCTCCTTGGGCCTGTATTGCGGTTACGAGAATGGTGTTAATGATATCTTGCGGGGTACAACCTCGACTTAAATCATTCACCGGTTTGTTCAAGCCCAGCAAAACTGGACCAATTGCGAGTGCGCCACTTTCCCTTTGTACTGCCTTGTAAGTGTTATTACCTGTGTTCAAATCAGGAAAGATAAGCACATTGGCATCACCACGTAACTTTGAATGAGGTAGTTTTTTTGCAGCTACTTCTGGGTCAACAGCGGCATCATATTGGATAGGACCCTCAACCAACAAATCTGGTTGTAGTATTTTTACGATGTCTAGCGCCTTTGCTACCTTCTCAACACTTTCGCCTTTACCCGAAGCACCCGATGAATAAGATAACAAAGCGACTTTTGGGACAATACCTAGTTTTTGGGCAATTTGAGCTGCTTGGGTTGCAATTTCAGCAAGCAGTTGACTATCTGGTTCTGGATTAATAGCGCAGTCACCATATATAACCACACGTGACGGCAAACACATGATAAAAACAGAAGATACTCTATTGATGTTTGGCTTTGTTTTTATAATTTCTAATGCAGGACGTACAGTGTCAGCTGTTGTATGCGCAGCGCCAGAAACCATTCCGTCTGCATCACCGCAATAAACCATCATAGCCCCGAAATAATTTAAATCTGCCATTCGTTCCATGGCAATTGGAAGGTTGACATTTTTATGTCGTCTAATTTCATAATATTTCTTCGCGTATCGCTTACGCTGATTGGATTTCTCTATATCAATGATGTTAACACCTGGCAAATCCAAATCGAGACGCTTCGCCAGAATAGAGATTTTCTCTTTTTTCCCGAGCAGAGTAATGTCCGCTATCCCACGCTTTAACAAGTGATCTGCTGCAATTAATATTCGCGGATCGTTGCCCTCAGGGAGCACAATATGTTGCTTCATTTGCTTTGCTTTACTGCTTAGTTCATGTAAAAAGACAGCTGGACTCAGTCTTGGTTGTTGCGATTTATCGCTAAGCCATTTAAGCAGCGATTGAGCAAGATAAGCACGCATTGCATCAATGGCTCTATTGATTTTGGCAGGATCTGCTTTATTTAAGCTAAATTTAGCTGAGAAAAGAGCAGTGGCTGTCTCGTAGGTTTTATGCTTGGTGAGCAAAACTGGAAAAGGATGTTCGAGACCTGTGAGAATTTCCCGGATGATAGATCCCGGCATTTCTCCGCCAGTCAAGACGATGCCAGCGATTTTCGGGTAATGCGCTGATTGGTCGGCTAATAAGGAGCCCAGCAAGATATCAATTCTGTCATCAGGGGTAATAATGAGCATCCCATTCCTATCCAATCGTGATTCCAAGAAATTACTTATTGTTTTAGCTGCAACGGTGAACAGTCGAACAGGGCGATGCAATTCCTCTTCACCACAAATAACCCGAGCCTCTAATTTCATGGCTACCTCACGCACGGAGGGATTTGCCAAGTCTTCAAATTCAGGCAACACGGCAATCAAGGGTAAAAAAGGAAAATGTTTGCGGAATAAATCCAAAGCCTCACTTTCCTGTAAAGCTGGAACACGATTAACGATGATACCAACAACGCGGGCATGATGTTTTTTACTAATCTCCAAGGCATTATTTAATAGAGAAAGAGTATGCTCTAACGTTCTATCTTTCGAGGACACGACGAGAACCACATCGCAATTGAGTTGATAAGCGAGCATTAAATTGAATTGAAATTCAAAAACATCGTTGTCACTTTTAAAATCAGTACCTTCTAAATAGGTGAGGGGATACTCCTTACTGCTTTGTGTGGCTTCAAGAGCTACAGAGACTAGATCAGTAGGCTCGGTACGCATCAAGGAAATGGCTTTACTGACATCCATTATTGGCGTTAAGGTTTGCTCGGTAATCTTTTCAAGCAAAGATGCTTGTGATTGATCCGATTCGGAGAAGAGTTTGAAGCATCTTAAAGAATTTTGCTGTTCCTTGAGCGCTGAAACAAATCCTAGAGAAACAAAAGACTTTCCAGGTCGTTTTTCAATTCCAGTTAAATATAATTTTTTATGCATACTAACCTCTGTTTCATCTAATTGTTTACTATAGAGCGCAAATCACAAAAATGAAAAAATGTGTAAAGAAAGTGCCTGCATTGTAAAGAAATTGAAGGTTTTTGTAAGAAGATTATATATTACAGGAATTTCTATAAAATGACCGTAGACAGTTAAAAAATTGCATGTCATATTCGGAAGAAATCGGGCTAACAAAGGATGGCATTTAATGTCTATAGTTGATAGCAAAAAAGCAGTTTGGAATGAATTGCCGCAGGGTATTGTGGCTCTATTCTTCATCCAGATTTTTTCGACTTTAAGCTTTAGCGTGCTTTATTCTACGTTGGTCTTATACATGACTAAGCAATTGGCAATATCTCCATCTTTAGCAAACAGTATCATCGGGATCTTTGTTGCTTCTAATTTTGCCTTGCACTTACTAGGTGGTTATTGCGGAGGTCGATTTTTATCAAATAGAGCTCTCTTTTGTTTTGGTATGTTGGCGCAAATCATAGGGTGTGTTTTGTTGGCTTTGGAGAACACAAACTATCTTTATTATGGTCTGGGTTTCTTTTTAACAGGTTGTGGGTTGAATGTAACGTGTATTAATTGCATGCTCACTCAGCGTTTTACACCGAAAGATAATCGCCGAGAGACAGCATTTTTATGGAATTATGCTGGCATGAATATCGGCTTTTTTATTGGTTTTACTTTAAGTGGTTATTTTCAATTATCACAAAATTATTCCCGATTGTTTTTGTTAAGCAGTTTAGGCAATTTGATCGCCATGTTTATCTGCTTGTACTTCTGGCACAGTTTAGAGGACAGAAAAACGACCTATAGCGCTCTTTCTCCATCTCATAAAAGATGGGCATCGTTAGGCGGTGTCACAATGGTTCTTGTGCTTCCATTTTTCTTAAGCTCGCTAATTCATTTTGCAGATTGGGCTAATAAACTCATTATAGTGACAGGGGTTGTTGTATTAGCTATAGCAGTCTGCCTGGCTTTACAGCAACCATCGCGAGATGCGCGTGAAAAAATGCTCGCTTTTGTGGTATTGATGCTGGTAAGCACGGTGTTTTGGATGTTGTATCAAATCGGGCCTATGGGATTAACACATTTTATTGAAAATAACGTTCAACGCCATTGGTCTATTTTAACGATACCTCCACAATGGTTTCAAAACATCAACACCCTATGCATTGTCATTGGTGGGCCTTCTTTGAGCTTTTTGCTTAACCACATGCGCTCAAGAGGAATTCAAGTGAATATACCCACGCAATTCGCCTTTGCCCTATTGTTTATTGGTTTAGCCTTTGCAATTCTACCAATTGGTATTGGTAACGCCAATGCAGCAGGTTTGGTTGCTCCCGGCTGGGTCGTTCTCTGTTTCATTTTGCAAAGTATAGGTGAGTTACTGATTTCTCCCATTGGCTATGCTATGGTTGGAGCTTTAGTGCCTGGTTCTCTCCAAGGAATTATGATGGGCATGTGGATGTTGGCGACCGGAGTCGGAGCCACCTTATCCAGTTACAGCTCTAATTGGATGACGGCTGGGAAAGAGAGTAGTCTACCCCTTGTGACGAATAGCGGTTATAGTAGTGTTTTTTTAGACTTGGGTTTGTTCGCAATCGCTGCTTCGGTATTACTCTTTTTATTAGCTCCAAGATTACGTTCTTGGATAAATAATAAACAATCGAACCAAGCGAATGGACCTGCTTCTGTTCCAGCTTAATAGGTGTGATGTGTGAGTAGTCCTTTTGTTCCAATTGAAACGGCAAAGCTGACGTGGCGTAATCAGTTGCCGTTTTCTCTGCAATTTGATGATGTCTATTTCTCAACTGATGATGGCTTAAAAGAAACAGAGCATGTCTTTATTAATGGAAACAATTTGATCCAGCGCTGGCAGGCCTTAGCAAAAAGTAACTGCTCTTCTCTATCTATATCGCCGACGTCCCGCGGCTTGACCGCGGGATCCAGCGAACTTGCCAGATTCATGGAGCCCGCGGTCAAGCCGCGGGACGTCGGAAGTGAGCGAGTAATTACCGCAAAAGAAAACTTTGTTATTGCTGAAACAGGGTTTGGCAGTGCTTTAAATTTTTTATTAAGCTGGTCTCTCTGGTTGCAATATGCTCCACAAAATGCTCGCTTACACTTCCTCAGTTGCGAAAAATTTCCTTTAAAGAAAGCTGATCTTGCACGCTGCTTGAGCCTGTGGCCGCAATTGAAGAACCAAGCCCAAGCTTTATTGACAGATTACCCAATACTGACACCTGGCTTTCATCATTTGTCCTTTGAAAATGGACGAGTAAATTTAACCCTTATGCTGGGCGATGCATTATCGTGCTTTAATCAACTTTTAGTTTGTGGGGATCCGATGCTTGAACGAAGCCTGAGGACACAACATGTTGATGCTTGGTTCTTGGATGGGTTTGCTCCAGCCAAAAATCAGGCCATGTGGTCTCAAGATTTGTTTTATACCATAAGCCTATTATCTAAACCCGGTACGACATTGGCTACTTTTTCGGCAGCAAGTGTTATTAAAAAAAATTTGCAGAACGCAGGTTTTGCTGTTGCTAAGTTAACGGGTTTTGGGCGCAAACGGGAAATGATAGCTGCTCGGATGGAGGACATGATAGTCCCTGTCAAGACTAAATTTCGTACAACACCATGGTTTCAAGATAAGCCCAGAATGGTTAACCAAAAGAAAGCGATTGTGCTCGGGGCTGGTCTTGCGGGTTGTTACACTGCTCATGCTTTAGCTAAAAGGAATTGGCAAGTCACCTTGATTGATGCGCAGTCGGACGTGGGGTGCGGCGCTTCTGGTAATAAACAAGCCGTTCTCTATCCCAGGCTATCGGCATATCAATCTCCCTTGACCATGTTTATGCTAAGCGCGTTTTTATTCGCTTCTCGTTCCTATCAGAGACTGTTGGCAGAACATCCTGTAGGTGAACTATCAGGAATTCTGCAGTTAGCTTTAAATGGAAAAGAAGCCGCAAGTCAGGCAAGCTTGAGTAAATGGCTTTCTGCTTATCCTGAGTTAGGTTTGCTAGTGGATGCGACGCAAGCCTCAGAATTGGCAGGTATCCAATTGCAATCCGGAGGATTATTCATTCCCCTTTCTGGCTGGTTAAATTCCCAAGCGTTATGTAAATTGCTCACAAAGAAGAATGAAATTACTTGTGTTCATAATACCATGGTTGATGAGTTGGTGTTTGGTGAAGGACATTGGCATGTAAATGACCATTCTGCCGAGGTATTAATTATCGCTAACGGTTATCAGGCGTGTCAATTTACACAAACCAATTATTTACCGCTGAAACCCATTCGCGGACAAATGACAAGCATAGCAAGTGATACAGAAAGTAAAAAACTAAGAATACCTGTTTGCGGCAGTGGCCATATTTTGCCTGCGCATGATAATACACATACCATTGGAGCAACTTATCACTCAGGAAGGACTGACAATCATTGTCAGCTTGAAGACGATCAAGTTAACCTTGCACGAATTAAGCAACTGTCAACACTAATATTATCTAATCGTTATAAAGATAGCTGGGCTGCGGTAAGGGGCGCTACAACGGATTATTTACCGGTTGTGGGTCCTGCTCCAGATGCTAGTGCTTTTAAGCAACAATTTGCCACTTTGGAGAGTAACTCAAAACGCTGGCTGCCCTATGCTGGGTCTTATTATCCTGGTTTATATTTGTGTGCGGGTTTCGGTTCAAGAGGGTTGACGACAATTCCTTTGGCAGCAGAATGGTTGGCTGCAATAATTAATCAAAATCCTTCTTTTTTGCCTCGCACATTGGTGCAAGCTTTATCTCCGGCACGTTTTTTGCAGAAAGCATTGATCAAAAGAATCTAATTTTTTCTAAAAATTTCTCGGAATTTCAAAAAAATTTTGATTCATCATCTATACTTTAAATCATCGCGGTAGTTAATACGCATATGGAAATTTAATTTAAAAATCATAAGATTAGGGAGAGGTCATGAGTGCTATAAAAAAAATTGCAGCCGGCAATAAATCGTCTCTTTGGCAAACCTTGGGTGAATTGAAAAAGCGTAGAGACAAAAATATGGATGTTATGCTTAATCATTTTTCTATCGTTATCGGGTGTATTGATCGTTTGGATTTAGATTTAACAACCTCAGAGTTTTTGTCCAAAGCACTCTTAACTGCATTAAAAGAAACCGATTTTTTTCAAACCACTACTGAGCAGAGCACATATCCACAACAAGTAAATCAACACCTGTTTCAGCGAGCCATAAGCTCTTTAGCTCATTGCTTAGCGGATGAGAGAGCGGTGGAACAGTTTACTGTCAAACCTCAGCAAGGAAATGCTGGTTCTCATTTGCACTTATAATTTTACTGCTATTTTGAGTACAGTACAGCGAAGATCTCCTAAGATTCAGGAGGTCTTTCGTGATGCTCCGGACGACAGAATGCTGTCATTCTGAGCGTAGCGAAGAATCTTCTCAATCCTGGGAGATAAAATAGCACTTGCTTATCATCGTCTAGATCGTTACTCTTCGCGCATAATCCTTAAATGAGATTAGACTGTGCAGACCATCGATATTTTTCAAATAGATGCATTTACAGATAAAGTTTTCTACGGTAACCCAGCAGCAGTATGTCTATTAAATGATTGGCTTAATGATGAGCTAATGCAGGCGATTGCAGTTGAGAATAATCTCTCCGAAACTGCTTTTGTGATTGAGGATAAACGTGGATTTCATATCCGTTGGTTTACTCCACGAGGCGAGATCAGTCTATGTGGCCATGCCACATTGGCAGCTGGATTTGTTTTGCATGAATTAGAAAAATGCACTGGCGATACGGTTGAGTTCTCAAGCATGAGCGGTCCGTTGGCGGTAAGAAAAAAAGGGGAGTGTTTTACTCTGGATTTTCCGCAGTTAGGTTTTGAAACCAGCAAAATACCTGAGATGATAAGTCAGGTGATCGATCAGTCTTGTTTAGAGATTTATGACAGTGATCTCGACCACATGGTGCTTCTCGCAGATGAAAATAAGGTGCTGCAGGCTCAGGTTGATCTCAAGGCTTTGGTTAAGTTACCTAAACGAGGATTGATATTAACAGCCAAAAGTGCTGAGGCTGATTTTTATTCAAGATGCTTTTATCCAAAGCATAATATTCCGGAAGATCCGGTTACTGGTTCAGCACATTGCGTCTTGGCTCCTTTTTGGGCCGATCGATTGGATAAAAATGTTCTAAGAGCAACACAAGGCTCTTTTAGGAGAGGTGAGATTTTTTGTGAGGTTGTGAAGGAAAGAGTTTATCTTTCTGGCTATTGCAAATGGTATTTGAAAGGACATTTAATTATTTGAGAGTGTTTACCACCTTTTTTCTTCAGGCAAGGTCAATCGAGCATAGAATACAGCCACGTTGTAATTTTGCCTTGGATGAGAACAAATAAATTGGTACATATACCCAGCCCCGACAAGTAATATGTTCGAGGCTTTCTGATCAATGCTTATTTGAATGCGATTTTGATCGATAGTATCGGTTGTGATCCAATCTGTTTGGTTTAGATTAAAAAATAATTCATCAGAAATAACTAAGCTAATACTTTCTGTTATCGGCTGTTTAAAAGTTAGACGCTCCCTAAGTCGATAGCCCAGTTGATTAAAATTTTGAAGCTTTCGTTGCTCAAGTCGTGAACGCATAACCCATTTTGGATTTTGCTTGGGTGTATAAGTTGTTTGTGCCCATAGTCGCATCTCATGAATGTTTGAACCTGAAGTTTGTGTAATATCTGTACCCAGAGTTTGTGCTGTGGTTACAGAGGTTATTCCAAGAGTGATGAGCCATTGGGGTGAAAATTGATAACCAGCACCAAAATTACCCAAAAATTGATCAAAAATATTTGCGCGCTCAATTAGACGTAGTTGTGGCTCCAATTGATAAGAGAATTTGCCAATGTTGGTATCGATTGAAAGAGTTGACCATACTTTTTCATTCATTTGAGCAGCTTGTAGGGCTCCCGTTGCAAGAATACTCATAGCAACAACAGCCATAAGAGATAAAAGGAACCCTGGCATTATGTTTATCAATTCCATGCAGAAATGCACCAAGTAGATAAATTACCAAAAATTCCCGGAAACACATAGAAAGCACCCAATAAATGTTTTATGCTGATTGAGCTTAAGACCGTTTAAGCATTTTGACTTTTTCATTTTTAACTAAGGATGGTAACAATGAATGCTTGGAATAGTGTTATTTTTATGAAAACCAGTAAACCATGGTCCGAATTGAGTTCAATGGCAAAATGGCCTGGTGTAGAAAAAATGTGGTCTACAACCGGTAAATGGGATTGGTGTATTAAGTTGGACAAAAATTCCTCGACTCCCGAAAAAACCCATGAATTTGTGACTCGCATGCGTGATGGTCATTGGGCCACTGAAACCCAAACTAATTGGTGGAAAGAAATTTCTGCAAAATAGCAATAAATAATAAAAGCCCCAGCCTTGGCTGGGTTTTTATTTTTGACAAATCAAAAAGCGAATTACCGTGGCTTGACCACGGTAATTCGATATTCTAAAAAGTCAAGCAAAAAAACTTAGAGGTCGAGTATTGAGTAACCTTGCCATTGGTGTGGTAGCGTGATAAAAAAGCGGTTCGCAATGTCAAGGAGTGAAGTCATGTCTTATTCCATGGGAAAGCGCTTTCGATCCCTTGTCAAAACCAATTCCCCATTACAAGTTGCGGGTACTATTAACGCTTACTCTGCCATGCTGGCTGAGAAAGCTGGTTTTGAGGCAATCTATTTGTCTGGTGCGGGCGTTGCTAATGCCTCTTATGGTTTGCCTGATTTAGGGATGACTTCGCTTGCTGAAGTTCTAGAAGATGCAAGGCGTATCACACAAGCTTGTTCTCTGCCCTTATTGGTCGATGTTGATACTGGATGGGGGCATGCTTTTAATATTGCAAGAACGGTCAAACTCATGGAGCACACTGGTGTTGCTGCGATTCATATTGAGGATCAAGTTCTTGCCAAACGTTGTGGACATCGTCCCCATAAAGCAATTGTTTCGATGCAAGAAATGGGTGATAGGATAAAAACAGCGGTTGATGCTCGCTCAGATAAGGATTTTGTAATTATGGCTCGCACCGATGCCTATGCAATTGAGGGGATGGCTGCAGCGATTGAGCGTGCGCAATATTACGTTGAATTGGGCGCAGACATGCTCTTCGCTGAAGCCATGACGACTCTTGCGGAATACAAAGAATTTTGTAAGCACACCACGGTACCTGTCTTAGCAAATATTACTGAGTTCGGTAAAACACCGTTATTTACACGAGAGGAATTGCAAGAAGCGGGTGTTCAATTGATTTTATATCCTCTAAGCGCTTTCAGAGCAATGTCACAAGCTGCCTTAACAGTGTATCAAACAATAAAAAACATGGGCACTCAACGTGGTGTGTTGGATAGTATGCAAACACGTAACGATTTATATGAGATTTTGGGTTATTACGATTACGAAAAAAAACTGGACCAATTAATGGAGGTTGAGGATGGTCAATAAGTCAGCGGGGGGATTGGCTGGTGTGGTTGCTGGACAATCAGCTATCGCTACGGTGGGGCAAGAAGGCAAAGGCTTAAACTATCGTGGTTATTCTATTTATGATTTGGCAGAATATGCAACCTTTGAGGAAGTCGCCTACTTACTTCATTATGGTCACTTACCTACGCGCTCAGAACTTGATGCTTACATAAAAAAATTGATGGGCTTACGAAAGCTGCCAGAGGAATTAAAAAGGGTACTAAAATTAATTCCGAAGAATGCGCATCCAATGGATGTTTTAAGAACAGGGTGCTCTATGCTTGGGACACTTGAGCAAGAAGAGAGTTTTTCCCAGCAATACGAGATCGCTGATCGTTTATTGGCTGTTTTTCCGGGCATGATGTGTTATTGGTATGCTTATCACTTTCAAGGAAAAGAGATTTCTGGGGAGAGTGAAGAGCAAACGATTGGTGGCCATTTCCTTAGCCTTTTACATGGACGTAAGCCAACGCAGGTTGAGTCTGACACGATGAATGTTTCGCTAATTTTATACGCGGAGCATGAGTTTAATGCTTCAACATTTGCTGCACGAGTGACAGCCGCAACCTTGTCTGATTTCTATTCTGCCATTACGACAGCGATAGGTGCTCTACGTGGTCCTTTGCATGGTGGTGCAAATGAAGCAGCTATGGAGTTGATTAGTCGATTTAAAAGCCCTGATGAGGCGGAAAAAGAGTTAGTGAGCATGCTCTCTAGAAAAGAAAAAATCATGGGTTTTGGCCATCGAGTTTACACGACGTCTGATCCTCGCTCGGACATTATTAAAGCTTGGTCGCATAAGTTAGCTGAAGCGAGAAATGGTATGCTTTTATTTAATATATCTGAACGTATTGAAGCAGTTATGCGCCGGGAAAAAAAATTGTTTCCTAACCTCGATTTTTATAGTGCATCTGCTTATCACTTCTGCGGTATCCCAACGCATCTATTTACACCCGTCTTTGTGATGTCACGGACTACAGGCTGGTCAGCACATGTCTTTGAACAGCGAGCTGATAATCGTTTGATTCGGCCAACGTCTGAATATACCGGACCTGAGCGTCAAGAATTTATTCCCATAGATAAAAGAGGGTGATGATAATGCATTCTTATGTAGAAGATAACGTTAGGCCAGATTACGACCTGGTTATACGTGACATTGCTGATTATGTCCTAGATAAAAAAATTGACAGTATTGATGCCTATGAGACGGCCCGCCTTTGTTTGATGGATACCTTGGGCTGTGGAATGTTGGCCTTAAATTTTCCGGAATGCACAAAGTTACTTGGACCGATTGTTCCTGGTGTCTTTTTACCTGGCGGAGCCCGTGTACCAGGAACTTCTTATGAGCTTGATCCTGTGCAAGCCGCATTTAATATTGGAACAATGATCAGATGGCTTGATTTTAATGATACCTGGTTAGCCGCTGAATGGGGGCATCCATCTGATAATTTAGGTGCTATTCTGGCGGTTGCGGATTATATAAGCCGTCAAAACCTTAGGAATGGTAAACCTGCATTAACGATGCATGCCGTTTTGACCGCCATGATCAAAGCGCATGAAATTCAAGGATGTCTTGCTCTGGAGAACAGTTTTAATCGTGTAGGTTTGGACCATGTGATCTTGGTGAAGGTCGCCAGTGCGGCTGTTGCAGCACAATTATTGGGTGCGGATAGAGATACTTTACTGCGAACTCTCTCGCAAGTTTTTGTTGATGGACAAAGCCTGAGAACATACAGACATGCGCCTAATGCTGGATCACGCAAATCCTGGGCGGCCGGAGATGCAACCGCTCGTGCTGTACGGCTTGCATTGATTGCTGCCACAGGGGAGATGGGATATCCAAGTGCTTTAACTGCTCCTAAGTGGGGTTTTTATGATGTTTTATTTGGTGGTAATCGTTTCAAATTTCAAAGGAAGTATGGCAGCTATGTGATGGAAAATGTTCTATTTAAACTTTCTTATCCAGCTGAATTTCATGCTCAAACAGCCGTTGAGTGCGCTGTTTCTTTGCATCCATTAGTGAAAGATCGTTTTAACGACATCCTGAGAATTGAACTAATCACGCATGAATCCGCTATTCGTATTATTAGTAAACAAGGGACTCTATATAACCCAGCTGATAGAGATCATTGTTTACAGTACATGGTAGCCGTAGCCTTATTACACGGTGATTTGCGCGCAGAGCATTACGAAGATGAAGCTGCTGCTGATCCGCGCATTGATCAATTAAGAGCTAAAATGCAGGTGACCGAGAACAAGCAATTTTCTGTTGATTATCTTGATCCAGAGAAACGTTCTATTGCTAATAGCATTAAAATAGTGTTTAAAGATGGTACAGAGTCTAAGTTGGTTACTGTTGAATACCCAATCGGTCACAAACGACGCCGTGAGGAAGGTATACCAGTATTAATTGCTAAATTTAAACATAATCTTGCTACGCGCTATACGCCAGCGCAGGTAGATAGTATCACTCAAGCGATGAATGATGTTGATCGTTTCGCAGCAATGCCTGTCGTTGATTTTATGGCGCTTTGGCAGCCTAAATAGAGGTTGAATGATTTATACTTAACACCAATGAAAATTGTTATCAAAGTTGGAACGCAAAGCATTTTATCGAGTGATGGGACACCCTTTGAGCCAATTATGCTTCACTTGGTTGAGCAAATTGTGACCCTCCAGAAAGCCGGCCATCATGTTGTGTTAGTTAGTTCTGGGGCTGTTGCTTCAGGTCGTAAAGTGGCAGGCCAATTTCTTGGACGTCAATATGGAAGTTCGATAGGAGAAAAACAAGTTTTGGCCTCATTGGGTCAATATGAACTTATGCATATTTATGCCTCGATGCTGAAAAGACATAACGTGCTAGCATCACAATTGTTACTGACAAAACAAGATTTTCAAACTAGGCAGCATTATCTAAATATTTCGCGATTACTTCGTGAAATATTAGCTCAGAAAAACATTGTACCCATCATTAATGAGAATGACAGCGTTGCCATTGAAGAGCTCATGTTTACCGATAATGATGAATTGGCAGGCCTTATTGCTGCTCAGATGAATGCTGATAAGCTAATTATTTTAAGTAATGTTGACGGCGTTTATACGGGACATCCCCGTGAACCAGGATCAGAACTTATTCCCATAATTAATCCGAAAGATGCATGGCCTGAAGTGTCTTCTAGTAAAAGCCTTCACGGAAGAGGGGGAATGATTAGCAAACTCGGAACGGCCCGTAAAATGTCAAATCTAGGGATTACAACGCATATAGCCAACATCAACCATTCTTTTGTGGTTACTCGCATTGTCAATGAGGAAACTTTGGGCTCAACGATTTTGCCGAGTAGAAAAAAGTCAAACATAAAAAGATGGATGGCTTATAGTAGTGAAAAAAACATCGGCTCCATTACAATAAACTCCCGCTTGGTTGTAATTTTAAAAGAAAATAAACGTGTCATAAGTATATTACCTGTTGGTATCGAGAAATGTACTGGTAATTTTAAGCGGGGTGATTTGGTAGAGATACTTACCCCGGAGAATGAAAAGATTGGAGTAGGTCTTGCTCGGTATGATGCTGTTAAATTAAATGAATATTTGGGTCAATTAGCAAAACCGGAATTTATTCACTATGATCATTTACATATTTTTTAGAGACTGTTCATCAGCTGTGTCATTCCCGCGTAGGCGGAATCCATTCTGGAATGGCATGAGGGCTTTGATCAGGATTGATCCTCGTCTACTTTTAAAGGTATTTTTCAATGCTTGAGGAAGTAATTGACCAACTTAAAATTGTCAAAAAAGCCAGCCACAGTTTAATGCTTATTGATGAAGAAATGCGCAATCAAGTGTTATTAACTCTAGCTAAGCAATTACGTAAATCTGTGTCTAAAATCATTGATGAAAATAAGAAAGATTTGGCTTTAATGAATAAGGAAGATCCAAAGTATGATCGGCTTCTTTTATCTGCAGAACGTATTTATTCTATTGCAGCTGATGTTGAATTAGTGGCTTCTTTACCGCACCCGAGAGCGACCATTCTCGACGAAAAAAAACTTCCAAATGGCTTAAAAATTCAAAAAGTTACCGTCCCATTAGGAGTAGTAGCCGTTATTTATGAATCAAGACCTAACGTGACAATCGATGCTTTTGCTTTATGTTTTAAAACGGGCAATGCTTGTGTATTAAAAGGTGGCAAGGAAGCTTATCATAGTAACCAATGCCTGGTTTCATTAATTAAGCAAGCTCTACACCATCATGATATCACTGAAAATGTTGTCTATTTATTGCCATTAGAACGAGAAGCATTGAATACACTGTTGAAAGCAAATCATTTCGTGGACGTTTGTATTCCAAGGGGAAGTCAGTCATTAATAAATTTTGTGCGTAAAAATGCACGAATACCTTTTATAGAAACGGGTGCTGGTATTGTTCATACTTATTTTGACTCAAGTGCCGATGTGGAAAAAGGCCGGTTAATTATCGACAATGCTAAAACAAGAAGAGTTAGCGTTTGTAATGCCTTGGATACTTTGATTATTCATGAAAAGCGCTTACCTGATTTACACTTGCTAGTAGAACCACTTGCGAATAAAAATGTCGAAATCTTTGCGGATGATCATAGTTATAAGGCCCTCGAATCTTTTTATCCTAAAAAGTTACTTCACCAAGCAAGCGCCAAAGATTTTGGCCAAGAGTTTCTATCCTATAAAATGTCGATAAAAACAGTTGCTTCGGTAGAAGGAGCTGTTAATCACATCATGGAATATAGCTCCGGTCATAGTGAAGCAATTATTGCAGAAGATCAGGCTGCAATTCGTTATTTTCTAGATCATATTGATGCAGCAGCTGTTTATGTGAATGCGTCAACGGCATTTACTGATGGCGGACAATTTGGGATGGGTGCTGAAATTGGTATTAGTACACAAAAATTGCATGCTCGAGGCCCTATGTCTTTAGACGCCTTGACTAGCTACAAATGGATTGTTTTAGGTGATGGCCACATTAGAACATAACCATTAAAATTTGCGTTTAAGTCCTGCAGCTGCCAGTATCTTTGTTGCAATTTCTTCAATAGAATAACGGGTGGAATTTAAATAGGGGATTTTTTCTCGTTGATACATTGCCTCCACTTCAGTCACTTCCAGGCGACATTGTTCTGCAGATGCGTATTTGCTGTTCGGGCGTCGTTCTGTGCGAATATGCTGCAATCGCTCAGGATCAATGGTTAAACCAAAAAGCTTATGCCTGTAAGGTCGCAATATCTCGGGTAACTTGTAGAAAGTCAAATCCTCATCTGTGAAGGGATAGTTAGCGGCAAGTATGCCAAAGTGTAAAGCCATATAAATGCAGCTAGGTGTTTTGCCGCAGCGAGAAACACCAATTAACACAATGTCTGCTTTGTCGTAATCACGTATTTTAATGCCGTCATCATGTGCCAAGGCATAATCTACAGCTTCAATCCGCTGGCTATAAGATTGACTGTTTGCCACACCGTGTGTTTTTCCTACAGTGTAAGATGATTTTGCGTGGAGTTCTTGTTCCAGAGGACCAAGAAAGGTATTAAACAAATCAAAAATACTTCCTTTGGATTGCTTAATGGTATTCACAATCTCAGGGTTGATTAATGTCATAAACACGAGGGGCTTTATCTTGGTTTCTTCATAGCAATTATTAATACGCTCAACAGCAGCCTGGGCTTTAGCTATTGAATCGACGTAGGGTATAGTAAGTTTTTCAAATTGAATATTTTCAAACTGAGTAATCAAACTATTACCAAGATTCTCTGCGGTAATGCCAGTACCATCTGAAAGCATGAAGACATATCGTTTCATTTTATTTTCTCTAAGATTGTATCCTCAAGATTCTAATCGATAAGTGAGTTATCTGCTATAACAAGACTCATAACTTGGAAATTGCTTTGGCTTCTGCTATGTTCCTTAAAATGCGGTGATGTCATTAAACTGTATGACTGGATTTTCAAGTTTTTCTTTACATATAGAACATCGAATTAGTGGTCGGTAATTCGATGTTCTATATGATTAATCAGGATAAGGTTGAATTATGGAATATGATCGCTTTCAGCAAAACAGCGTTCTTTTTGTTATTGGTATTATTGCCTTACTTCTAAGCTTGAGTTTATTTACAATTTGCTTTTATATTTTCCCATTTCTTTTATTTGACTGGGTATATAATGTCCCTGAATTTGTTTCCATTTGGCGAGAATGGCTAATAGAAGAATACAATTATACTATTACAGGCGCTTCCTGGGTAATTTTGCTTATATTTCTTGTACCTGCATTTATTTGTGGCTATATCTCTTATTTTATATCTAATTATATTGATAACCGTCTTTATGGTATTGTTCCTGAAGAAACTGCAAAGAAGAAAAGGGTAGAGATTAGAAAGGATATTCAGGAAACACTTGTCTTTGTATTAAAAATACTAGGATTAGTTATTTTGGTTCTTATTGGTATCTCTATTCTTCAATGGATAGTTGCCGTGCCTACACCTTCTTAAAGGAGCAACCTTATGTTTTTCAAGAGATATAAAATTCGAAGATTGACAAAGAAATTAAAAGCCATGCAGCAAAATCGTATTCATAATCCGCCTCGAGATGAAATACTGGCCAAAGAAATTGCCTATTATCATGAACTCGCAGGAATTTATAACAAATTGATAGGACATAAGAAATATCCATTTGCTCATGATATGGTCATTGCTTGTTTACGAGCGGCTGGAAACTTAGAAGATGCAAACGCACAATACGAAGTAGCTAAAAATTTGTTGGATGAGGCCAAATTTAGAGAACGCTTGCAGCTTGAGGGGCTTTTTGCCAGCTCGAGCAATGAAAGACAGATGAAGCAATTGTATGAAGAAGCACATGTTTATTTACAAACCGCGGAAAAACTTGGTCATGTGTTAGCTAAACGACTACGTGGTCTTGCATATATTAATGGTTGGGGAGTTAGCTCAGATAAAGAGAAGGGGTTCGAGTTGGTCGTAGAGAGTATTGAACAGGAGAATAGTTGGGATAAGGTGCCTCAAATATTTGCAGCCATTGGTCTAAATAAGCCAGAATTTTTTGCCGCTATCATGAAGCATCGTAAGGCGTCTTAGAGCTTGTAAGAGTATCCTGGATATAAAAATTTATAAAAATAAAGCACATATGATCTCACGGATTAAATTTTTGATTTTTCTAATCATTGACGTTTTCATTGCATTTGATTGCACAGCTTCGGAACGAGAGTGTGTTATATTGCTGCATGGATTAGGACGCACACATTATTCGATGTCCTCATTAGAATCCACACTGAAGCGGCAGAATTTCATTGTAGTCAATGAAGACTATCCATCAACCAGAAAGTCGATTGAAGATCTTGCAAATCAGTATATTCCACCGATGATAGATCAGTGTTTAAGTAACCACTCTGATCATATAAATTTTGTTACGCATTCGCTGGGCGGCATCATATTGCGAGAATATTTGCAAAACCATCAAATTCCTAAGTTATCGCGCATTGTCATGCTTGCACCACCCAACCATGGAAGTAAACTTGCTGATCTATTACATAATAATTGGATATTTAAATTCTTTGCTGGTCCTGCAGGCCAAGAATTAACTACAGAGAAAATAAGCATTCGCGGCACGTTGGGTCCTTATCAAATAGGTGTTATAGCAGGCAATTTTAGTTTAAATCCATTCAATCGGTTGATATTTCATGAAGAGAATGATGGCAAGGTGGCGGTTTCTAGCACTCGAATGAATACGATGAAAGATTTCGTTATACTTTCTGTCAGTCATACATTTATGATGGATAATGCATTGGTACAAAAGCAAATTTTAAGTTTTCTTGATCATGGAAAATTTATTCATTCTTAGAGCTTGTTAATTAATTCGCTAAAAATAGAACAATAGACGTTATTTGCGAGCAGCGCAGCAAATGATGGCTAGTGTTCATTTTTAGTAGAATAATTAATAAGCTCTTAAAAAAACAGCCCCAAATACCCATTCATAATTGTCTTCCCCCAAAACAAAGAAACAATTCCTGCCAGACACAAAAACGGTCCAAAGGGGATTGGTGTGTCGTTTGTTTTTTTGTGCATATGAAGATAACCAATACCAACCAGAGCCCCTGTAAATGAGGCTAAAAGCAAAATGAAGGGTAGTTGCGTCCATCCAAACCAAGCACCAAGAGCGGCAAACAATTTAAAATCGCCGTTGCCCATGCCTATTTTACCAGTAAGCAAATAAAATATTTTTATGAAAAACCATAAGCTTAAGAAAGCTATAGCGCTGCTTAAAACGGCATCAGGTAAACTTGTAAACAAAGATTGTGTATTTGCTATGAGCCCTAGCCAAAGTAAACTAAGGGTTAAATTATCAGGCAAAAGCCCATGTTCTAAGTCGATAAAAAATAAGCAAATCAGCAACCAAATAAATAAGAGTGCAAAAAAGAGCGTTAGATTAAAGCCAAATTGCCAGGCTGAGAACAAAGCGAAAGCACAGCTTACAAACTCTACGATAGGGTATCGTATGGAGATGTGATGTTGGCAGTGTTTGCAACGACCACGAAGTAAGCAATAGCTCAACAGCGGTATATTATTGATAGCTGGAATGGTTTTTTTACAATGGGGACAAAAAGAGCGAGGGAAAAAAAGGTTAATTTTTTGTTTTTCCTTTGCTGGTAATTTCAGATAGCTTCTACACTCTCTCGTCATTTCTTCATGGAGCATCAAAGGTAATCGATAAATAATCACATTCAGCAAACTGCCAATGGCCAAAGAGAAAAGTGCCAGAAAAATATAAATACCAGGCCAAGAAACAATTTCAAGTTCAGTGAGCATCATGTTATCGAACCAAGTTTAAAAATAGGGATATACATGGCAAGTAATAAAAAGCCAATAATAAGGCCTAATACTGACATGATAACAGGCTCTAACAAAGTATTTAACGTATCAATGCTGTGATCAATGTCCTCTTCAAAATAATCTGCTATTTTATGAAACATCTGTTCGAGGACACCTGATTCTTCGCCGATAGCAATCATTTGCACCACCATATCTGGAAATAAACCTGTGGTTTCTATCGCAACCCACATTGGCTGTCCACAAATCACTTCATCGATGATTTTGTGACTTGCTCTTTGATAGACGCTATTACCTGTAACGTTAGCAGCAAGACGTAGAGCTTGTACTAAAGGCAATCCCGCTGCCAACGTAATAGATAAGGTGCGTGAAAAGCGAGCAAAGACTGATTTAGATATAATGGCCCCTATTAAGGGAAAATTTAATAATGTTCTATCTAAGAGCTGGGAAAAGTATGAAGAATATTTTGGCATATAAATAAGAGTTAATGTTGTTATTACGCTCATTACACAAAAAATAAAATAGTGATCTTGACAAAAGTTAGATAAATGAATGGCTTGCTGAGTTATGAATGGCAGCTCAGCATTATAGGCATTAAACATCGCTGCAAATTCTGGGATGACAAAAAATAACAGGGCAAAGGTTATTAGCAGGGCAATGATTAAAATGACTAGAGGGTAAGCCAGGGTTTTTGTTATCTTTCTTTTCATCCGTTCGAGTTTTTCCCTATAGCTAGCAATATTATTTATCATCAACGCAAGAGTGCCTGATTTTTCCCCAGCTTCAATTAGGCTACAGTACAGCGGATTAAAATAAATAGGGTGTTTATTTAATGATTCAAAAAGGGTTAATCCGCTTGCAATTTCTTTTTGGATTTTGGCAATCAAATCTCTCATCGCGTATTTGGCTTGCCCCTTTTTAATGATATCGAAGGCCGTGATTAAAGGAATTCCTGCTTGTATTAAGGTAGCTATTTGCCTACTGAAAACAGAGATATCCCAGTGATTTATTTTCTTGGATCTTTGCTGAAATAAAGAGAATTGTTTCTTAGATATTTTTTTAAGGATGATGCCTTGTTGTATGACTTCAAACTTTGCTTCTAATAGCGTAGAGGCTTTGATAATACCTTTACATGTTATCCCTCGTTGATTTAGGCCTTGCCAGTGATAATGTTGCATTTTAGACTTGTTATTCATATTAATTTGTCGTGACGCGATTAACTTCCTCGATTGTTGTTAAACCTGCTTTGATTTTCTCAATGCCAGACTCATAAAGCGTTATCATTCCTTCATTTTGGGCTTGCTTCATAATATCTACTGTCCCTTGTCCCGCGAGAATAAGATCCCCAATTGTTTTTGAGATGGGTACCACTTCAAATAAGCCAATGCGCCCGCTGTACCCATCGATGCAGTGCTTACATCCGCAACGTTGATAGAGTTTGATATTCACCGCACTCTCTTTATCAAACCCAAGCATAAATAAATCGTGTGAAGAAAGGTCTTTACGCTCAACCTTGCAATCGTTACATAATCGTCTTGCTAATCGCTGAGCAATTAATAAACTAACAGAACTGGCAATATTGAATGAAGGAATGCCCATATTATTTAATCGTGTTAAGCTCTCAACTGCACTATTTGTATGCAAAGTAGAAAGCACAAGATGTCCGGTTTGGGCTGCATTTATAGCCATCTCAGCTGTTTCTGCGTCTCTGATTTCACCGATCATGATAATGTCAGGATCTTGTCGCAAAAAGGAGCGCAGCGTTGTTGCAAAGGTTAGTCCCGCTTTGGGATTGATGTGTACCTGATTGACCCCAGGTATCTTGATTTCAACAGGATCCTCTGCAGTTAAGATATTTTTATCCTGGGTATTTAGGAGATTGATCGCTGCATAGAGAGATACGGTCTTACCACTACCGGTAGGTCCAGTCACTAAAACCATCCCCTGAGGTTTTCCGATGGCCTGTAAGAAGAGTTCCTGTTGAGTAGCATTCAATCCAAGTTCCTCGATGGGAATTTTGGGAGTATTGGGATCAAGGATACGGATGACAACTTTTTCGCCATTAACAATTGGACAAATACTTACTCGGAAATCAATGGCTTCTTTTTCAGAAAATTTCATTTTAAAACGACCGTCTTGAGGTAGACGGCGCTCAGAAATATCCAAATTGGACATAATTTTTACGCGAGCTGCCACTCTACTTGCCAGGTGGATTGATGGTGATGCAACTTCGACTAAAATTCCATCCTGACGATAACGAATACGGTATCTATCCTCATACGGTTCGAAATGAATATCAGAGGCTTTCCGGTGTATTGCACCTGAAAGAATTGCATTGACAAATTTAACGATTGGACCATCATCGCGCGATGCTTCTAGATTTGCATCATAAACATCTTCGATATCTGGACTCTGTAATTGGAGAGTAGGGTGATCATTCGTTGGACCTTGTTTGAGCCTTATTTGAGCTAGCTTTTCGATAAAATGCATTAATTTGTCACTTTCCACGACAACTGGCATCGGATAAAAACCTGTGTGAAATTGAACTTCTTTGAGAGCAATTTGATTACTAGGATCGTCAATAGCTAGGAATAATTGATTCCCACGCACAAAAAGAGGTGCCAAGTGATATTGACGCATGATTTTTTCGTCAATGAGTTTCCAGGGGATGAGATCATTATTAACACTATCCAAATCAAGAAAATCTATTCCAAAATGAAGAGAGAGCAGCCATGCTAATTTTTGTGAAGAGATTAGCTTATTCTTGATCAAATACTGAGGTAAAGTCTGCTTGGTAGAGCGAGCTTCCTTTTGATATTTAAGCATTTTTATCTCAGTAAAAAAATTTGTTTGAACCAATAGCTGAGAAATTGGGTGTAAAAATTGTTCTTCCTGAATTTCCATAATGAGGACTTTGCTATTATTTTGCAGTCATCACTATACCTCAAAAAAAGAGATTATGCAGTAAGATAAGTTCGCAATATGCTAGACTTATACTAACAACTAAAAAACCAATAAAAACAAAGGAGGAGAGATGATAGAGCATGGTGACCGTATCGCAGATCCACCACGTTACTACAGTGAGCCCTCTTCGATATTAGCAGATGAGGAAATGACGATAGAAGAACAAATCACCGCTCTTAAAAATTGGCGGGACGATATTAATCTGAAGTTACTTGCAGCTGCTGAAAATATGGATGGAGGCAGGTTTGTTGATGTCAACCTAATTGCCGAGATTGATAACCTATTGTCTTTTTTAGAGCAGAAGAAAACGTCGATCTGATGCGATTTGTTTATTTTTCACACAATTTATAAAATACAATCCAAGTAGTTGGATAGTGGACTTGCTGCTTAGCGTAACTGTATGGTACAAAAGATAATTTGCATGAACATGGGCCACGATTTTGTCTTTTGAGGATGAGAAAAATAGATTTCAAGCCCTTCGTGACTGGTTTAAGACTAGCCAAGGTCTTCATGTTGCGCGTGCCTTTGTGGGTGAATTAACCCCCTTAACTGAGTTTTTGTATGGGGAGACTTTACTGCAACTGGGTGATTGCGGGGATAATCTTTGGTTGAATTCACTGCATTATCGCCATAAATGGTTAGCTACCCCTTATTACAGTCCCGGTAGTGAAGTCATAACGGACTTTAATTCTTTGTCTTTGGATAGAAACAGTGTTGACTGCATAATAGCCCCATTGACTTTACAAGCCTTTACTCATAAGAAAAATCCTATTGATGAACTCGATCGTATTTTAAAACCAATGGGCTACATTATTTTTTTTGGTATCAATCCCTTGAGTCTTTGGGGTTTATTTATGCGTTTTGGCATGCATTCTTGTTTTGGGGCTTTAAAGGCACATTCCATGTCATTTTTCTTTGTAAAGCGTGCTATGCTTCACCGCGGTTATATTCAGTGCAGTTTGTCGAGCTTTTACTTTATACCACCCATTTATCAGGAAAAATGGATTCATCACTTGGAATTTCTTAATGAAGTTGGAAAAATGATGTGGCCATGTCCTGCTGGTTTTTATTGTCTAGTGATGCAGAAACTCGAAGAAGGGCATACAGACTTCCTGCCTGAAGCTATTGAAGAAGAATTATTAGATAGAGAACGGCTACCTCTACAAACAAGCTGTCGTCATGATTATCTTAAAGACAATAGTGTTTGAGATCGTTTGAATAGACTTAGTAACATTGGCTATAATATCGCGGATTTATTTTAGGTTAATCGCATGTCAAAAAAATCGCTATATCGGATAACGTTCGCCAATCAAGATGCAGTTTATGAGATTTATGCGCGCAAAGTGTGTGAAAGTGAAATATTTGGCTTTCTTGAAGTTGAGGAATTTGTTTTTGGTGAAAATAGTTCCTTGGTTGTTGACCCTTCAGAAGAGCGGTTAAAAGTTGAGTTTAATAGTGTAAAACGCACCTACATTCCTATGCATGCTGTGTTTCGTATTGATGAAGTGAATAAACAGGGCGTGGCAAAGGTGCGTGACAAATCAAAGGATGATAGTAAGGTAAGTATGTTCCCGGTTCCTGGCAAACGCAAGGAGTAAACCCTTAAACCTTAGGATCCCTAATGTCTATTCCAAGTAAAATTAAAGAAGTATATGAGAAATCAAGTTGTCTTTATACCACCAAAGAAGTTGAGGC
This sequence comes from Legionella lansingensis, assembly GCF_900187355.1. NCBI lineage: Bacteria > Pseudomonadati > Pseudomonadota > Gammaproteobacteria > Legionellales > Legionellaceae > Legionella > Legionella lansingensis. The sequence goes on along the minus strand of NZ_LT906451.1, from coordinate 1,625,060 downwards.
AGCTTTAGATCGTATGGCAATCAATATTCATGAGCAGTTGCATGATAAGAATCCTGTTTTACTATGCGTTATGATCGGTGGCTTGGTTCCGATGGGAAATTTATTGCCCAGGCTCGATTTTCCTTTAGAAGTGGATTATGTTCATGCTACCCGTTATTGCGGGGATATCAGGGGAGGAGAGCTGCAATGGAAAGTGAAACCCAGTGTAAACCTAAAGGACAGAATCGTATTAGTTATCGATGATATTCTCGATGGTGGGGCGACTTTAGCAGCAATCATACAAGAAATTGAAGCCATGGGAGCCAGTAAGGTTTATAGTGCCGTGCTCGTTGATAAACATCACAAACGCTTACCAGATGGCCTACAACAAGCCGATTTTGTGGGTTTGCAAGTTGATGACCATTACATTTTTGGCTATGGCATGGATTACAACGAGTACCTTCGCAATGCTCCAGGGATCTTTGTTGTAGCTCCTGAGCACGAGTAAATGAATGACTTTATAAATCCTCTGGGTTAAGAATACCCGCAAACTATGTCAGCCCTTCTTAGAGAGCACATGGAAAAAAGAGAGAAAAGAAGTATCATAGCGGGATTATATGGAAATGCCTTAGAGTGGTACGATTTTCTGCTTTACGCCAGCTTTGCTCCTATTTTTGCCACTCTCTTTTTTCCATCGAATGTCCATTATCTTTCATTAATTGCAGCCTTTGGTGTATTTGCAATTGGTTTTGTTATGCGCCCAATTGGTGGTGCCTTAATTGGTTATTTGGCGGACTATGCAGGTAGACGTAAAGCATTAATTTTCTCCGTCACAATGATGACTATTGCAACCACTTGTATTGCCCTGACTCCTTCTTACCAAGCAATAGGTATCGCATCCCCCATTCTATTTACTTTATTACGCCTCATCCAAGGCATAGCTGTAGGTGGTGAACTGCCAGGCTCAGCAACTTTTCTTATTGAACATCTCTTCGCTCGTCGGCGCGGTTTTGCTGGAAGTTTGGTCTTAAGTACAGCATTTTTGGGTATCTTTGCCGGAGCTTTGGTTGCTTCAATTTTAAGTAGCCTTTTTGAGTATCGTTTCCTGCTTCATACGGGTTGGCGCTTGGCCTATATACTTGGAGGAGGACTCGGGATACTAGGCATTTATCTACGAATAAAAAGCGTCGAATCACCTCAATTTCTACATGAAAAACAAACCGTAAGGTCTCCCATAAAGCTGGTTTTAACAAACTATCGAAGGTCATTGCTTCTTGCTGTCATTTTTACGAGCATCTTGGCCTTAGGTAATTACGTGCTGATTGCCTATGTCACGACATCTTTGATACAGGTTTCTGGATTCGGATTAAAAGATGCGTTGCTCATTAATCTAATTGCACTCTTTTTCCTGACAATTCTTATTCCAATCGTAGGATTACTCTCGGACTACGTTGGTAGAAAACCTGTATTTTTATTTGGCTTGATTAGTCTACTTATCTTTATTTTTCCTATATTTTGGCTTTTGCACAGTAAAAATTGGTGGCATGCACTGTGGAGTGAGTTGATATTAAGCATGACACTTGCTCCATTGAACGCAACGGTGCCTACAATCCTTGCAGAGTTATTTCCTACATCGGTAAGAGCTACAGGAACCTCGATTGGTTACAATATAGGGCAAGCGCTATTTGGTGGCACGGTGCCATTAATCGCACTCACATTAATCGAAATCACCGGTACTATATATGCTCCGGCCTGGTATATTTTTGGTTGGGCATTTATTACATTTTGTATTATAAATTTTGGTCCCCCATTAATTTCAAGCAAAGTTTAATTAGGGGGCTGATTTACTACCCTGTCAACTGAGAAAATGGTTCAATGCAGATCATTGTAACAACAATGCGCAACAGGAAATTGGCAAGCAATTTACAAAGACGAACGCCCAACACGTTAACCTTTGAGAAGCAAAAATATTATTCTGGAATGCTTATCAAAAAGATGCCAAAGAACCTGTTGACCTGCTCATCTCCCTGGTCCTGCCAAGGCTTTACGTTATCAAATGAATAAGTTTGATTATCTATCGGAGGATAAATCCATACAAGGGAATACAAGGGATATTGACGAGCTGCGAGCATTTATCAAAACCATTTTATCTTAATGGCTGTTATAACGCCATGTGACAAAGCCTGAATGATGAAGGCAAAGAGCAATTTCTTAAATACTTCTATTCTCTCTTAGTGGCTTGCGCGACGGGTATTATACCGGTGAGCGCGCGGATCATGCTGCATCTTTATGAACATCAAAGAATCATAGAGCACCAAGGTCTGGTCTCTGTAAGCTATGATGAACAAAGCCGCACATTCCAAGTATCACTTGCCTCCGGCGAAGTGTTACATGCATCAACTCTGATTGATGCAAGCGGTTACCGCTATAAGCCTAACCCCAATAGTATAAAACCCATGTTGTTAGATAAACTTGCGGGTAATGGTTTAATCTCTGTTCGTACTTATGGCGGCATAGACTTAACGGATCATTATCAAGGGATCGATGTGCATGGCAAGGTACATGAAAATCTGTTTTGCATTGGGCCTGTAGCAAGTTACAATCATCCTGTACCTACACCCCATGCTTCTTTTATGGTTTATCGTGATTATCGTGATGTAGAGTTGGTGATACAGCAATTTGCTTCTACATTAAATACGACTGAAAACGGTTACTACAGCTCTGGGATACCATTAATGAACGGAAACAGTATTTCTGGAAAAGCTGCTAATTTTTAGGCTGAGTTTGCCTGACTTCCTCCAAGGAAGAGGCAATCTCCCAATAGATTATTTGCTAACGCTCTCTGAGTGCGGTTTGTCGTGCTTTTAGGATAGGTTTAAGAATATACTGCAACACGGTTTTGTTGCCCGTTAGAATATCTACGGTGGCCATCATCCCGGGGATGATATATAGCGGTTTAGCCTCAGTGCCCAAATAATTTTTTTCTGTTCTTACACGAATTAAATAATACGTTTCCTCTTTGCCTGAAGGGCCTTGTTCATCGGTAATTGTATCAGCACTAATTTGTTCAACTTTTCCAGTTAGTCCCCCATAAATAGGGAACTCATAAGCAGTGAGTTTAACAATTGCTTTTTGGCCTGGGTGAATAAAACCTATATCAGAAGGTCTAATTTTAGCTTCAATAAGCAAAGTATCATCTAAAGGAACAATTTCAATAATGTCCATCCCAGGTTGAATCACCCCACCTATGGTGTTTACTTTAATACGTTTAACAATGCCTTTGACAGGGGAGCGTACGGTGGTGCGTACTAATCGGTCTTCCTCAGCGGATTGTGATTCTTTAAGAGCTGCCAGTTCGGCTTTATTCTTATTCAATTGTTCAAGTGCATGTGATTTGAATTGATGAATCTTACCCTGCAGTTCGTTAACTTCTCGCTGCAACCTTAGAATCTCTACTTCAGAAACCGCTCCTTTGGCGACAAGCGGTTTCGAAAGTGCTAACTCTTTTTCTGCCAAACCCAAAGCTGACGTAAGTTGCTTTAATTCTTCCTGTCTGGATTTATAAAGCGCTTCCTCGGCTTCTACCAAACCACCATTTTTTTTCTTTAGAGAAGCCGGAACAACCATAGGGGTATTATTCATTTCTGCTGACAATCGAATAATTGAGATTTCCAAAGCAATCATTTTTTGTTCTGCTTCATTAAATGAAGCTTTGAAACGTGTGTTATCAATTTGCATCAGAGTCTGATTTTTTTCGACAATTTCACCTTCTTGCACATAGAGTTTACTGACGATTCCTCCTTCAAGGTTTTGAATGATTTGGATTTGACTGGAGGGTATTACTTTCCCTTCTCCAGTTGTTACTTCATCCAGCACAGCATAATTTGCCCAAACCAGAGCACAAACGATAAATAAAAGAGAACTCCAAAGTATAATATGTGTAAATAGATGTGAGCGTTCTTCGTGCTTCATGTTGATGATCTCTCGACAGTCATGCCTGCTCTTAAAGCAGACAATACGGATTCTTTGGCCCCATCAGCAACGACTTTACCTTCGTCAAGCACAACAATACGCTCCACTAGCTCCAACATGGAAATTTTATGTGTCACCAAGAGGAGAGTATGTTGTGGAGTCATATGGCCTAAAAGCTGTTGTTTGAACCGTCGTTCATTATTATCGTCCATTGCAGACGTTGGTTCGTCAAATAGCAAGATCTTTGGATCACACAGAAGGGCTCTTGCTATCGCTACAGATTGCCGTTGTCCACCAGACAAGTCACCGCCTTTTTCGCCGACTTGTCTATCGAATCCATCAGGGTGATTATTGATAAATGTGCCAACACCAGCAATGTTAGCAGCACGAATCAGTGATGTATCATCAATAAAGGGAGCGCCAATGATAATATTTTCTCGCACTGAGCCATAGAGCAATGAAACATCTTGCGGGACATAACCAATTTGCTGACGTAAATCATCAGGGTTAATTTGTCGATAATCCGTTCCGTCCAGTAAAATTATTCCCTCTGTGGGTGAATAAAGTTTAAGAATTAAACGCGCAAGTGTGGATTTGCCTGAACCTACTCGACCAATGATAGCCACTTTTTCGCCTGCCTTTATCTTCAGGCTTATGTTTTTTAAAACGGCGTTGGGAGAGCCTGGGTAAGTGAAAGAGACTTGTCTGAATTCAATGTTTCCTTGCAAAATGGGACGATGAAGGTATTGAGTAGCTTCATTCACATCCATAGGTAATTGCATAATAAGATTGAGGGATTTAAGTGCATTCACAGACTGATAATACCGGGTTAGCAGTGAAGTAACCTGCGACATTGGAGCCAGGGCTCGACTTGCTAATAATGTGCAGGCGATTAAGGCACCCATTGTCATTTCCCCTAGACTAATAAGATAAACACCAGCAATGATTACTGCAACGGTCGCAATTTGTTGAATCAGCGTGGTCAGGGTAAGGCTTGCCATAGAGGTGGTGCGGAGTTTTATGCCATTATTGGCAGCTAATTTAATCAGTTGCTCCCAGCGCGATTGCAGAGCAGATTCAGCCCCTGTCGTTTTTACCGTTTCGATGTTTGCAAGGGACTCAAAAAGAATAGCCTGTTTTTCAGCTGCATATTGGTAGGATTGTTTTGTTAACTTAATCAAGGGCAATTGCAATATAAAACCAATAATAAGAATAGTCGGGATCATCAGTGTTGGGATCCAAAATAGAGGACCGCCAATAAAGTAAATGACCAAAATAAAAATTGCGGCAAAAGGTAAATCCACTAGAACCGTCATGGTGCCTGAAGTGATAAAATCACGGAAAAGTTCAAAGGACTGAACAGTATTAGCCAGTACCCCGACCGATTTAGGTCTTACCCCCATGTTAATACCTAAGATCTGTTCAAATATATTTGCTGATAATTGAATATCGCTTCGTTTACTCGCAAGGTCGATAAAATGCGCTCGTAGCGTTTTCAGCAAGACATCAAAGAGAAATACCAAAGCAACACCACTGGCTAGAACCCACATGGTCTCGATAGCATGATTGGGAACCACACGATCATAGATATTCATGGTGAAGAGTGGAATAACTAAAGCAAACAGGTTAATTAATAAGGAGGCCATTAAAACTTCAGAATAAGTTGGCCAGGATTTAAAGATAACTTTCCAAAACCAATTTCTTGGTGTTCTACCCAATGCTTCTTCAGTACGGGCTGTAAATTTATATTCTGGTTGGACAATAATTGCTTGACCGGTGTATTCAGGAAGGATGGTCTTAAGATCGATATCTTCACCTATTTTTTGTGGAAGAATAATTTTGGGCTCACCTTTTTTGTCTTGTACCAATAAGCAGGCTTCCTCGTTCTTTAATAATAAAACCATAGGCAGTTGAGTATCATTGATTTTATCAAGAGAAACCTCCACTATTTTGCTCTCTAATGATGCCCGGCTGGCAGCACGAGCAAACAAATCAGGTGTTAGTTTATTTTGTTTAAGCGGTAATCTTGCTACGAGCGATTGTGCTGAAGAGGATATTTGATAATAACGACTAAGCAAGACCAAGCAGCATAATAAAGAGTCATGCTGTGGTAAATTTTTCAAATCAGTTGTTGACCATGACCGCTTTTTGAAGTTAGTCATTCGCTTAGAATATCATTGTTTTAGTTGTAGTATAGAATCAACTAACGAAATTTTGCGAATTTATTTTCATATTTTATGAGTGTTTTGCCAAACGGTGTCATCTTCGCATAGGCGGGGATCTATACTGATTAAAGCCTCGTGCTTATCCCAGCAAGGATTCCCGCCTACGCGGAATGACACGGTTTAATGAACGGCCTCTATTTTGTTGATGTCAGCTATTTTGTAGCCATAATAATTTTTTTCTGTGTGGTAGGAAATTGGTTTAAGGCAGTTGATATTTGTTTGTATAAATCGGGAAGCCAACGGGGTTGCGCAAAATTAGAAGTTGCAGGCTTTGCAATACGCAAATCATTTGGGGCAATAATCACTTTAACATGTTGTAGTCCCACTCTACGAGCAAGTAAAAAGAGTTGATCGATTGCCCAGTCGCCTACAGCTAAACAACCTACAGATAGCGATTTCCCATGCAGAAAAATATTATTTCCTAGTTTTTTCCGCCCATCTTTAATGGCTTGTAAGCGATCAAAGTGATTTGGATAGTCAATCATCATGGACAAATGCATTGAGCTAAAGGGGTTAAAAGTGATTAATCGGTATATACCCTCAGGAATTTGCCCATCTCTTTCCCGCAATTTGGGGCCTAAGCGACCACTGAATGCAGTTAAGGGATAGGTATGAATGTATCGCCAGGAATGATTGTCATCTTTAGCCCATAACTCTAGCTTTCGCTCTTTTTTAAATGCCAGAAGTGCCACTTCATTAGGTGGGTAAGCCACATGCGAACGGGCAAAAAATCTCTTAAGTTCTGGTTCGGTTCTTAGTCCATAACGAACTACTGCTTTATCAATTGCTTTATCCCAATTAAGTTTGGGAGCCATGCTAAATAGCACTGAAGAAAACAAAAATGAGATCAGTAAAAGCAAATTGCGCATAATATGCTTATGTAAAAATTTCCAATATGTTTACAAAAAATAAACAACAGAACAAGATTATCAACACACCATTGATCGCCTTGACTTTATGGTAAAAAAACTCAAGCTCATCGTCAATTTGCTTTTGACAGATTATCATGTTGATTGCTGAAATTTGGCTTGTAGTTGAGCCGGCAATTGCTTAATAACAAAAGTAGGGGCCGTACTCAATTCGCCCACAGAAGGCAGCAAACCATAGTGATTAGGGCACATAAATTTGACTTTATTTTCTGGGCTAATTTTATAAAACACATAGCGATAATCACAATAAGGTTGTTTATTAAATGTTGCTACTTGCAGAATCGGCGTATTAGATAACCTGTCTTCAACGAAATAAGCATTGATACCTAGGTTAATGATTAAAAGAATGAGCCCTGTTACAAGAATGGCAGATAAAAAGCCTGCACTATATCGTACAATCACATGTTTAACTTGATAAAGTGGAATGAATATCAAATAAATAATAGAGCTGATCAGTACGAGCAAATTTAGAGAGTAAATTGCGGCATGAAAATAATTAAAATAACTTCCTAAAATTTCTCCACCGGAAGCTTTATATTCCAGAAGAAGAATAATGAGACTAATCCATAAAGCAAGTAGAACATAATTATTGCGTTTAAATTTTATACCTAAAAACAAAAGCACAAGGCCTAACACAGGAAGTAATGAATGAATTACGTCAGCTATAGTAATCATTAAAATATCCTTACCTGGAATAATGGCTAAATGAAATTCCCACTAGTTTAACTCAGACTGAAGAGGATGTCTCCTGAGCGACACGAAGGATCTTCCAGGCTGAGGAATTTTTACTAGCGGCCCTCCTTTATTGGAGACTCTTTGACTAACAGTAAAATCGGTTCCACTGCAATTGGCAATTTTACCTTTACAGGCAAGGAAGTATGACGTTGTAAAAATTCAGGCAAAGCAGCACTGACATAAAAAAGTGAGATAGGATGACTGGCAACATTTGTAACTGCTTCCTTTCGTTCATGCGGTTTTAACAACTTGTGCGGATGGACGCTACCAATCCATATCGGTTGACGAAGATTTTTAAGATGATAATTAGAGCGCCAAATTCGTAAAATTTGTATAGGATTGCCATCATTAGGCTCATAAACCATAATTAGCACTGGTTTGCGATTGAGGTAAAGTTGCGCCATTAACGGCAGCTCCTCTGCCGATTGTTGGCCACTTATTTTGGTCAACAATGACGTAAATAACGAATCATCTAATCTTTGCCAGCCAAAATCGCTTAAGGCACGCTCAAAACTGGTAAGTGATCCAGCATATTGAATATTAAAAATACTGATGCGATTACCAATCCTGTTGGTTCTATAAATGGGCAAAAGAGGCCGAGTCTGGTTCCACCAAAGTTGATCAGTAAGGACATATTGCGCCAAATAGGGCTGGTGAGCACGTACTGATTCACGGTAACCAGAGATAACAGCAACCAAGCTCGCAAGAACGAGAATGACCAAGATTTTTAATGGCCCATAAGTTGAACAAACAATTTTAGTGTTATAACGACGATAGAAGAGCCAATGAATCAAACATATACTAAAACCACACAAATAAGCACCAAGACTATCTGTAAACCAATTATCACCCAGATAAACAGGCGCAAATCCTGCGAGAAATAAACCAACAGCTAGAATAATTTTGACGAAACGGTTTAAGAGCGTCACACAATAAGTGTTTATAAAAAACATGAACGCAGCAAATAAAGCCGCAGCATAAGTTAATCCGATTAGTGGAAAAGAACGACCCGGTTGTGTTGCCCACAGACCTTGGGGTCTGGGACTATCTATTAGCCCATGCAAAAGAAGCAAGATCGCGGTAGAGGACAAACATAGACTTAACCAATAATTGAAGGAGCGCCAATCTCGATAATAAATGGCTAAAAAAAACACACTCAATACTAAAGCAACTATTGTGATCCCACTTGTTATTTGAGAAACGACAATAAAGAATGCGTCAAAAGCCTTGGTGCGTATACTTTGTAGAAAAAGATGGATAGGTTGATTAATTTCAACAATCCAACCTTGTTGAATCACCAGCGCTGTTAAGATGCAAAATAATAAGGTACTTAAGGTGAATAAAATGACAATAGCCGCAGTTGGATAATAATTAGTCTCGTCTATTGGTGTAATACTTCTGAAAAGGCCAGCGAGATGAGGATGATTACGCGACCAAGACCAGAGACCATGTAGACCTAAGCGTAGTAAGCGATTCAAGTGAATAAAGAGCCATTTAAGACCGACACTCAGTAACCAAATAGCTGCGAGTAGTAGGAGAACTAACAAGAAAAGTCTACTGGCGCTTTCACGTGGTAATTCACTACTTGCTGCACCAATTAAAACTCCAGGGAAGATATAAAGAATGGCCCAGCCCACCGCCGAGAGGGAGTTAGCCAGAAAAAATCGCCATTGACTCATACCCATCATTCCAGCAATGACAGGTATGATTGAACGTAGTGGGCCTACAAATCGGCCAATAATTACACTTTTCCCTCCATGACGAGAAAAATATTCTTTCCCGAACATCAACCAATTTGGGTAACGACTAAACGGCCATACATTAACTAAACGATCACTAAATGTGTAGCCAAGCATGTAGCTTGCACTATCACCTGCTATAGCTCCAAGCGTTGCTGCTAGTAAGGTCAAGTCTACCCGCATGACCCCAGAGCCGGCCAAAATGCCAATGGCTGTCATGGTTACTGAGCCAGGAACAATACTGCCAATAATGGCTAGAGATTCTGTCAGAGAAATAAGAAAGGTAATAAGTAAAGCCCAATGAGGATGGTCATAGAGCCAAATGGTTAGGGGTTGAATGTAATCGGTAAAGAAGTGCATGGTTAGTATTCAAAATGAGTTAAAAATGTCTCAGTAAACTGTTCATTAACACAGGCAACAGTTACATTCGATGCATAATCACTAATTTGAGTCATTTTTAGCTTCGCAAATCCACAAGGATTAATGCCCTCAAAAGGGGTCAAATCCATGGCTACATTGAGAGCAATGCCGTGATAAGTACAACCATTCTTAACTCGCAGTCCGATGGAAGCTATTTTCTTATCTCCTACATAAACACCCGGAGCTCCGGGCCGTATTTCCGCATTTATTTTGTATATCGCTAACAACGAAATTAAAACCTGCTCCAAGCGACTAACTAACGTTCTAATACCAAGATGGCGTCTGCGAATGTCCATTAGAACATAGCCAACCAGTTGCCCGGGTCCATGGTAAGTCACTTGTCCACCACGGTCAGTTTGTACGATTGGGATAGAGCTGGGATTTAAGATGTGCTCAGCTTTCCCAGCTTGACCCTGAGTATACACCGCAGGGTGTTCAAGTAACCATAACTCATCGATCGTTGCTTCGTTTCTCGTTGATGTAAAATCCTTCATTTTATCCCAAACGCTAAGATACGACTGTAATCCTAAGTTTCTGATATTAAACATCATAACACCATTTTTATATCAGGGTGTTGGGTTAACTCAAGATAAAGTGCATCGAGCACCACTTGGTTATGAACATAAATCGTAACAGTGATGGAAAGATAATTCCCTTGCTGGCTTTTTTGACAAGTCATTGCTTCATCGAGCGTATCAGGAAAATGTTTCCGAGTAATATCAGAAATGTCCTTAAAAAAGTCAGCTGTATTTTTCCCGATAATTTTTATGGGAAAATGACAGGGGAATTGAATTACAGATTTGTTATCAGTCATAGTGGTTAGAGATGAGTTGTTGGTATTCATCATTTATACGTTGCCAATATTTACCTACGCGACCATCAGCAATCATTACATCATTAATATAGGTTACAGGACAAATTTCTTTTGTTGTACTTGTTATCCAGACTTCTTTGGCAGTAAAAAGCGCTTCTGTAGGAACATTCTCTTCTCGTAAAGACCATGATAAAGCCTTAATGAGTTCAACGGTAAGCTGTCGAGTTACCCCTGGCAAGCAGAAGCCACTTAAGGGAGGGGTATAAATTATTCCCTGGTTATTAACCAGGAATACATTGCTTGCGCTTCCTTCGGTTAAAAAGCCATCACGTGACAAAATGGCCGTATTTGCCCCAGCTGCTACTGCCTCATCATTGAGCAAAATGTTTGCTAACAACGACGTTGTCTTAATATCACAACGTTGCCAACGAATGTCCTCAACAATATTAGCACGTAAGCCTTGTTTCTTGACTTCAAAGCTGGCATAGGGGGTATGAATGGTAAAAGCAACAACGGTTGGTTTGAGCTCATGAGGAATATCATGTTTACGTACACCTTGATTGCCACGAGTGACTTGCAGATAGACTTGCAAATCACCTCCACCATTACGCTCAATTAACTCATGCAAAATGACTGGCCAATCAACTTGTGGATTCATTATCCTGGCTTTAACCAGGCTTTCTTTCAGTCGTTTTAAGTGTCGCTCCATAAAAAAGGGACGGCCTTGATATACAGGAATAACCTCGTAAACCGCATCACCAAATAAAAATCCACGATCAAATACCGAGATTTTTGCATCAGCCGCATGGTAATAATCGCCATTAATAAAGACAATACCTTGCATTGCTATGGCCCTTAACCAAACCAGTTACGAAACGCAAGTCGAATAGAATCCTTCATACGTGTATAAAGTCCTCCTCTAGGTACGGGCTGTAGCGCATAAAGATCTTGCGTTTTAATTATATTATTATCAAATTGTATAACCAATTCGCCAACTTTGGCGCCTTTTGCAATAGGGGCTAGCAAATTTTGTGATATTTTGGTGCGCATACTTAGACGTTGGTATTGACCACTAGGGATAGTGACAAATTGATCTTCGCGAACGCCAACCATCAGTTTGTCTGTTTCGCCTTTATAGATAGGAACTTCGCTGATCTTCTGCCCAGCTTTATAAAGTTCATGCGTTTCGAAAAAGCGGAAACCATAGTTGAGTAAGCGTTCACTGTCATCAGCGCGAGCGGTTTCTGAAGGTGAACCCATTACGACCGCAAGTAAACGCATGTTCTCACGCTTTGCTGATGAGACAAGACAATAACCAGCGTCATTCGTATGACCGGTCTTGATTCCGTCGACTTGATTGTCCCGCCATAGCAATCGGTTACGATTCGGCTGTCTTATGCCGTTATAAGTAAACCACTTTTGTTTATACCAGTGATAATATTGTGGGAAGTTGATAATTAGCGCTCGCCCTAGAATGGCTAAATCTTTCGCAGTTGTGTAGAGATTTTCATCAGGCAATCCTGTGCTATCAGTAAAATGGCTATCTTTCATGCCCAAATTTTTGGCTTGCTGATTCATTATTTCAGCGAAGCCTTGTTCACTACCTCCCAGATGTTCAGCCATAGCTACGCAGGCATCATTTCCCGAATCAACGATGATCCCTTTAAGTAAATCTTCGACGGTTACTTGCTGACCTTCTTTAATAAACATACGCGAGCCACCTGTTTTCCACGCCTCACGACTAATTCGGATATTATCATTCAGATGAATTTGCTCATTATGAAGTGCGTTGGAAATGACATAGAGGGTCATCATTTTCGTTAAACTAGCAGGTGGTAATTTTTGTTCGCTGTTTTTCTCGGTAATGATTTTTCCACTATTTACATCAATAAGAATATAAGCTTTGGCGTTAATGGTAGGGGCAGATGGAGTGATAAGTGGCTTATTACTAATTGGCGCAGCAGGAGGAATGTTATTCGATAAGCTTGTGGTTGGGAGAACATCATTAGCTGCAAACGTTAGATTTGTTGTCATAAGTAAGCTGGTTGCTAATAATAATTTGAAAGGTGAGAATGATGACTTCATGTTTTCTATACTCATGGTTACAAAAATGTCGTAATCTTATCACAGCCTCAATTTGCTACCAAATGGCATTAAGGTATTTTAATGATATTGCTCTTTGTATATATTACAAAGAAAGAATGTTAATTGAGTTGTAACAATGCGATTTTTTTATTTGTTTGTTCTATTTTTGTTGACAAATTGTACAACAGTTCCTAATTCTGATATCAATGCAAAAAAATTACCTAGATCCGCCAAGTCATCCACTTCTGTTTCTCCACAAAAATCCCGATATACACAAAAGCATGATGGAGCTCCGAAAGGTCCCATCCCAGTTAAGTTCAAAGAAGTTAAACCTAAAACTGAACCCTTTAGTCGTTACGGTAATCCAGATAGTTATGCTGTGGAGGGGCGCACTTATGAAGTTTTAAAAACAGCAAGTGGTTATAAAACACGCGGCATAGCCTCATGGTATGGCACAAAATTTCACAAACAAAGAACATCGAGTGGTGATAACTATGATATGTATGCCATGACCGCTGCCCACAAAACACTTCCTTTACCGAGTTATGTGAGGGTAAAAAATTTAAGTAATGGCCGAGTGGCTGTTGTAAAAGTGAATGATCGAGGACCTTTTCGTAATGATAGGGTAATTGATTTATCCTATGCTGCGGCGGCTAAATTAGGGTTACTTCCTAAAGGAACAGCTTCTGTTGAAATAGAAGCGCTGAACACTGGAAAGCAGGTTGCTCATTATTATGTTCAAGCAGGAGCGTTCAGTTCAGAGAAGTTGGCTATTGCATTGCAAAGTAAATTAGCAAAATTAACCCCGTCTCCTGTGATTATTGAAAAATACCAACAGCGATATATTGTAAGAGTGGGGCCTTTCGCTAATAAGCAAATGACAACGAACTTGAAAGATAAATTAGCCGCTAATGGTGTCCGTGGGTCATTTTCTTTATTGCGCTGATTGGGGTGTGATTAAAACTGCGGTTTCCTTATGCCGACGTCCCGCGGCTTGACCGCGGGATCCAGTGATCGTCGAACATATCATGGACCCCGCGGTCAAGCCGCGGGACGTCGTCACAAGAAAAAACAAGACACAGTTAATACAAAACCGCATTTTCAATCACACTCGCTGATTTTTGTGTGTTTATGACAGGGGCAGCGTGCCTGTGCTATGCTTTGGTTTTATTTTTTTATTCTTCTGTCTATAAAAGCGCCATAAAGCGCCTAAAATTATCAATAGCCATTATAATTAGTGGTGAAGCAGCCAGCTAATAGAATTAACGAGAAGTACTAATGAGTAGAAGACGTCATAGATTACCTACGGAAACAAAAATCGCGGAAATAGAAAAGTTTAGTCATGATGGCAGAGGCATTGCACGAATTAATGGTAAGACAACATTTATCCAAGGAGCTTTGCCTAATGAACAAGTGGTTTTTCAATATACTCGCCTGAAAAATGATTTTGACGAAGGCAAGGTTATCTCTGTGCTTTCAGCCTCTTGTGCGCGAGTAACCCCTGCTTGTCCCCATTATTCATCATGTGGAGGTTGCTCCTTACAGCACCTTGATGAGCAAACACAAATATACGAAAAGGAATCGTTACTATTGGATTTATTGCAACGTGTAGGACATTGCCAACCAGAAATAATTCTAAAACCGCTTACCAGTGAGAGTTGGCATTATCGTAACAAAGCACGTCTTAGTGTGCGTTACGTTGAAAAAAAGCAGAGTAGTCTGGTTGGTTTCAGAGAAAAAAATAACCCTCGCTTTATCACAGAAATCAATGGATGCCTGGTGATGAATGCCCGGGTAGATAAAGAGATTGGCCATTTAAGACAGCTCATTGATTCATTTGAAGATCCTCGCATTATCGCGCAAATTGAGGTTGCAGCTGGCGATACAGAGGTAGCATTAATTTTCCGCAATTTGGATCCTTTAAGTACCAACGATGAGGCAAAATTAAAAGCATTCGGTGAGAGAACTGGTTTTCGCTTGTTCTTACAGCCAGGTGGCAATGAGAGTGTGGTTTCGTTTTATCCAAGAGAAAATTGTGAGTTTTTAAGCTATGCTTTGCCACAACAACAAGTAACATTTCAGTTTCATCCAACGGATTTTACGCAAGTCAATGCTGGTTTAAATCAACAAATGGTTTCACTAGCACTTGAATTAATGGCCCTAACGAAAGAGGATGTTGTTTTAGACTTGTTTTGCGGCTTAGGTAATTTTTCTCTTCCTATGGCTAGGTGTTGTGCCAAGGTTATTGGTATCGAAGGGAGTAACACGATGGTGGCCAGAGCACAAATGAATGCTCAAGCGAATGGCCTGAGTAATACCGAGTTTTTTTGCGCCAACTTGGAAAAGATCGAATCGATAGCAAAATTAACCAATTATCATTTTACAAAAATTTTATTAGACCCCCCACGGTCAGGTGCTCTAGAGATCGTTAAACATATTGATAAATTTGGTGTTAGCCGCATTCTCTATATTTCATGCAATCCTGCCACGTTGGCCAGAGATGCTGATGTTTTAATTAATCATAAAGGTTATCGTCTGAAGGCTGCTGGAGTAATGGATATGTTTCCTCATACAGCTCATGTTGAATCCATAGCCTTGTTTGAGAAAGGATAATAGTAATGGTCAGAGTTAAAGAAAATACTCCTTGGTCCATCGATGGAAACATTGATGTTGAACAATGGTTACAACAACTAGGAAGCAAAGGGTATTTTCAAGATTTGGATTTGATTCGCAATGCTTGTACCCTAAGTCAGCTTGCAGGACAAGATCATGCCACCGAGACGGGTGTGTCCTGCTTGCAGCTTGGGTTATCCATGGCTGATGTTTTGGCTGATTTAGAGGTTGACCAGGAAACCTTGACTGCGGCAATCATTTTTGAAAATGTGCACTATGCTGAGCTATCCCTAGACGATGTCGAAGAGCAGTTAGGACCTCACATCGCTAAGTTAGTTAAAGGGATAGAAAAAATGAGCGCGATGCATAATTTACAAGCGCTAAACAAATATCCCCAAAACAAGCATCAAATTGATAATGTTCGTAAGATGCTTCTCGCTATGGTGGATGACGTTCGCGTTGTGCTTATAAAACTGGCAGAACGACTTTGCATCCTACGTACTTGTGGACAACTTCCCGAGCTACTGCGTCAACAAATTGCGACTGAAGCAATGGAGATATATGCTCCTTTGGCCAATCGTTTAGGTATTGGGGCTATAAAATGGGAAATGGAAGATCTCTCTTTTCGTTATTTGCATCCTGAGGAATATAAAGCCATAGCCAAAGGATTAAAGGCTAAGCGTCTTGAACGTGATAGTTATGTTAACCTCATTGTTGAAGAATTAAATAAGCAAATTCGCGCTACAGAAGCGCAACATTTTGCAGTTTATGGCCGCTCAAAACATATTCACAGTATCCATCGTAAAATGAAACGTAAAAACGTTTCATTAGATGAAATCTATGATGCGACGGCTGTCAGGGTTTTAGTTGAAACCAAAGAGCAGTGTTATGAAGTGCTAAGCATGGTGCATTCACTTTGGAAGCGGATACCTGCTGAGTTTGATGATTACATAGCCAATCCCAAAGCGAATGGCTACCAGTCTTTACATACTGCTGTAGAAGGGCCAGAAGGGCGGGTATTTGAGGTTCAAATTCGTACGTTTCAGATGCATGATCTAGCCGAAATGGGAGTGGCTGCTCACTGGAAATATAAAGAAGGCGCAGTTAGTCAAAAAGAAAGTCATGAGCGAAAGATAGAGTGGCTACGTGATGTATTGGCCTGGCATCGAGAAATGGCTGCTTCTAAGGGTGTGTCTGAAGCGATAGAAACGGAATTTCTTGAAGATAGGGTTTATGTCTTTACGCCAGACGGGGATGTTCTTGATTTACCCCAAGGGGTAACGCCATTGGATTTTGCTTATCATGTTCATAGTCAAATCGGTCATCGTTGCCGGGGAGCTAAAGTAAATGGAACGATTGTTCCTTTGACTTATGAATTAAAGACGGGTGACAAAGTTGAAGTATTAACAGGCAAAGACGAGCGTCCTTCTAGAGACTGGATTAATCCGCATCTTAATTACCTGAAAACGTCAAGAGCCAAGGCCAAGGTCCTGCATTGGTTCAAAATGCAAGATTATGATAAAAATCGTCAGGAAGGCCATGAAATTCTGGACAAAGAATTAAAGAGCTTAGGCATTAAGGCCGATCGGCTGAATGATATTATCGCGTCGTTCAATTTTAAGCGTGTCGATGATTTATTAGCTGCTCTGGGACGTGGTGATATTAAGTTAGGTCAAATATTAAATAAGTTATCACCAACTGAAACAGGAACACCTTCTGTTCAACATATTGTAAAACCCATGGCCAAGCCTGAAGTCAGAGGCAGTGATTTACGGATTGAAGGTGTGGGTAATCTTTTAACTCACATGGCTAGATGCTGTCAGCCGGTCCCTGGCGATGACGTTGTTGGTTACATCACTTTGGGGCGGGGAGTATCCGTACATAAGAAAGATTGTCCCAACATCCTTCATGCCGGTGATAAACAAAGACAACGCTTCCTGCAAGTTAATTGGGGTAGTTCAACACGAGATCACTACATTGTTGACGTATTAGTGAAAGCCTTTGATCGTTCTGGTTTATTGCGGGATATTACCTCCTTGCTCGCCAACGAAAAAGCGCATGTGTATGCTTTGCAAACGCAAAGCCATCAGCAAGATAATACAGCTTATATCAAATTGACTGTGGAGATTGATGGATTAAACAGTCTTTCGCGTTTGCTAAATAAACTCGAGCAAATACCTAATGTCTTAGAGGCAAGAAGACAAGTGTAGAAATTTTGACTAAAATAAAGCACTATAGAGTCACCATTATAGGGTTGACAATGCTCGCATGATGAAGACTTCTTGATGGTATTGTTGAACAGCAGCGATATATGACCTTCCGCTTCTTACTTGAATAACCGCTGTTGCTAGAAAACTCACATTATAGGTGCTCAGCAAGCTTTCTTTACATATCTAAAAATACCACTAAAATAGAATGAGTTTCCTCAGGAAATCATAAAAATGTAATCGTGGCAATTAAAGTAAGCTTAAGCACGCATAGATATAAAACTCATCTCTCTAAAAGTATCTACTAATGTCCAGGCAAACGATGCTCATGCTGTTTATCACTCTTGGCTTGCTCAATTGTAGCCAAGACCATCGTACAGTTGCTGTTAAAACAGCAAAATCCTTCCCGTCAATGGCTAAAGAATATAAGCCCGTTAAAAACTTGCCCTATTTTGCTTGGTGGACACAATTCCATGATCCGGTTTTGGATAATCTGATACATCGTGGACTGCGTAATAATCTTGATATTGGCATTGCGCTTGGCAATCTTGAGGAAGCGAGAGGATTATTAAAAGAAATAAAATTAAGTTGGATCCCTTCATTAATTTTCTTTGGCGGATACTCTACAAATCCCGCATTGGGAAGCCCGGGGGGGGTTTATGGGGTTTGGCCCTATTATGCAATTAATATTGCTCAACAATTCCAAAAACAAAAACAGGCTACCTATTATCTCGCTTATAATCAAGCTGCTGTTGAGGGAGTGAGGCTACTCGTGATCGGCCAAATTGCATCAGCATACTTTACTTTAATAGCCCAACAAGAGCAATTACGCCTTCTTCAGCAACTTAACAATGATGTACTAACACTGCTTAAACAAACTGAAGATGAAGTTAATATAGGGTTAAGTAACGCCATTGACGTGTCCAATATCCAAATGGAAAAAGCATTAATCGCTGCTCAATTGAAAACCACTCAACACAATATTACGACTAGCCAAAATGCCCTTCGTTACTTAGTCAATCAAAATCCGGGACCTATTGTTACCCCCAATCACTTCGCTCAATTGGATTTTAATCGATTTAAACCGGGGAGTTTGCCAGTAACAGTCTTGAGAAACAGACCGGACTTAAAAATGGCAGCATACGCCGTAAAACAAGCTCAAGCCGGAAAGGCCATTGCAATTGCTAATTTTTTCCCTCTTTTGCAACTGGATCAATATTTTGGCGAAGCACATGTTCCTGAGAGCAAACTGGCAGAAATGACAGACGCGTATTTAACTTGGACGGTTGCTCCAAATACTTGGGGAAAAATCGCAACGCAACGAGGAATATATCACGCCCAAGTGAGTCATTTTATTAAAACTGTGCGCCGTATCTTAAGAGACGTCGACAATGACTTATCAGCCAATCGTCAATATCGATCTTATTATCAGAAAATTTCAGAGGCTCAAGAAGATTATCAGCATAAGTTGAGGCTTCAAAAAGGACTATTAAAGGCAGGGCTAATATCCTATAAAGTATGGTTAGAAAACAAGATTGTACTCGATAATTTAGCTATATCAACCAATCAGGCCAAACTCCAACTGGCCATGTCATTAGTATTGCTTTACCAGGATTTGGCTGGAGGTTATCAATGTTAACGCGTTATTCATGGATACAATATAAAGAAAAATTACAAGTGTTAAGACAGAAAATAAAAAATACAAAAAGATACCTAACCTTCCCCAATGTGGTTATTTCGGTAGGCTTGCTCACGTTATTGATTTACACCTTTTCCTATCTTTTTCCCTTCACTGACAATGCCTTTGTCGTCAACAATATTAGACCTGTCGCGGCACAGGTCCAAGGATATATTACGACAATCTACGTGAAAAATGGACAACGAGTGCTAAAAGGGCAAAAATTATTTACTGTTTTTAAAAAAAACTATCAATATATAGTTGATCAACTGACCGCCGATTTGGAGGCGGCGAAAGCCCAATTAAAGGCACTGAAAACTATCTATGATAAACACCAAAAACTCAGTGAAAATCATCGCAGAATTTACGAAAAATTAGCTCAGGATTATGAAAAATACCGTAAGGGTTATCGTATTAAATCAGTTTCCCTGATTACCTTGGAAAATACACAACAAGAAGCTCTCGCTGCGAAGGATAAATGGGAGGCTTCTCTAAAGCAATTGGACATTGATAAGCATCAGATCGAAGCGCAACGAAGCCATATTCAATCCATCCAATCCCAACTTAATATTGCACATGTCAATCTTGCGTTTACGGATGTTTGTGCTCAAGTTGATGGTATCGTGCAAAATTTATTTTTAGCGCCAGGAGCACCAGTAAATATTAATCAGCCACTATTTTCTCTAGTAAGCACGGATGACATATTTATCCAAGCCAACTTTAACGAAACTGATCTTAGGGATGTGAGGGAAGGCTCCAACGTTTTAATTTTTCCAAGGATGTATCTAGGTCGCAAAATGTTTCATGGGGTCGTAACGTCGAATTTTTGGGCTGCAAACCGCCAGCAAATTGATCCTAGAACGCAATTGCAAAATGTTAGCAATGAAAACCAATGGATTTTACTACCCCAACGGTTGCCTGTTATTATCCGCGTAATCGATCCAGATCCTCAATTCCCTTTAAGAGTAGGTGCCAGCGCTTATGTTTACATCACGGCTCGTTAACTGGATGAATCAGGTCGATCCTTACGCAATTCAGCGCGTGGCATTACACAAAGCTATTTTTATTGCAACCATATTAACTTTTATTTATTGGTTTTTCAGGCCAGAAAATTTTCTTATGTTTGTGGCCCCTCTGATCGTTACTGCCTGGTATGAAATGCCATTTTTATCATCTCAAAAAGAAAAAAATGAAACGATGGTGTTTATTTTTACCAGTGTTATTACCACAGCCATTTCATTTTATTTGATTTACCCTTTTAAACTGGTATTTCCAGTTTATGCGATCATTTTATTCATTATTCTCTTTTCTCTAATTTGGACTAGGCGCCCCAAAATCAGGAATGTCCCAATGTTAATCATCAGTATAGGAGCACTCAGTCTTTCTATACAGCCAATGGCCAGCCTCCAGATAGGAATAGGCATTTTTTCTTCAATGATTTTATCAATGCTTGTTTTGCTCATTTGCTTGAATTTATATCCTAATGTCGCGTTAATTATTTGGACTCGGGCTATGCAACATTACATTCGATGTATAGAAGGTGACATAACTGCGACTATCGAGCATTTACCTCTTTCTTCACTTAGCGAAGAAGTCCAACATGTGGATATTGTCCGCTCCTATCAAACCTTACTACCAAAAACGTGTTTCTCACCCGCATTTAAACTGTATTTTAATATCAGAAACATTCAGTTTGCATTAAACAGTATTTATTATCAGGAAATGAACCCCTTATTTTGGAATGCTGTAAAAAACCACCTCCAGGAGCTGCGCCAGCATATGAGCATACCTCTCCAGATTGACTTCTCGACGATTGTTCTAAATCCCTCAACCCCTTTTCAACACTTGATTAACACTTATCTTCTTACTGCCATTCGGCATTGGAATGCGCTATGCAAAAAATAGATAGCCTTAGAACACAACTAGGCTATGCTCGCTTTACTCATTTGGTGCTAATTTATACTATGGGAATAATAACTTATGTGGTTTCGAATATGCCACATAAATGGTGGGTATTACTGACTGTTCTGGTTATTAGTTCCAGTATTGAACCGGGCTTGATAGTACAGCGAGCTCGCCATCGGATTAAAGGAACATTACTAGCTCTTATACTTATGATTCCTTTATTATATTTATTACAATTGAATTATCGTTTGATCCCAGTACTTTTTATTGGCTCCGCAGTAGGTATGCTCGTCACGACACTCAATCTTCGTCGTTATGATATCTGTGTCTTTTTTATTACCTTATTCGCTTTTTTGCTTACTGCCACAACATTTACTTCAACGGTCCCTGAAAGTCCCATTGAAATGGTGGTTAACCGGGGAATATGCACCCTGATTGGAATTCTAATTGTATTTATCGGGGACTATCTGCTGTTTAATTCCTTTCATTATTCACAGAAGCTTTACTTATTGCACCAAATAATTGTTTATAAGGTTATAAAAAATAATGCGGAACACTTATTATCACTATCTTCTGAATCTCCTACCCCAATTATTTTTATGGAAAAGTTACGTAATCAATTTAATGATAGTTTTACTCTTATCACTAGCAGTTCAGAAAATCTGCAATCAGAATTAAAAGCAGGTTCTGAGTTAGGAGAAAAAATAATTCATTTTCAAAATACCATCTGGGAACTACGTCGCATTCTCTTTGCCATGAGCTTTTCAGCACTTCTATTGAAATCACAACCCATTACTCATGAGCATTTTATGAAATATCAACAATTGATGAAGAAAGCCCGACGATTATTTATTTAACGCAAGTCGATTAATTAATCCTAGAGACGAGAGGGAATGTCTGCTCATTTTTTCCAGTAACAATAGCACGCAGTCCGGAATTCCTGTCGCTGTAAGATTGAAGGCTCATTGAGTGATTATGCTTGCTTACGTGAAGAAAGAGGGTTGTATGGATTTTTACAAACGCATGGTAATACGAATACTTGGAAAACCATCTTATCACAAATAAAATCCAGCATTGATCAACAATAAGGAGCTCAATCAAATACTGATGAAGAAGCAACTGCCTTATCCTCGGGATTGATAAATAAATGGCGTGGTGTATGTCGTATTGCTGTTAAAACGTTTTCGGAATGAATTCCTTTACTGCGAAGAATTTTAATAAGATCGTCCGGTGTTATTTTCATGTTGTGGTTGTTCCATATCATTTTGTCCCAAAACTGTCATCCCCGCGAAGGCGGGAATCAATCTCTGATTGAGCTCCAAAGCCAGCTTAGAAATAGTTCCCGCTTTCGCGGGGAATGACGAAACTTGGCAGTGTTACCTTGAAGAAGAGAGGAATTCTAAATCAGTACACAAGAATTGACTTCTTGGTGTCCTTTCAAAGAGATTCATTTAACTGTGTCATTCCCGCGTAGGCGGGAATCCATTTTTGAAGTACCACGCACAACCAGTCCAATTTGGAATACCTCATGAAAATCATTCATTCCTATTTAACTCCTGATTAATGTGTCTTTTGTATGATGGAATTATACAAAACTTAATCAAGGAGACTGAAATGGGTACAGAATTAGAGGCTCGAATGCAAAGCAAGGCATTGGCTCCTACCACGCCTCTGAAACCCTTTGCAGAACTGATAGAAGACCATGATCTGGCCAAAGTCCCTGCTGAAGCGAGCAATCAATTTGAAAATGATCCTGAGCTCATACCTAACCGCGCTCATTTTATCTATGTTGTTAATCCATTTAAAGACGAAAATCAAAGAAAGCTAATTGCTGAATTTAAGCGATTAAATCCAGATTATGCAACAACATTATGGATTGACAAAAAAAATTATGATTCACAAGAACTGATAGACCTGACAGTGTGGGCCAAGGAAAACCATGTTCATCTTCTGGATATCAATGAAACACTTGGTGGGCATATGGGGTCCTTGGAAAGCCATTATCAATTTGAAATCTTAAGAAAAAAACCAGGGGCTGCGAGTGACATTCTAAGAACAATTATCTTACAAAAATTTGGTGGAATTTATTCTGACATTGATGTGCTATGTAAAGAACCTCTTGGGGATATTAGAGATGCCACGGGATGCCAAGTTAACTTTGGCAAAAGACAAACGACAAGCCCTGGCCAGCATCCTTTCGATAAAACGATTTACCTGACAGAAGAGAGTGCGCCCAATAATGATGTATTAGTGTCCAGACCTGATCATCCATTTTTAGAAGAATACATAACCCAAATTCATCAAAATTATGAGAAAACCGCTGAAGAGTTATTTCATGGCAGAAGAAATCAGGATTTTGACTATGATGAAGCCTATAAAACAGTTGGAAATGCAAGGTATAGAAAACAATGGACTATCTACGTAACCGGTCCAGGGGCTTTGCAAGACGCTGTTATAAAAACTAAGCAGTTTATCTCGCAAGCTGTTAGTGTAGCGAATAAATTTATTTTTGGTTGTTCTTTAAGTTGGATGAACGAAAAAAGAACTGAACAATTAACTGAAAACGAGGAGGTTCAAAGACTTGTAACCTGCCTCTCTGTTGATCTTTACCATGAACCCAGAGTACTAAGACTTGCTACCTACGCTTCTCTTTGTTCAAGCGATAAAATTTTTGATAAAGCTATTGACCATTTGATTCAGGATCACCCTGAGTACTTCACCAGAATTGAGACGATTCATGATATTCAGGAGCATCATCAGCAAGGATTTTACCCCGATGGACGTTTGTTATTTAACAAAAACTATTTTCCTAATTTAAATAGAGATGGATTATTCGTTGGATATGTTAACAGTATTGTCAATAATCCCAATCCAGACACTCTAGATAAAAAAATAGCCAATATCCTTGCTTTGATTAATAATCCTGATGTTCCAATTCAAGAGAAGCATATAAAAAGATTGTTCAAGAATTGGGCATATAGTTCTTCGTTTCAATCCACGGAAACTCAAACCAAAATAATGATTACAGTGATCGAAGAGCTTAATCAACGATTCGGCAAGGATTTTAGAAAAGATATTAGTAAGGTTTTTAATAAACGCCCAAGCCTTGAATTTACTAAATACCTTGTTGACAATGGAGACGGTATTGATTGGAATAAGTACAGAACTGACATTCTTTTGCGACAATTAGCGTATATCGGACGATCACCCATTTCTATTACAGCCAAAAAAGAAGAAGCAAAAGCATTAGTGAATAGGCTTTTGCCAAGAATCACGGATGTCAATGCTTTAGTAGAAATGAAGGTACTCATTGAAGAAAAAGGTGGTGATTATGCTTATTTACGCGAGGAAAGGGGGTTCTATGGATTTTTCCAAACGCATGGTAATACGAATACCTGGAAAAGCATCTTATCACAAATAAAATCCAGCATTGATCAACAAATAAAAACCCCAAATATAAAAAGCCCAAATAGTCTTGATAAAGAAAAATTTTCATCATTCAAGAAAATTATGAATGAACATACTGGCAGAGGCTTTGGGGCAGTAACTCATGCTATCGGTGATGAGATTGATTATGACACTTATCTTTCCTCAAAAAATACATCTAAGCCTTGATAGGCTTAGATGTGCTTTATGTCCTTTCTCCAGGCAACAATGGCACAAATGACACAGAATCCATGGCATGCTGCTCATAATTATTGCCCTGACGAACAATGGTATACAATCTTTGCAGATAACGGTCTCCCAATGGAATAACCATTCTTCCACCATCTGCTAATTGTTCAAGTAAAGAAGTGGGAGGTTCATCTATCGCTGCTGTTACAATAATGCCATTAAATGGTGCATATTCAGGCCAACCATTGCTGCCATCACCATAAGCTAATTTCACATTAAGTATTTTTAATTTCTTAAATCGTAATTTTGCTGTTGTATACAGGGCCTTGATTCTTTCGATGCTGTACACCTGATCGACAAGTTGGGCTAAAACAGCCGCTTGATAGCCTGATCCTGTTCCAATTTCTAATACTTTTTTTACATTTTTACCTTTCATAATTTCTTCTGTCATACGTGCAACGAGGTAAGGTTGAGTTATCACTTGGTCATAGCCGATGGATAAAGGATGATCTTCATAAGCAACTGCATGATCTTCGGGATTGATAAATAAATGGCGTGGTGTATGTCGTATTGCTGTTAAAACGTTTTCGGAATGAATTCCTTTACTTCGGAGAATTTGGATAAGATCATCAGGTGTTAGCATATTGTGGTTGTCTCATATAGTGACTTGTCAAATGCACCAACGAATCCCCGCGGCATCGATCTTCCAATTAGACATCCCAAACTGCCGACGTGCTGCGGCTTGTCCGCAGCATCCAGTAGAATGCAGACATCTCACTCCGTACCTCTGGATACCACGGACTGATCCCGGATCGAGTCCGGGAGCGGTACGTCGAGGTTTCCGTGTGTCAAGAAAAACTTAAGGCTATCGGGGATTCGATTAACGGGAATCCTTAAACCAATACACAAGAATTGACTTCCTGGTGTTCTTTTTGTCCCTTGATTGAGGCAAGTGTTTCTTTACATTGAGTTACAAAACTCTCTTTCAACTCTCTGGTTTTTTTATTGTTCAAGGGCAGGCTTTGCATGGCTGTAATCAAATGCTCTAGGAATGCAGCACATTCTTCATGAGAGTGTTCTTTTTCTTGGACCTCGAATTTACTAACGGTTTTCAGCGGCATTGATTCTAGCTGCTGCTTAAGAGCTGGTTCCATTTGCAGCATCTGTTCAAAATAAGGCGTAATAAAAGGGCTTGCTTTTAATTGTTCTTCTGTGCCGTACCATCTTTCCAAGGCTCTCCTATGCTCTGCAAGGGCTTCAGGATTTAAGAAATCAGCATAACTTTCGATGCCAGCGGGAAAGTTTTTACCTAAATGAAAACGGGGTTTAATATTAATCTCAGAAAAATAAGCTAATAACTCTTTCTCAAATTTTTCAATACCCGGAGCATCTGGGTTGGTTACTATATCAAGTACCAGTACGTGTTCATCCTCGGAATCAGTCGCGGTGGGGGAAAGACCGCCATTTGTTCCCTTAATGTAACGCGTATAGACCGCATAGGTGATAGGGTATTCCCCGTGTTTTCCTGCGGCCTTAACTAACTCATCAATTTTTTGCAGAACAGCAGCGAGTAGAGGTCCCGCCTCATTATCCTTGACTGGCAATAAATAACTCACATCGCGCATGGCTTTTGGGAAAGCAGCCTGGTAATGGGTGATATTATTCTCGTGGTCAATGATAGGTTCTGTACCGCGAGTGCCAGTAATGATTGCTGCGGATAATAAGAGATAAAATGGCATTAATTTTTTGAGTTTGGGGTCTAACAAAAATTCCTGAATTGAATCGCCGACCCTTACGCTTAATTCTTGCGCCAGCGAACGCGCATCAGCTTCGTAAGGAGGATCTTGTACCTTGGTTCTTTCTGCCTCTGAATAATTCCATAATCGAATTTGCCATTTAGCAATGCCATCTACATCACCAACAGGATTTGGTACGCCTATTAAGGTGAAATATTGATTCTCATTCAATAGAGCTCCCAGATGCGGGCCCATTTCTTTAACGTCATCAAAATTATAAACGGTTTCTTGCAGGTTAAAGGCTTCAACGGCTCTAATATTCGCGCTTAAGACTATTCCTAACGCCCCAGAATGAGCGCTACACAACGTGGCAAAATCTTTGTGTTCACGAGTAATTTCACGAATTTCACCATTGTGATCACAGACCCTTAAGCTGATAACCTGATCACTGACAGATCCTTCATCATATCCCGTTCCATTTCCACCAGTCGCGATCAAGCCGATGAAACTCGCCCAGGAAAGCATACTGATGCTCCTTAATGAAGCCCCCAGTTCTCGCAATTTTTGTGCAAGTGTTGCTATTTGTACGCCAGCTTTAACGCACACTTCATAAGCCGGTAGTTTATCTAGAGGATTTTTAGAAAGGGTAGATTTAGGAGGCAGGGTGCCTAACTTTTTCACTGATTGATATTTTTTACTAAAACGGATAATCACGTCAGCCGAGGAGCCTTCTGAAAAAGAAAACGACTCATTATACCGGTGTTCTTGTGTTTTGGCCCAAGGAAAACAACCCCAGGAGCTTTGTGCGTCTTCCCATCCTGCAGTGGCGCGCACGGTTATTTTATGATCAGGATGCTGCTCATTTTGTTTTTTGACTGCTCGCACCACTTCTTGCACTTGCGCTTCATCATCAATCTCTACAACAATCGCTCCAGGTCTTTGTACATTTTCCATGTAGTTTTTCCAGGTTTTGATGTTGTAGCGGATTTTTTGAGTGTTTAGTTCTTTTATAAATGCTGATTTGGATCCCTCTGCCCATGACATGGCTTCGTCCTTGAGTAAAATTAAGTCATCTTTATACTGCCATCTTATTATTTAGAGGTCAACAAAGAGGAATACAGTGCAGATTCTGCAAAAATAGCATACGCTAGTAATGTGCAAGCTTTTTCTCTAGATGACGCTATCAGGGACGAATAAATGAGAAAATACACGGCGATCTTGGTGGCCATAGGATTGTTGTTAAATAATTTAAATCTTGCTCTTGCCGCGAAAAACACCGATAGAGAAATTAAGGAACTGATTCGTTTTCTTACTTCCAGCCAAATTCTTACACTTAGCAAAGATGCTCTATCCATTCCTCTGAGCTTTTATGTGGGTACAACTGAAGACGTAGCAAGATACTTTGGAGACTTTATATGTTCTACTGATGATACATGTAGAGTAATAGATACTTTATATAGCAATCCTTACCCATTTTTGACTAGCCCTTATGTTATTTTAGGCCAAGGCTTGCCGCCGAAAGAAGGTACGGTGCAGCAATGGTTCCAGGCGCAAGCACAAATTGAGCGAACAAACATAAAATATGGGACCGATATTTATCATGCGGCCGTTTGGCAAATTGCTTTGGCATTGGCTTCTAAAAATGATTATTTAAGTACAACCACAGTAAGAAACTTGGTCGCAAATGAATTGGCTTCCATTTCAAATCCGGCAAATCGAGCCACATCTCCGATTTTTAAATATGGATATCAGGTTTCAATTGTTGATCCGCTTAAAGCCTTTACCTTTCGCTTGCTGGCCACCAATTACTACAACAAAGATCCGTTTTTTGGAGGACCATACCAGCAATTCTTCAGCTGGGATTACGATCCTTTTGTGTTGGCAAGAAACGACCCCGAAGGCCATAATCCTGACTTTTTTAAATTTGTTACCACCTGGTCGGATTGGAAACCGCTTACAGGTGAGAATGCTTGGGCGCAATTAATTGGCCCTTTACAAGCAGAGTATGTGTTTACCGAAGGTAAGATCCCCATCGATTCAGCAGCTCTGCAGAATGCAATAAATAGTCTTTTCGCCTTCTCAGCAATGCAGACAGGAACAGGTGCTTTTTATTACGCACCAGGAGGTGTGCAAGATGGTCAAGGGCCCATTCCTCCAGGAGAGGTTTCTCTAGAAGATAATTTTTCGGTATTAGCGGGTTTACAAATTTTACGAGGTATATTAGAAAACACGCAACAAACAACGGAAGTAACTGGTGCTCTGCATCATATTGATATCATGCTAAATGGAGGTATCACGGTAAACGGTTATCAGACACACGGATTACTGAGCTTTCTTTACAACGGATCGTTCGATAGACAAAAAGGGGTATTTTATACGCAAGGTTCGATTAATATTCCCTCTTCACCAGACGATTGGATGCCTGATATCTCAGAAGATCTAACCAGTATGGCCGTTGATGTTAATCTTTGGGGCATTTCTGCTCTCGGAGTGGAAACGGTGGATAAATGGTTTGGAGAAGGTACCGCTCTTAATATATGGAGAATTGTGCGTAATCACGGAGGGTATTTTCAGGATAGCGAATTATGGGGTGTTGGTTACACCTTGAATAATCATACCGATATAGAACCCGAAGATGTTATGTCTGCTGATAATACCGCTAGTGCCATTAACACACTGCGATCCATGATTAATCACTACTCGGCACTTGGAATGGATACCCAAGAGTTAGAAAAAGATTTACGCAGTTTACAGGACAACATTGTTAGCTTACGCTCTGATCAATATTTAGCTGCTGGCTTTGTTGGTGCTACACCGTCAGAGTTTTATATTGAATTACCCAAACAAGCGGGTTTGGCTTATCTTTATGCCAGCAGACGTTTGGATCTTCCTTTCCTCTGGAATGCGAACACCCTAGCTAGCACAAGCGCTACGTCTTGGGTTTTAATTACGAGATTTATCTTTAATCCCTTTCAATATACAGGCAAGTTTGAGGGTGAGGATTATCCCATACCTTTGAGGATAGATATTTTGGATGATAACAATGAACCCGAAGGAAATGCTTTACCCAGAACAGTCCGAGTGGCTTACACCCGAGGTGATTTAGAGCCTGTTAAAAAACTGGTTATCAGTTATAACCTGGATGGTTCTCAAATCAATTGGATTGTTGCAGGCAGTACTTCCTTAAATAGAGGAATAGCTACTCTGCCAAAAGGAGCAGAAGGGATAATGATTAAAAGCGGTTGGGCTAATGCTTGTCAAGTCATACCAGCAATCAACATATGTAAGGATGATAGCTGTCTATCTGTTCATACAATCCAAGCCCGTTGGAGCCCCAATGGAAAAGGGCAGTGTGATCTTGTTGACTAGTAGTAATGGTTACTAATTTATTTTTCCAACAAGTAAATGCAGCGGCCAGTTTATAGTGTGTTTTAAATTTGGCTCCCCCCATGAATCCTGCAATTTATTGATAATTAATTGTATTGGATCTTCTTGATTGTGTAATTGATATTCTTTAACTGCAGACCATGTTTTTAGATAGCCAACTAATTGATTTAAATTCATGTCTTTTTCTATAAAAAAAGAAGGAGTTGGTTCTCGCGTAAATGGAAATGGAATAGTAGTATAAGCATCATCAACATAATGCCGCTCTTTTGGCCAATATTTATTGCCTAATATGCGGTAATAAAGCTCTCCGATTACTTCATCAATAGGTAAATGAAATTTTCCTAAGGTATAACACCAAGCAGCCATATAAGCTGAAGGCTTTGCAACACGCCTAACCTCTTGATAAAACAACTCAAAGTTGAACCAATGCAGCGCTTGCGCTACGGTAATTAAATCCATTGAATTGTCTTGTAAAGGTGTATTCTCAGCCGGACAACAAATGTATTGAATATTTGGATGATTTGCTGCAAATTTTAAAGGCTGCGGATTAATATCAGTAGCAATAACTGTTGAAAAATAATTAGCTAATGCCAAAGCAGCTTGACCATTACCAGTTGCACAGTCCCATACACATCCATTTTCAATAAGTTTTGTAAGATAACGATATAAATCATCAGGATAAGTCGGCCTAAATAATAAATATTGAGCAGAGTCTTGATTAAAATGATCTACATAATCCATTGCGACATTCTCTTGCTAAAATTATAAATTAAAATTAAGTAACGAACATTGCTATTGTTGTATTTTAGTTCATTCTTTCAATGGTCTATTGAAAAATGGCCAAAGTTGACAGCTGCCTATGTGAGTATTTTGAAGGATTATTTTAGTTCAAGATACGCCAAAGACAGTCATTCGGGGAAGGGGGTAGTTACCTCCATTGTAGTCGCAGCACCATTGGCTCTGATGCCGGGATTATACATGGATTCTGCAATGATGGCTGGAACTTGATAATGACCAACATTTGTTGCTTTTATGCGATAGACCAGTTGTTTGGCACTTGAATCCGCACTTGTAAAGAAGATAACTCGATCTTCTCGAATATCAACATAATCCAAGTTCTCACTATGGACTGAATCACGCACAACCTCAAATCCTCCAGGCAAAAGATCAACAATTGCAACGTTACTTAAGTAACGATCATCCAAAGCTCGTAGCTGGATATGAACTTCAATCTCACTTCCCAAGGTTGTGCTATTCACTACATTGTCTTTGCTGTCTCGATACTCTCTATAGATCTCTAACCCTTTTCCTGTTGCTTCTGTAGGGACTTTCTTGTCAAAACCAGCTTGTATGAGTTGATAGAAAAAGGTTAGTTGATTGGGATTATTGAAACTGACTTGTTTGACATCCTCATCAATACTCGCTTTTCCGTAGCTGCTGTCTGACATTGTCAAGATCTTAGCCGTGTTATCGCTAAGTATCTCGCTGATAGAAAAGCTAGCCACCTCTGCCGGTATCGCTTGGTCATAAGCACTTAAAGCCAAACTAATATAGGCGGAAAGAATCGTATTAATTTCATCAGTATTAATGGCGGAAACCAGTCGTGGCAAAACCTGATTACCGACTTTAGCTAAGCGTTCTGGAAAATGCTTTGCAATCAAATAAAGGTATTGCGCATTAGCAATATTGCTATCATAAAAATCGGTAGTGGATAAAGGTTGGGTGTCTATCTTAAATTTATCAATCAGCTGATTGGCTTCCGCAAAACTTTTTAATAATTGATAAGTTGCAGCGATATAGGCCCCGGTAATATCTTGTTGCCATTTCTGCGGTTGTTCTTTATCCAAATAGAGTTGCAAATTGGTTAGATAGTTTGTCGTTACAATCTCATTTCGCGTCAAAATATAAATCGCATAAGCCTGAACGCGAGCTGTATCAAAGTCAGCAGGATTTTGAGCGGCTAAGTCTCTAAGATAGCCAAGACCGCCACTGAAAACATCATTCGGTACAATATAACCTTGTGCTCTGGCTTCGGTTAGAAAGTGCATGGCGTAAACTGAGGAGAAGTTAGTGCTGTAATTACTTCCTCCACCAGGCCAGTAACTGAAACCACCATTGGACATTTGCCTTTGGCCTAACATTTGAATCGTGGTCATCACCTTATCACTAATGGCTTCTATGTCTTTAGCGAACCAAGGCTGATTGGCCATTGCCAACAACGGTAGTGCCTTACTTGTCAGTTGTTCGGTACACCCATACGGAAAGGTGGTCAGGTATTGCTGCAAACCAGAAACCAAAATCATAGGACTCGTCGACAAAGCGGCAGTGACAGTGCGGTATTCAGGATACAACTGTCGATCAGGCGCAAGCAATTTTTTGCTGTCTTTGCTGCTACCACTGATTATATCTGTAATAAAAGCGCTTGCAGGTCGAACGCTAAGCGTAGAATCCATCGTGCTGGATTTGTCACCCATTTGCGCAACCAAAGTCATTTTTGCGGAACCTAAAGACGAATTCGCTTTCAGCTTAAACCGCACCGTTTGTTCTTGGCCTTCGGGAATAGTTAGGGAATCATTGCTTTCGCCAATAATTTCTAACGAAGGGCTGGTTGTTAATTCTACGGCCACCTTCGCGTTAGAACCTGAGCCTTGAACATTATTAGCAACACTTGCTGTAATCTCAAACGTATCGCCTGGTGCGACAAAGGTCGGAGTATTGGGGTTAATAACAAAATTTCCGCGAATTTGAGATTTTTTCTCGGCTGCACCTACGGAGTCAGAGGCAACAGCAACAGCCATCACTCGCAATGTGCCATTGAAATAGTCAGGCACATTGTAGGTAAGCTGGCGTGGTGTGGCGTCGGTATCAATAATGCCTGACCAATAAGCAACCGGTAAATCCGTTTTGCGTTTGAACGGATTCAAATGCTTCGATAATAATTCTTCGCCACCGTCACCACCAACGGCTGAAAGCTCTCGCTCTTTAATAAATTGAGGCAAAATTTGATCGACTGTTTGCTGAGTTAAGACTTCTAATGCTCTCTTTTGGAAAAAGAAAGAAAGCGGATCTGGTGTTGCATAATTAGCAACCTGTAATATGCCTTCATCGACAGCAAATACAATGATTTTACCAGGTTTGTCGCTATTGTAATTAATAACAAAAGGTTCTCCCGGTCTCGCTAATTCAGGAGTGCTCAAATGAATATGAATATTATGATTGTCATGATCGACACTGAAAGGGGTGACATTGTAGCTAAGAGGGCTCAAGTAAATATCAGGTGAATTCCAATCACGCACAAAAGCCACATTCACATAGCCATTGCCTTGAAAATCTTCAGGAATATGAATTCGTTGCACTGAGCTGGTCATGCTTGTTTTAAACCATTGAGTGGCATAAACCTTATCGCGCTCAATCGTGATTAATCCAGCTCCAGTGTAAGGTGCCGTAATTTGTAGCTCAATATCTTCACCTGCTCGATACGCGTTCTTGTTTAACTTAACGCTTAGTTCTGCATTTTTAGCAAGAGGCTGTTGGCTCGCACCCACCACGGTGAATTTAATGTGACTTAGTTCGGTATTATTCTGATCCAGAATATTCACGGCAAAGTCGCCAATTTGCTGCGTAGGCAATGCAAAATCAGTCCCGCTTTCATTAATAGTAAACGGTACAGTACTCACCACGGTTGATTGGACGATTGACTGATACTCATAAGTGCCATTGGGTTTTTTCACCAGAGTACTAACTGGATGCAATGAAACGAGTTGTAATTTCAGATCTGTTACTTCCAGGGATTCTAATTGTGGATTTACCGCAAGCAAATTGACACAACGCTTGCTATTTTGTTTTATGTAACTCAGATCACCATCAGGCTTATACCCTACAAAATAGGACAGAGGACTCACCAGTATTGTGGACTGTGTGGCAACGCTTCGACCACCTTCCGCTTCAAAACCCTCCCCAAAAAAAGTCAATTGGTAAGTGGCTTTGTCAAAACGCTCCAAATTTAGTTTAAATTCAGCTTCACCTCGCTCATTGGTTTTCACATCAGCTAGGTTATCGGTAAAGACTCGAGATGGTTTCTTGGGATCACTAAGGGGATCAGCAAAAATGTAATCAGGGTATTTTTTGAAAGCTACTCGTTGTGGAGCAAGTAAAATCTTACCACTAACGCGTCTATCGACCGCTGGAGCACCATATAAGTTCCAGAGTTGAATTTTCGCAGTTAGGTCTTTGGGACTCACCCAGCCCTCAGTTGGGCCTTGAGAAAAGCTTGATTTAATACGCATGCGATCAGGTTGAAACTCGGCAACACGAATCGAGGTAGAGCCTAACAAACTCTCAGGGTGTTTATCCTTAACAATATAAAGATTAATCAGATATTGTCCGGTGGGCGATGTAGGATTAGTTCCTAAGTCAAAAGAGGCATATCCTGTAGAATCCAGAGTAAATTTTTCATCACGGATGGTGGTGCCACGGGGATCGGAGACGATAGCTTCAAGCAACAGTCCCGCTGGCTGCGGTTGAGCATACGTTTGCTTAACGATCATACCAATATGGGCAGTATCCCCTGGTCGATAGATACCACGATCAGAGAATAGGTAGGCACTTAAGTTATGTTGATCCTGGTAATTGCTATAAACACCACCAATGTCATAACGGGAATAATTCAATTGACGATTTGGATTATTGTAAGGAATGAAAGAAACATCGCTTCCTAAACTTGCAAGATAGACTACTGGTTCACGCTCATCAATAAAGTCAGTGAGTGCAGGGAAATTAGCGCGCCCCTGGGCATCTGTTGCATAAGTTAAAAGCGGAAGGCCATTTTTACCCAAAACAGTTACATTTACATTTGCCAGAGGCAAACCATCAGTGATTGACTGCACAAATACGTCATGACTGCCATCACGATTATCCTTAACGACTAATCCTAAGTCGGTGATTAAAATTAGGCGGCTTGCTTTTGCATCCAAGGGAACATTATTTGTTGTGTCCCATCCTGTTGCCTGTAACAGAAACAATCCTTGAGGTCCAGCCGTATTCGCACTTGCCGCAAGGTATTTGCTAAAGTCTAGGGCGGTATATTGTTGCTTGGTTAAGTCCGAAGCATCAAATGGTTGAATTTCAGAGAATATCTGACTGATATTTTGTTGGTTAAAGCTCTGGTTAATAAAATAAGGGTTATTAAAATCGCCTTGAGTCTGCGTAATCAATTGGTTTACGTTTGTGGGTAAAACCCTGGCGAAATCAAACTTGACAGATGGAAGTCCACGCACGAGAACGGATAGTTTTTTCTCACTATTCAAGGCGAGTAGGGCGCCTTTATGAAGAAAACTGATTTCTTTCGGGTATTCAGGTACTTTGATGATGGTGGCGTAATCATTGGTTAACTCAAAGCCACCAAACCCACGCGCTCCCTTATCCAATTTAAGATAAATATAACGTGGGGTTTGCGCGTTAAATTTGTAGCTATGCAACGTTGCAAAATTTCTATCAGCGGGAATGGTTTGCATGGACAGAGGCGTAGACAGCTTCAAGATACTTGCTGAAACTTCCCCAGGATTTTGCCATTCATAATTCTTTTTTTCTTCCGAAGCCACGGTTGCAGGATAATTTTCCGGTAATAAATAGACATGAAGAGACTTCTTAAGTTCGGCTTCGGTTACACCCAATGACGTTTCTAAAGCTAATACCTGTTCTGGTCTATCCTGCTCATTACGAATAATCGAAGCTGTCGCGGCAGTGACTTTGAAATAATTTCCGACATCAGGAATTAAAAGGTTCTTGCTTACAGACGTGCTCGTTTTTCCAGGCCCTTTTAAGGCCTTCAATCCTTCATTAATTGTTAGAGCCAGGTAACGAGATACTTTGGGTAAAGAAAGGTTTTCAGAACGTAAATAAGCGATACGTTTATGCTCATCAAACGTCACATTATACTTAAAATGCTGTGCATTTAAGTCGAGTTTTCCATGTTTCAAAGCCTGAAATATTAAAGAGGTCTTGTTTTCAAGACTTGTAGGGTCAACTGGAAAATTGAAATTGATGGTAGCAACGGCCTGTCTTACGTTGGGATTGACTGGATCCTGATAAAAAGAAAATTCACTTATTTTTGCCTCAAAAGGTTGGGTTGAGAAAGAGTAATCGTAACCCTCAAATTTTGTTCCTGGAGCAAAAAAGTTTTTGGCGAAATGAATACGATAGGTTTGCGAAGCCGGCCAGTCTTCCTCCGGAGTAAATATCAAGCGGTTGTCATTTTCCCAATACCATTTGCCTTTTATAGCCGGGCTAATCTCGATTCCTTCAGTAACTTCTTTACCAATTTGATTAAGTGGAGCGACTGATTTTGGGGTAAAATTGCTTTCGGAATCCTCTTCGGAGTTAGCGTCATTCCCGATGTTAGAAGCAGTATCTTGTGAATGATCTATGCCAAAATTAATAGCAACAATATCTGGCACAAATTTATCATCTTCAATGGGTGTAATTTTAGGTGCAGTAATCACTGCAGTTATTAATTGCGGTTTGGGCAAACTCTTGTACCAACAATAGCCATAACCTGCAGCAAAAAATAAGATGACAATAGCAGCAAAACTTCCCCAGAATGTTTTTGGACGCGCATCGGCTTGACGGCGTAAATAGGAAATCCAGGGTGGGCTGGTCCAGCGTAAACGACCAAAAAAAAGAGCAAAAAAAGCGCCAATAGCAACAAAAGGTTGGGAAAGCTGTTTTTTGTTCATATAATAATCCAACGTGGCATTAAACCGTCATGCGTAATGAGGACAAATTTTTCGAGAGTGCTATCAAGTGTGTCATCACTTTGTCAGCGGGGATCCATCCTGATTAAAGCTTCATGCATTTTCTTAAGTCAAGTAAATAACATGTCTTAATTTATAAGGTGATATGGAATGTTCCATACCAGTCTCACGAGAATAATTCTCAAGAATTATCCTGATTGCGAGGTCAGTATAAGGCTTTTTCCAAAGGGATTCAAATAGTAAATTGCGCACATTATGAACATGTATCGCCCAAACCTCTGTTTACTATAATTTTAGATAGAGAATATAGTAGTAAAGGTGATAATGTGGGGCGCTGTCATTGTATTTTTCGTGTTGATGAATCGCTTGATGAAGAGCAAATAAAGCAATTACTTCTTGCTCATCCCTATAAACTTGTAGTTAAAAAAAATAATGATAGGTTAACTGCATTTTTGAAAGTGGATTCGCATTAAAATTCCATAGTTTTAATCTTGAACGCGTAGAAAAAGAAAATACCGAATTACTAGAACTTCCTCAAGAATGTATATTTGGCCTTCAAGGGGCCTGGTCTGATCCTGATAGCACAAGTCCAGGGCAATATGTTTGAGACTGATATTGACGACTCCGGGTACACCTTATTCCTACCGATAAATCAACCCAAGGCAATCGTAATTTGGGTTTATGGAGGCAGCACACCAAATGAGCCGAATATCCTTACAGGCAAATTAAAAGACATTGACTTATATTTGCTCAAAGAAGGGATTGCCGTAAGTTATTTAAATACCCCTGAACGAAAACTTTATCCATCAGTCACTGTTAATCAATTAGAGGCTTCACAAAAGGGACAAGCAGCAGTAAATAAACCATCACTTGCTTTGTAAAGCAAATTAAGGAGAATCCAGGTGCCCTCCACGAAAAATGTAACGTTCTGCAAGATGTCCCTATTTTTTTGATGGGATTTAGTTTTGGCGGGGGCACAGTTTTGCGTTACAAACAATTGTGTGATAACCCTCATATTCATGGTTTTATAAGTATCAATGGTGCTCTTTCTCTTGAAAAAATAAAATTACATGAGCGCAAAATAATGTCAGACCGTTGGACGAATCCAGCTAATGAAGCGATGAGCTGGTTATCACCTACCATCTATTATGTAAATACACTTTTTAAACGTGGACATGATACGTTTAAAAGCATTGTAGAGGCCGATATTGAGAGATTGGATGAATTAGTTTCTTCTGGTCAACCCAGCGAAAATTTTGAGAAATATCTTACCCTCTATTTATATTTTTCTATTTCCAATTCACAATATTTCTTAGAGTGTGATAGAATTCAAAAGATTGTGGAAATAGTTAAAAATAGTAAGGAAGCTCTCACGTGTTTTCTGACTATTTATCAAAATATAGATTCTATTCTGAATGAGCAATCTTATATTTGATTGAAAATTTATATATCTGTGTCCCCAAACTTATTCCAACAGATGTTTATAACCAGGAAGAATTCTTACAATTTAAAGAACAAGCGATGAAAAAATTTTCTCAAGTAATCATTAAATTAGAAGAGGCCCATAAAAAGCCAAGTCAACCTGCTAGCTCATTCAAGTAACTAGTACCGCTTTAACGCTCATGAAAAAATTTTTAAAGCAAATTAGCATCATTTTTGCAATAATTTTTATTAGCGGGGGATTATTTTTATATTTCTCGCCTAAGCCACCTTTATTAAGTGGGATTAGTTTTTCTACAGCTGTTTATGACGAGCAACATCACTTGTTGCGTCTTACGTTAAGTCACGATGATAAATATCGGTTATATACGCCCCTGTCTCAGATTGCTCCAGAACTGATTTCTGCAACATTATTGCAAGAAGATCAGTATTTTTATTGGCATTACGGCATTAATCCTTTTGCTATGTTCAAAGCAGGGTGGCAAACATATGTTATCAAATCGCGTCGTGTCGGTGCTTCTACAATTACTATGCAACTTGCTCGTATTCGTTATGGTATTAATTCTAAAAAATTATCAGGGAAGCTGTTACAAATTATTCGAGCTCTACAACTTGAACGACACTATAGCAAAAAGCAAATCCTAGAGGCTTATTTGAATCTTGCTCCTTATGGTGGGAACATTGAAGGAGTGAGTGCAGCCTCACTGATTTATTTTGATAAACCGCCAGCTAAGCTCAGCTTATCAGAAGCACTAACATTGAGTGTGATCCCGCAAAATCCTGCTAAACGGACCCCCGGTAATGACAGCTTAAAAGACAGTCGCAATAAGCTTTTTATGCGTTGGTTAGAAGACCACCCTAAAGATATTGATAAACGAATTGCAATCAATTTGCCTTTAGCAATGAGAAACTCAAGTAATATACCCTTTATTGCCCCACATATGGTGTACTCGGTTCTCAACAATTTTGAGCTGAAAACTCAGAGCGTAGTGACAACACTGGATGTGCGTTTTCAACACATTCTTTCACGGATTACACGACATTATATCAATAGGAAAAAATATCTTGGCGTTTATAATGCCTCTGTTCTACTGGTTGATACACGCGATATGGGAGTTAAGGGTATGGTAGGTTCTATTGATTTCTTTAATAAAGAAATTAACGGACAAATCAATGGCACGAACACAAAGCGCTCTCCGGGATCTACTCTAAAACCCTTTGTTTATGGCTTGGCTTTTGACCAAGGATTAATTCACCCTAATACTGTGCTAAAGGATGTGCCTCACAGCTTTGGAAGTTACAATCCAGAAAATTTTGATTATGAATTCATGGGACCGATTAAAGCCAAAGATGCCTTAATCCTAAGTCGTAATATCCCTGCTATTTATCTTGCTAGTCAATTGACCCATCCAAGTTTGCATCAATTCTTGGTGGATGCTCAAGTAAGCCATTTGAGACCCGAATCTTACTATGGTTTAGCGTTGACTCTAGGCGGTGCGGAACTAACAATGCAGGAATTAACAACGTTGTATGCTATGTTGGTTAACAAAGGGATTTGGCATCCATTACGTATGCGCACGGATGAGCCCGCTGATGCTGGTGAACGTTTACTAAGCCCAGAAGCAAGTTTTTTAGTATTGGATATTCTCAAGGACACGCCGCGACCTGAAGGTCATGCTATATCGTCGCATCATCAAGCCTTGCCTATTTACTGGAAAACGGGAACGTCTTCGGGTTATCGTGATGCCTGGTCTGTCGGTGCCTTTGGACCTTATGTTCTCGCCGTATGGATTGGTAACTTTGATAATAAAAGTAACCCTGCGTTTGTGGGGAAAAACATTGCAGCCCCTCTCTTTTTTGAGCTTATTGAGGCCATTCAACAGGAAAAAGGGCCGATACCTGGGATAGAGCAACACCCCGAGCATCTTCATCTGGAACATGTTGACGTTTGTAAAGCATCAGGAATGCTGCCAACACGTTATTGTCAAGATACAGAAATGACCTGGTTTATTCCTGGGAAATCTCCGATTAAATCCGATACAATCTATCGCGAAGTGGCTATTGATAAAAATACTGGACTTAGAACGTGCCATTTTAATGAGAATACTCGTTTTGAGGTTTATGAATTTTGGCCAACTGATTTGCTCAAAATTTTTAAGCAAGCAGGGATTCAGCGACGTGTTCCACCTCCCTATGAGTCAAGGTGTTCAACCATTGGCAATCTTGGTTTAAGTCCACAAATTACCTCACCACAAACCGAGTTGAGCTATATTATTCGCGTTAACTCTGACCAAAAAACCAAGATTCCTTTAACTGCGGTTACCGATGCGGATATCCAATATATTTATTGGTTTATCAACGAGAGTTTTATCGCCAAAACCCGTCCTGATAAACCTTTTTTATGGGAGGCTCACCCAGGTAAATTTATCGTCAGAGTGGTTGATGACCACGGGCTATCTGATGCACGAGAGGTAGTGATTCAAATGGGGTAGGGAAGAATCTCTCAAGATTGAGGAGATTCTTTGCTGCTTCAGAGTGACAAGAATCATGTTATCCCTTTAGAAAATCATGCGTAGCCAATTGATAGGTATTCAAAAAATCATCCTGAATAACAGTGGCCTTGTTATTGATAGCTTTTAACTCACTATCCTGCTGTAAAATCCCCGTACGATACTGCCAACCAGCGGGTAATTTTAGTTTTGAAGCCAGGTTCGCTAAACTTTCCATGGTTTGTGGTTGCTTTTCGATGCTATATGATTGCATAACAAAAACCTGTCCTTTAGGATCAATAAGCTCATAAACAGGCTTTCCTGCTTTATATACCCAAGTCGTTTGCCGATCCACTGTATGTTCGCGATAGAGTTTAGAGCTAGTCAATAAATCAGATAGTCTGATTTTTAAAATCCCTGCTTCGCGCATTGCCAAGCCAGAAATTATTTTTTGTTCAGGATTTACTAACCTGGAATCGGTTAATCCATCGATAACCCAATAGCGTGGACCATTTAATTTTACAAAAGAAGCACCTGTTTCGCCTTTAACTGAGCTAACCGTGATCTTATCCCATAGACTTTCAGGGCAATCATTCAGTCCTATCGTGTTGTAAACAGACAGGCTGGTTGTATCTTTGGAAATAAGAATTTCGCAATAGCGTGAACCTCTCAAGCCATTAAGTTGACCGGCGTGTGCGCATATAGGAAAAAATAAGACGGCAGAGATTAAAGAAGTTTTAACCAAAGAGCTAAATCTGCTCAAATTAAGTCCTTTTAACATGAAATCTCCTGAAAATAATATGAAAAACAAAATATACTATCCTAATTGGTTTTTACTCAACAACCCTCTACGAGTATAATCTTAGGATACGTCCCTAACGTCTTTTTAGGGATGCACCTAATGTCTTACCTCATGCTCTCCTTTATCTTTTTGGAGAGTTCTATTTTTCATTCTTCAAAGGATTGATTATGAAATTACTACTGATTACTTCGTGTATGGCTTTCTCTTTATCGGTCACTGCTGCGTCTATGAATGAACATGAGAACATTTTTATTCAAAATATCAAGACTCCAAAACATACCATCATCAAGCAACAGACCAATGTGCAAATGATTTTTAAGAATCCGGCATTAATGGTTAGGACCACAGAATATCCCACACAAATTGTACGGGTAGGTGGTGAACTTGACAATTCAACCTTAACTTGTGATGAGGTCGAGAAGGAAATCGACTCGTTTTTCTCAAATCAAATAAAGCATGATTTATTCTATTACAATACCTTAATCATGTGTGGGTATGATCCTAAGACCAACTATGCTATCAGATATAGCATTCAAAGTTATTTTGATCCGCTGAACGATAAAGGTATTGAGTACTTGCAATCTTATCTTGCAGAACACAACGGCAAAATGCTATTAGGTTGGCCTTTTTATGTGGAAGATGCTCAAGGAGTGGTGGTATCGATGAGCATGAATGCCGGTAGAAAAAATGGTCATAATGACTCTACAATGCTGGTTTTACGCCATGATAATGCCAATCATTATTTTGCAAACAATTATCAGCTTCTCAAGGAGTTAGTCGCCGATATTCATCAACGTTATAACAGTAACAATCCAGAGTTAATTTTACCTTTTCTGGATCGATGGTTTTTTTCTTTCGCAGGTATGGTATATGAACGGATTTTAAAAAATTCGACCTATACGGAGCTTCAGCCTGAGCGCATTTTTCTGATGGAAAAAGAGCCCAAAATTTTTAGTTCGGCACTAAAGTACTATTTTGCAAATCATTGCAGCAAATATCCTAATAAACATTGCCTATAATGTGAAAAAGTAATTTAAGCAATTTGGCTTTAGCTAGGGTTAGTTTGTATTAGGGCATAAAATAATAATCATGCATACATTGTGATAACAATGTATGCTAAACGGGCCAGGGCTTTCATCAGACAAATAAAATTAATTTCGAATTGATTTTGGAAAAGTGCTAATGATCACACATGGAATTTCAAAATTATACTTTATATTACTAGGTATTTTTGTTCTTATTCTTGTTACGATATTTGCTTTTATTTTATACCATCGTTCTCTTTTTCATAGGAATCTGCCAGCTAAACCCATTGCAAAACCGTTTAAACAACATCTGCACACGAGTTGTGGTCAGGAGTTCTTTACTATATTAGCTATCGATGGCGGCGGAATAAGAGGGATTATTCCGTTATACTTTCTATCTAAAATAGAAGAGTTAACCCAAAGGCCAATCAGTGAAAATTTTGATTTAGTAGCAGGAATCTCAACGGGTTCTATCATTGCAACCGCGTTAACATTACCTGATAAACAAGGTAAAAATAAATTTTCCGCTAAAAAACTCCTGGATTTTTATACGAATGACGCGTCAAAACTGTTTTTTAATAGTTGGACTCATCAATTTTTTACTCTTGATGGACTCATTGGACCCAAATACAGTTCCACGGGTATAAGAAAGGTTGGAAAGAAATTTTATGCAAACCAAGGGCTTGATGAGTTAAAAACCAAAGTTATTGTGTTTGGCTACGATGCTGTCAGCATGGATATCATTCCATTTTGTAATTGGCAGAATTGTAGTATTAATAGTACGAATTACAGGGTCAGAGATGTGATTACTGGAACAACAGCAATGATGTCGTTCTTTGAGCCCAAGATTTTTCATGATGAGCAAGGTAATTTAAAATACATTATTAATGATATGGGCATGATTATGAATAATCCCACATTGTTGGCCTATCTCTATGGTAGCAAAGTGTGCCCGAATACAAAGCATTATCTCATTTTATCATTAGGTACAGGTAATTATCCTGGGATAACTGACAATTCGCCTAATATTGCAAGCTGGGGGTTGATTAAATGGCTCCCTAATCTTATTACGACAACGATTGAAACACACAGTCAGTTATCAAATCAATTAGCTGCAAAGCTAGCCCGATTAATTAATGTCCAAACAGACGAATTGCCGAAATTTATATACATCAGAATAAATCCTGTTATTCAACAAGAGCAAAGAGATCCACTTAATATTTCTAAACCGCATCTTCAAGAACTCTTGAATATTTCAGAAGCAGATTATAAAAAAAATGAAAAATTGATCACGTGTCTGGTAGAAATCTTGAACAGGAAACAATTATCAAACGCCTGTAAGCTACTAATCAGCAAAAATCAGGGAGCTTATTTTGCTGACTAGGGGAGTTAAGGACCGTCATATCCTTCGATTCTCTCATACCCAGGTAGTGATGGAGTTTGTTTATCTGCTTTACTGAAGAACAATTGCTTAACTCTTCCATAAATGGATTCAGTTTTTGGCGCCTCTATTATACCAAGATGCGATTTCTCCATTGTTGTTTGGTTTGTTCCATTGATCCATTGGGGCAGTAATATCATGCTACCCAAAGCAACACCTATTAATAACCCTATTTCAATCCCATAGATATCTAGGGAAGTATGTAGACCTAACGCGTATGCGAGAAGAATTCCGAAAACCAGGCAGGAGATTTTTGAGTAAGTAGGGATATTGCTATCATTGGCTGCTCTTAATGCCTGGGTCATACCATAACCAGCAGTATCTATAACAGTCTGAGTCGCCGCCAGAGGGATTAATGTTTTGGAGATTTGCAATGCTTTGTCTCCAACTGACAGGGATAGGGTATTGATAAGCCATTCTGGTTTAATGGCAAGAGGTATAGCGATGGTCCCAACGAGACCGAGGCTGGTTAGTAGACCATAACGAGCAAAGCGCATTGCATTCCTAAACTCTTGCTGTCCTATTAAACGGCTGACTTCCTGGGTAACTGTTTGCCCCAAGGCGACAGAAGGGATAACTGCAAAAATAAATAATTGTGTGGCAAAATTTTGAGCGGCTAGTTGATCTTGACCAAGCCATCCTGAAAACATGCCAATTAATAAAGCGGCAGAAAGCTCAAATCCCATTTGTAAAGTGATAGGCAAACCCAACTTGAGCATTTTTTTTGCCTGTTGCAGAATATC
Source organism: Legionella lansingensis (assembly GCF_900187355.1). Lineage (NCBI taxonomy): Bacteria > Pseudomonadati > Pseudomonadota > Gammaproteobacteria > Legionellales > Legionellaceae > Legionella > Legionella lansingensis. The sequence continues at coordinate 1,580,329 of NZ_LT906451.1, read as the reverse complement.
CTTATCCAATTTTAAAAAGTTAAAAAAGTTAATGTCCTTAAAAATCTTATTCTTTGCAAGATATAAACAAAAACCTAAACAAGTTAGATAAGACTCGGCTACATAGCCATAACCAATGCCAGCTAAACCTTGCTTGGGTGGTCCAAATGTCAAAAAGTAAGCAAGACCTGTCCCCACAGCGAAACTACCAAGTCCAATGGCCATGGCAGGTGTTGTTTTATTAAAGGCAAACATCATTTGTTCAGCGGCAATTCGATACATAAGGCCAGGCAAAGCAAAAGAATAGGCGCGAAGATTTTGTTGTGTTAACTCGGCAATATGTTCATTTTGTCCAAACCAATCCATCAAAATAGATTTTGAAAAATACATACCCAAGAAAGGTAATGGCATGATGAGCGTACTTACTCCAACGCCACTTTTAAAGATATTTGCAATCTTGCTTCTTAACCTTTCTATTTTAATGGGATCTTGCACAACCTCTGCTTCTTCATTGATGAGTTTCCCCTGCTTTTTGCTGGCTCTAATACTCATAGCAAACAGTGGGGCGATTGAGATACAGGCTAAAACATTTGTGGTCGTTGTAATTAAGGTGGCAGCAGCAAGATAACTGTCGGGATCATCTTCCGAAATGCGAGCAACCATCATGGCTGTTGCTATTTCACTGGCCGTGAATGTAAAAGAAAGCGCCATTGGGGTTGCTATTCTTACTGTCTGAAGCATTATGCGTAAGGCTGATAGTTCTTCCTTGAGTTTTTTTTCACTGTCTTCTTCAGGTTTTTCCTCAAGATTAATTGGAATCAATAAGTCATTTTCTTGTTCTTTTTTTTCCTTCATGCGACACCTTGATACAACAATTGTTACTACCCTTATGCAAGAAACGATATGTCTTGAAATTTAAATAAAATTTTTTTCAGTGAGAGCAATAAATAGTCATCATTTAAAAAGCTGGTCATTCTACAAGATTTCTGGAAGAAGTACATAAGGGTCTGACTAAAATTAACTTTTCTGAACAAACACCATCCATAAAAAATAAGCTACTCTCTGCAAATGGATTAGCTATTTATTTTAACGTACAATAAAAATCCATTTGTAGTCGCCTTACACTACCTTGTTGCTATAGGCAGCAATGCAAGCGAAATTTAAATTAATTAAAAGGCTGTTTATGTTGGCCAAATGTTCGGTTTTTATAGCTACCAGCCTCGATGGATTTATTTCTAGGAATGATGGTTCTATTGATTGGTTGATGAAAGCTAACACTCTAGCACCAGCTGGCGAAGATGGCGGCTATAAGTCATTTATGTCAACAGTCGATGGCTTGGTCATGGGAAGGCATTCTTTTGAAAAAGTATTATCATTTGATAGCTGGCCCTATGGTGATCTTCCAGTAGTGGTCATGAGTAGCCATCCAATTAAAATTCCTGAGCATTTAAAAACATATGTTTCTACATCTGTAGAAACACCCGTTGAGTTAGTTCGGCGTTTAACAAAACAAGGGTTTAAACATCTTTATATTGATGGGGGGATTACAATCCAGAAATTCCTTGCTGCTGATCTCATCAATGAGTTAACACTAACGCTCATCCCTGTTTTATTAGGCTCTGGCCGCCCATTATTCGGGTCATTGGTACATGATATTGAGTTAGATCTTCTTGAAGCAAAATGTTTGGGTGGTGGTTTTGCGCAATTGAAATATCGTATTAAGCCAACGAACAGTCACAACGTAAAAGCTAAAAATAAAGACAAGATGTACCTTATTTATGATGAAATCATTGATTGGTTTGATAGTCATCGTAATAAAGAACTCACTATGGAAACGTTTTATTTGAATCTACTGCAAAGATACGTTCCATCAGAAGGCAAAATATTAGATGTTGGCTGTGGTACTGGTGAGCCTATAGCTCGATTTTTAATTGAACAAGGTTATAAAGTAACGGGCGTTGATGCAAGTAGAAAAATGATTGACTTATGTAAGCAGCGATTTCCAGACGGAAAATGGCTTTTCGCTGATATGCGTACTTTAAATTTGCAAGAGAACTTTCACGCTGTCATCGCCTGGCACAGTTTTTTTCATTTATCTCATGCTGATCAACGCATTACATTGAAATTGTTTGCTTCTTTAGTGAGACAAGATGGCTTGCTAATATTTACATCTGGATCTGAATACGGTGAAGTTTGGGGTGATAATGGAGGACATGATTTATATCATGCCTCTCTTTCTTCTGAAGAATACGCCAAGATACTTACAGATAATCATTTTAAAGTACTTGTACACAACATTCGAGATCCAGCATGTGGAGAAGCAACGGTTTGGGTTGCTCAAAAGTCTAAATGAATTTTGGAGAATAGGGTGCTTAATCATTGTAAGATAGTCATTATCTTTATAAGAGCTATGGCTTGCATCGTTTTAATTAACTATTCATTGCATGCATCTACGCTTTATGAGCATGATTTTTCGAAGGGTGATGGTGGATGGGAATCCATGTTATCGTTACTTGATAAATCGCAAATTCCTAAAAACCACATCAATTGTACCATTAGTTGGCTAGGTCTTTATGCTTGTACCATACATGCAAATATTATTGATGGGAATAACCAACTAAAATCACCTTGGATGCTTGATAAAAATCATGCCTATCCAGGAGCAGGGGATTTAAATTTATTGACATGGTTTAGACCTCAAACCCCCATTGATATCAGTAATGCCATCCTAGAAATTGATATGGCTACAAAAGATTTAAATTTAAAGGGTGGTAAATTGGTTTTTTGGTTTCAAACAACAACTGTCAATAGGAAATATGCCAATTTTGCATTAACCGGGATGCCTATTGAAATTCCTTCGGATGGCAAATATCGACGTGTCGTTTTAGATCTATCTAAAAAACAAAATTGGACATGTTTAGGGAGCTCAGTATCTCGTTCTGATACTTATGAGTGTAAAACCATTGAGGAAGCTGCACGGAATCTTGATGTAAATTTTGGATTCATCATATTCCCAGTTTCTGGCTCTCCAGATCCCAAAGTACAGCCTTCAGGAACGATTAATATCAGATCTATAAAAATATCAACGAAGGACAAAAGTGCCTAATTTTAATTCACTTCCCGACGCACTCAAACTAATTATTTTTTCTTTTCTATCCACCACTGAGTTAGACAGCGTAACTTATGTCAGTAAGAATTTCTTATGTTTAAGTAATATCCTATGGGGAAAAAAAACGCATGAGGATTTTAACTGTCGTTTTGATGCAACCATACCCAACCATAAATTTTTTTATCATCGCTTATCAGCAGAACTTACAAAGGAACGAAAATTGTTTGTTGCGTATCAAAAAGCTTTATTTATGCAGCAATTTATTAATGATAAATTTGATCATTACGATCACTATTATCCCTTTGCCTCGATTGAACTTAATAGGTGTAATTTTCTAGAAGAATCAAAGACCTCTTTTTTAAAAGGAATTAGTGAACATGTATTTCTTATCTCAAATAAGGTACAAGGGGCTGATTTAATAGAATTTAAAGATGGATTAATTGAAGCTGAAAAGAAAGCAGATGTTTTATTTGATACTTTAATATCGCGTCCTTCAACGTTACCGCCGTTCCACCTACATGATTTATGTAAACTTGATGCTTATTGTGTGATTGGCATCATTTTTAAAAAAATTCCGACATTCTCGATTGATCTTGCTGCATTATTTGCTGAAGCAATTGATTCAATGCATCTTGATACAATGAAAAAAATGATTGAGTTAGGATTGGATGTTCATAAAAAAATACCTTTTAGAAAATACAACGGATATTTTGCGGATTATGATATTACGGGCACATGGCTTACTTTTACCTTTTTGTCTTTAGATAGAATCTTATTTCAAAAATTATCTCAACTTTCAGATTCAGAAAAATTGACTGCACCATGCGTCAAAAAAATAAAGGCTATAATTAATTTTTTTCTTGAATCCGGCCTCGATTGTGACGAGGTTATTGGTTGCGATGAAGAAGATAATCCTTTGACTTTGCGGCTACATTGTCAAACAACAATAGAAAACATAGGGAAAGAGGAAAATGAGGTTTCAACTAATATTTATAAAGATATATTATTACTTATAGAAAATCCCTTAACATTAAATTCTGCGCCTAGATGAGATGCTGAAGATCATTAATTGCAGCAGTAGTAGCTGAACTTATTTTTAATAATTCAGCTTCTACATCTTTAATACAGGAACTAAAACTTTCACGTTTAAAGTGAACCTTCAAATACCTGGATAAGTTTGGCCAAGATTCTTGGTTAAGCTGAAATCCAGATAAGTACATATTCATAAACATGCTTACAGTAGCCACATCAGCAATAGTAAACTGATTGCCTACTAAAAACTGTTTATTAAGTAATTCATTTTCTAAATAAGAGGCAACTTTAGGAAGTTGTATGCTTAGTGCTGCATTGATGGCTTCTTTATCAGGTTCTCGATGGTGATAAAGAGGGACAAGCACGGTTTGATAATAACAAGGCGCAATAGCCTGAAATAAAACAGTATCAGCATATTCTTCATACCAAAGGGCCTTTCCGTAGTCTTCTGGGTTATCGGGATAAAAACTAGGAATAGGGTATTTTTTATCAATATAAGCACAAATAGCTGACGAATCAGCAAGTGTAAAATGACCATCTCTTAGTGCTGGGATTTTTTTGAGCGGGCTAGCTTGCTTAAACTCATCATTTATATACTCATATAGATTTATTGGATCAACAACAAATTCTATTTGTTTTTCTTGCAATAAAATACGAGGTTTTCTAACAAACACTGAGCCAGGAGCTCCATATAGAATAAGCATGCATATTCCTTATTTGATGTTGGCGACAAGATTAATGGATTTAAGCAAATCGTATAATTCGTGTAAACGGGCTATACACTCATTTATGGAATCTACGAATTACCGCACACCCTAAGTCTGATTATCAAAATAATCAGACTTAGAGTGCATGCGCTATATCTTATATCATTCTTGTAAATTATTTGCTAACTTAAATTTAACATATACAATAACTTCCCTTCGTAAAATTCATGAGCTACGAAAATGACTTTACAGATTAAAGCGCTATCATTGCAAATGGCAAAAAAAATGGCTGATGCCGCAGAAAAGACAGCTATAGAAAATAAAATTTTTATAGCAATGGCCATTATGGATGCTCATGGAAATCTTAAGTATTATCGCCGTATGGATAATAATAATTTTGTTAGTGTTAGAATGTCTCAACTTAAAGCTATGACCTCAGCAAGTATACCTGTTTCAACGAAGGTGCTTGCGGATAGAAACAAAAATATTGATAACGGCCCATATCTTAGCGTCCCTGATATCGTTCTGCTTGAAGGAGGTCTTCCTATCATTACTAAAGACGGACAACATATCGGTGCAATAGGAATCAGTGGTGCCAATCCAGAGCTAGATGGTATCTGTGCGCAGGCAGGTCTGAATGCAATCGAAGAAGATTTATAAAGTAATTATTTAATAAAAAAATTTCAAAGGTTGGATAAAGGCTCAACCAAACTAGAATAAGGATATTAATGTTTCAATCAACTTTAATAATTGCCCTAATGGCTTTTAGTCTCATCACTCAAGCAGCCCTCCCCTCTGATCCAATCCAGCGCTGTTTAGATATTAGAAGACTCGTGGACATTACCACAAGACAGAAAATGGCCGCCAAAGAGCCTGGCGTGTTGCGCTTTAAGTTTCATAAAATTTCAGCATCAGAGCTGCCGTTAGATAATCCTGTAGGCAATATGGATGAAGTTATCAAGGCATTAAATCATCAGATTGAAAACTGCAATAAAAACCAAGGTGAATTTCAGACAGTGACTATTGCTGGTCATAAATTCAAGCGCCAAGAATGGTGCCTAGATACCAACAAAAAAATGCTTGCTCTTGCAAAAGCAGCCCATGGCGATTTTAAAAAATATTTATCGACGATCAAAACCGAATTTGACTGGTATAAAAGCGATGGCTGGCCTGAAAATTATGCAGGATTTAAAAAGGGTGAATTCCAATTTACTGCCTATTACGCACCAGCCCCTGTTGAGGCTCGCAGTAAACGTGGTGGAGCATTTTTATATCCTATCTATAGTAATCCCGGCGTTGTAAATGTAGCTTCGGAAAGCAAAAAATTTAATGTGAAAGCTCCCCTTTGCGGAGTAGACCCTGTTAGCAAAATGGTGCGTGGATTTTGTCTGAAAAATGCCGATGGTACATATTCTGTAGTGCCAGATCGACAGGAAATTAATCATGGCGCTTTAGATCCAAAATATATAATTGGTTATGTTAAAGACCCAAATGACCCAGCTTTTTTAATGCTTCAAGGTTCTGGCTCATTAATTCTTGATGGCAAATTTTTTCGTCTCAATTATGATGGTGCTAACGGCAGGCCACGTACCATGCTTGGTCGCATAATCCAATGCGCACAAGACCCAACCTGTGGTGGCAACCTTGATACAATGGAACGTTGCGCTAAAGATCCTAAATGTCATGATGAAGCAAAGTTACGCTGTAACCTGTCTAAAGAAGTTAGACAAAGCGGTGCGTCAGAAAAGCTAATTCGCCAATATCTAGATAGTCCCCTTAACCGCGATAAAGCCCCTGACTTGCGAAATCGCGATCAAAGCTTTGTATTTTTTGCTAAAGAAGCCGGTGGACCTTATGGTTCAGAAAATATTCCCCTAACTCCACATGCTTCGTGCGCAACAGATCACAGGGTAATTCCTATTGGGATGAATTTTATCTATCATTGCAAAAAATCGACTTCCTGGTGTATAGCCCAAGACGCAGGCGGTGCCATTGTGGGAGCTCATGTTGATGTCTATAAGGGTGAGGGTGATCAAGCTGGTGTGGAAGCACATGGGCTAAATCACGCAGGCTCATTATTCGTGGCACTGCCAAAACGTGAATAAAACTCAGGCAACCATCTAACAAAACTAAATTGATCAGGCCACTTTTAATTCCTGAAGAAATATGGCATCTATTCATCTTGCATATTCAAGATCATATCAAGCTTTAGCGAGGTATCTGAACGTTATGCAGGCTGGAAAATGAGAGTATGGTGTCCGCACTATAGATGCGTCGTGCCAACTTATTTCCAATTTTTTAAGACGAAAATACAAACAGGAGAATAATAAGAATATGAACTCTAAAGAATATGGTGTTCGAAAAACACCGAAAAAAGATGTAACTCTCAGAGTAAATCTACAAGAATTTGCAGTAAAAGGAATCTGCAAAGGCTTCTTATTTACAAGTTCAAGTCTTCACAAACATAAAAGGAAACAACCCTCATGAATGAGTACAATGATCCAATACAACCCCGCTCAAATGAAGAGCTTATTAATTTCAGAAAAAAACACTTTCTACCTACAGCTGGGTTTTACCATAAAGAGCCAGTTCAGCTTACCAAAGCACAAGGTGCTTATGTCTGGGATTCTGAAGGACAACGTTACCTCGATGCTATAGGCGGAATCGTTTGCATCTCTGCTGGACATAATCATCCTAAAATCAAAAAGGCACTTATCGAAGCTATAGAAAATGATGTCATTCAACACACGAGTCTTCTTTATTTGAATCAGGCGCCAGTGGAAACTGCAGAGCGCTTGCTTGAAGAAGCACCTAATGGTATGGACAGGGTATCGTTTACCAATTCTGGTTCAGAGGCTAATGAACTTGCCATAATGGCAGCTCGTCACGCGACTGGAGAAACAATGGTAGTGAATGTGCGTCACTCTTATCATGGTGGTACTTCTGCTGCTCTCGCCTCATGTGGCCACTCAATCTGGCGATTCAAAGGCCAGCCAATTACAGGCGTAACCTCTGCTCTCGAGCCATATTGCTACCGCTGTCCGTTTAAACAAAAACCCGAAAGTTGCGATCTGGAATGTGCAAAAAATGTTGAAACGACAATTCAAAATTCGACACATGGTAAGATAGCTGCTTTCATACTTGAACCAGTGATGGGTGTAGGCGGATTTATTACCCCTCCTGATGCCTATTTTAGTGAGGTCGCTCGTATCGTTCATAATTATGGTGGTAAATACATCAGTGACGAAGTACAAACAGGAGCTGGTCGTGGTGGCGGTGATCTTTTACTCACAAAAACCCTGAACATAGATGCAGACATGGTGACCATGGCTAAAGGCTTTGGTAACGGCGCTGCAGTTGGGGCTGTACTTATGAAAACTGAGGTCGCTGAAACAATGACTGGCAAAACATATTTTAATACGTTTGCGGGTGACCCACTGCAAATGATCCAGTCTAAGCTTACCCTGGAAATTATTAAAGAAGAACAGCTTGTTGAAAACGCTCGTATCATGGGGGATCTACTCAAAGATGGTTTCAATCAGTTGCGAAAGAAACATTCTCTCATCGGAGATGTTCGCGGTCGTGGTTTGCTTTTAGGGATTGAATTAGTCAAAGATCACAACACAAAAACCCCAGCATCTGATGAAACACTTCAGTTAATGGATCTTTGTAAAGACAAAGGACTATTGCTCGGAAAAGGAGGACAATTGGGTAACGTCTTCCGAATAGCACCACCCTTGACGATCAATCGGGAACAAGTCAATTTCATACTTGAAACGATAGATCAATCCTTATCAGAACTGTCACGATTGTATATTCTGTAACAAACGAAACAGATCCTGGCTGGCAACAGCCAGGCTACACGAGCTAGCCCTCCTCATTCATTAGCTCACAATCCAGCTATATTAAAGAGAGTGAGTGAATAAGAAAGTTGGGGAGATTACTCAATGAATCTGCAACGTGTGGAAGCTCTTATACAAGAATTGCTAATCGAAATGGGTGAAGATATAAGCAGGAAAGGATTAAAAAGAACACCCACCCGCTTTGCTAAAGCCTTAGAGTTTTTGACTTCTGGGTATACTGAGGATTTTAAAACCATTATTAATGAAACATACTTTCCTCATAACAGTGGTTTAGTTATTAACAAAAATATTGCTATTTATAGTCTTTGTGAACACCATCTACTCCCCTTCTTCGGCATTTGTCATATTGGTTATATTCCTAAACATCAAGTCATTGGGCTGAGTAAATTAACACGAATATCACAAACGTATGCGAGAAGATTGCAAGTACAGGAACGATTAACAGAACAAATTGCTAAAACATTGATGGAGGAAATTAATGCTATTGGGGTCGGGGTAATGTTAAATTGTCGACATCTTTGTAATGAGATGCGCGGAGTGGAGCAAAACCAATCTGTTATGATCACTTGTAGCACAGTAGGCAATTTAGGTCTTAGTGAAAAAGAATTTATCCATTTTATCACCTCATTAGAATAAGTAGGGGTAAGGTATGATCGGGGTTTTTATGGGTGCGTTTGATCCGATTCATTATGGTCATTTAACCACCGCGGATCTAACAAAACAAAAATTAAATTTAACCAAGGTCTTATTCGTACCGCAGCTACGTTCACCCCGTACGAATAAAACAATAACTACTTCATTTCATCACCGCTGTAACATGATTAAGCTCGCGATTAAACCTTGTGCTTATTTCTCACTGGATGAACGCTGTGAACAATTTAAAAGTCGTTCGTATGCCATTGATGTATTGAACTCATTAAAACAGGAAACTACCGAATCCTTACTTTTGCTAATAGATACAGCAGTCTTTCTCGAGCTCCCTTCTTGGTATGAATGCAACAAAATATTAGATATTGCTCAAGTGGCTGTAATGCACTCCACGGGTAGATATATAAAAACAACAGGATTGATTCCCAGTTCATTTGATATGAAGAAAGTTATTAAAACCTTACCTTCATGTGCATCTGATAAGTTTTTTTTTATTGAAGATGATCAAAACTTCAATGTTGACTCAACCAACATTCGCAATTTAATCGGTAAAAAAATCGTGCCTAATTTCAGGCTGCCTCCAGAAGTGATTCGTTATATCCAAAAACATAACTTGTATACAAAGAACAAAAAGAAAGTCCTGTTGCCTCAATAGAACCTGTTGCCGAAGGACAAAAAATATACTGAGTCGTTGCCTCAGAATAGGTGTTGCTTTTGAGAGGTTTTGTTGCGATTAAAAAATAATTGCTATTGAGCCTGGTGGGTGTGTGGGCGAGAAGCCTGTGAGTGTGGGCAATAACTGTGAATAACGTCTTTTTGTTATTCATGGTTTTGTCCACACGTCCCATAGGGCACAGGCTGGTCCGAAGGACTCGTCCATCATATCCACAGGCTTTATGTTCCTGTCTTTTTACAATATTGAATAAGACTTTCATTAAAGAGCCTTTCTTTGTTTTACATGTTGAATATTCACTAATCTAAATATTAATTTTAGCTTTTTTTGAATCTTTTTTTGCAAGTCAAACGGGTCGAGTGTATTAAAGGTCTCTTGTAATTTTGTTTTCTGAGCGAGAGTAAGACCATTCGACGTCATCAGTCGCTGATAGGGCGTTTGGGGTTGATCATATTTTTTGATTACACGGGATTGAATTCGTACTTTGTCAATGAGCTTAATGCAAGGATAGAAAAAATTAAATAACAAGGAGACTTCGTTAGAATATAAGTCATTCATAAGCTCAACGAGCTTTGGATTACCAAAACGATGATAACCAAACAGTTGACGCACATGAGTCCAGTTCTTTTGTTCAACATGTGCATTATCGTCTTTTTTATAAGGACGAGAGCGAGTAAATTGAACCGCTTTTTGTGGGTCCCGCTCAGTAAAATAATGAATGAGATGCCAATTGAGAAACTCTGAGCCGTTATCACAATCAAACCCTTTGATTTCAAAAGGTAAATTTTTTTCTATGTCTTGAATACCCCCCAAGACACCATGAGCTCCTTTATTCCAAGTGGCCCGCATTTCTGTCCAGCCACTGAAAATATCCGTCAGCGTAATAGACCAAACAAAATCACCGGCTAGTGATGCTCCACAATGCGCAACGCTGTCGGCCTCCATAAAACCCACTTCGTTAGTATTCCACTGATTCGTATTGACTGGAATTTGATTCCTGAGAATACTTCCAGGCTTTGTTCCACTTAAGCCTTTTCCATAGTGAGTTTTAACAGGCTTGAGTAAGCGATCAATTGTAGCAGCGCTCATGGTTAGCAGTTGAGAGGATATCTCCGCCGCTAAAGGCTCATAATGATTTTGATAATGAGGTAACCATAAGGGAAGAGCTCTCTTTAATCGTTTACCACACATCTGATCCGTGCCAAGCCATATCTTTTTTAAAGGCTCCAGCAATATGGATGGGTCATAGGTCTTCTTTTTTCCAACTTTCTTCGGACTTTTATCAGAAATGGGTAACTGTCTTAATAAACGAGCTGCTGCTTTGCGATGATAATGATGCGTCTCGCAAAATTCATCCAGAATGCGTTTTTTTAACGCTCTATTGCCTCGTTGATAGCGGATACGCTGTATTTTTAGATACAAATCCATATTCACTTGCCCCATTTCTGTTCCTCTCGCTCGGCAACAGCCATATTGAGGCAACGAAGCAATTTATGGACTTATTTACGTCATCCTTCGGCAACAGATAATTTGAGGCAATTCGAAGTCCCCAAAAATGATAAAGAGTTAAGAAAACCTTAAGATGCCGCTGCTATATTTAACACACTCTTTTTAACCAATAGGTAACCTATGATATTCGTTATTATCGAAATGCAACCACGCATGCGATTTAATCCCTTTGTGCCTCAGATCGATATTTTTAGTTTATATCAAGAGACTAAATTTCATGAAAGAGAGAGCCGCTCTTCATTTATTTCCTATCATAATTTTAACCAAGTTAATGAGCGTATAAACCATTTAGCGTTTAAGCGTTTTCTTCTTTTAGAAATGCTTGTTGATAACTATTATCAAATCCCACGTACTCGTAATGAATTCCTAGGATCAATAAATCGGGCTAGTTTCCATATGGGTTCTTTCCAACAGGAACTACCTCATCGGGCATCTGCTGCTGCAACACGTTCTCCAGTACAATTTGACCAAGAAGCTGCTTCACCACGACCAACAGTTGTTCCTACACCCTTTAGTCATATTCCTGCGCCTGATGCAGCTAAAAAGAAAGCAGCGCAAGATATGGCCAGTAAACTAGGTGATGATCTACCAACAGAATGCAATGATCCAATCACCATGATGCCATTGTTAGATCCTATCGAAATTAATAAACGAGTTTATAACCGTGATACGGCTTCAAATCTAATTAAAAATGGCAAATTCCAAGATCCATTTACCAGAGAGACTATTGATCCCACTACTGCAAAGTCTGCTGATTACATGTTAGATGCTATTGTACAACATGACGAAGTTAAGCAAGGTAAAAAGCCAGCCTTATTGGATAGTCACAAAAATACTGACGTGCACCCTCTTAAAGATTTGCTTCAGGTATGGGAAGACTTATTAAGCAAACAAAGTCAAACCATGATCCATTCATAGTGGCTAAAGATGAATGCAGGGTTTAACAGCCCAGTCTACTACTCCTGGATGACCGCATTAGCGGACATCCAGCCCTACAATGGTTTGCAAGAAGTTCAAAATATTAATAAACTGTATTTTTTACAATAACAATGATCTTGCATAACTATGATTTCTTTCTTTGAAGATAAGTATACGTGGGAATTTGAGAGAATTACTTCAAGGTTAATTACATTAAAAACAACTCTTTCAAAGACCGCGCAACAAAATAAGTTAGCAAATAAATATTATAAATATGCAGAAAGAGATATCGATGATGTCATTGATTTTTATCGTCGATTATTAATCAGAAAAAATCAAATGTGGATAAAAAATCAGATGGTTAGTGAGTATGGGAAACTGGCGGGCATATTAGAAAATCTTGCATATGATCCAGAAAGTTTTAGTAAAACTCCAGAAAATGACTTCCACTCCTCACTACCTCTTATTGAGAAGCTTTGTCATTCCATTGCGCTTGTCGTTTGGAGCCTAGTCTTTGCGGGAACAGCTCTTGCAGGAGCAAGTCTCCTGGCTCTCCCTGGAGCTGTTGGTTTTAGTATTCTTATCAGCTTTACTCTTCTCTATTCGGCTAGTAAGATTTATTCCCATCACAATCAGTTATTCGATAGGAATGATGACTCCCCATACATGCCCGAAACAGAAGCTCGTTCCTTATTCTTTAATATACAAAACATATATATGGCAAAGAAGGATTCTAATTTTGTTCCCAAAAAATTAGAATCTGATTACAGGATGGATCCTTCCACTATCTTTCTAGGGAAAAAGTTTTCCTATTCCCGTCCAATTATTGGGGACGATGAAGAACTCCTTCTTGAGGAGAGGAAAAAGGTAACCTTTGTATAGTGCATTACTTAGCTGTTGACCTGTGTGGGCTAGCCAACGAAATGATTTCTCTAGCTGCAGAGGCTACTCTTATTGGAAGGTAATACCATGCTTTTCAAGAACATCTTTCCAAGCCTGTTCTTCAGATTCTCTTTTAAAAATTTCTTTACTCGTTTTTTGGTCTAAAGTCCCTATGCCCTTTTTATGTTTAGAGCCTTCTAGATTATTAGGCTTATCTTTTAGTTTACTTACACGATCCACTGCGTATGGCTGAGGATTTTGATAGGTTTTCATATAAATCCTTTTTATGTTACTCATTAAGTTAAGTATAGTTCTCTTTCGTATCATTTTGATGTCTGAAAAACGCTAAAGGCAAATGGAGTAATTTAGAAAAATTGAATTCCTACTAATTAACTATTATTTTAATATAAAGGGATTCATATACGAGGGACCGCATGAGTAAAAAAATCGCAGTTATAATAGGCAGTTTGCGCAAGGAAGCATGGAGCCGTAAGCTCGCTAAGGCTTTAATTAAACTGGCCCCCTCTTCTCTTGAGCTGGAAATTGTTGAAATAGGACAACTTCCTCTTTATAACCAAGATCCTGATGATCACGATAATCCACTTCCTGAGTGGGTAGCTTTTCGCAAAAAAATGAAAACATTTGATGGTTTTTTATTCGTCACTCCTGAGTACAATCGTTCCATTCCAGCACCGCTGAAGAATGCAATTGATGTGGGCTCAAGACCATATGGCAAAAGCATTTGGGGTGGGAAACCAGGTGCTGTGATTAGCTCCTCCCCTGGTGCACCAGGTGGATTTGGTGCTAATCAGCACCTTCGGCAAACCTTTGTATTTTTAGACATTTGGTGTATGCAGGCACCAGAAGCCTATGTAGGACATGTAGATAAAATCTTCGATAAAGAGGGTCATCTTTCAAATGATCAAACCCGCGAATTTTTAACTACCTATATGGAAAGTTTTGAAAAATGGGTTTATCGGTTTTGATGTTCTGGCTCTAGGTTCCTTTTAGGATTATCATATGATTCATTTAATTGCATTAAAATTAATAAAGATATGAAAAACATCAATATTCGGTTAGCTTGCCCTAACGATCTAGATTTTATTTATAATTCTTTAATTGAGTTATTCACTGAAGGGCAAGTGATAGAAAGGTTTTCCCAAAATAGGACATCCTTATCTCAAATTCTTTTTTCATCACAACCAGGTGCTGAAGTGCTAATAAGTGAGATAGAAAATATACCAACTGGCTTTGCACTTTTTTCAATGACTAACCGTAATTTCCCACTTTTCGACGGCCCTGGTCTTTATTTACATGATTTATATGTAAAAAGACAATATAGAAGAATGGGAATTGGCACAAAGTTAGTGAATCAATTAAAAAAAATAGCGAAAGACCGCTCTTGCACACGAATTGACTGGGTATTATTAAAAAATAATACACTGGGTAAGGATTTCTATGCGAGTATAGACGCTGCGAAACCTGTCGGTTATATTGAGTATATGAGAATTAATTGCACCGACAGTGTCTCTTAACCAAGCACGTAGTTACGACTTAAATAAAGTTCCATTTTCGGCATTAGCGTTTTTTTATCATAACTCCCCACATATCATCCCGAGCGAAGCGAGGGATCTCCTGGAAATGATTCCTCAGCTAGTTTGATTAACTTGTTGGGATCATCAAAGTTTATCAATGAAGTTTGTTCATTGATTTTATCTACCATAAAATTTGCGCAAGACTTTACAAGTAATTTAATATCATCCCAATATTCATTTTCTACACCGATACAAATCGATTTGGCCCGCTTCATCACAGGGTGGTACACTTTAGGTAAATAATGCATTACCCAGTCTGCCGCAGCAGGTTTAGACCTTATCACATTTGTTTCTAAAGTACTCCAGATCCGCGCGTAAGTAAGCAGAACATTTCGAGTATCATGCTCAAGATCAGTAGCAAGTCTATTTAAATCATGGAGCATGGCCTTTATAAAATCATGATATGGCACATGCGCCAATAGCTGCTGAGGTTCTAACCCAAATAAGGTTTGGCTCTTTAACAAAACTTGAGTAACAATTATCGCAAGATCAGGCATCTCATGGGTCAGCCATGGTTCAACAATGCCCTTCTCAAAAGATTTACGTAACCAATCACCATACTGAAAATCAAAGTTTGGGGGATAATGCCAAGGATTAATCGCTGCCTTCTCAACAATAGTGATTTCAATAGGCAACTTGGAGCTTTTCATGTAAATACCCGAGATTTGAAGAAGATTAGCAATTAATCTGGTTTTTTCTGCTAAGGTGGTCGCACGGTTAGAGACAACGAATAAGTCAATATCACTGTATTTTTGTAGTCCACCTACAAGAGATGAGCCATAAAGATAAACCCCTAAAAGCTCATCTCCTAAAATTATTTTCAATAATTCTAGGCTTTCTTTGAGTTGTTGCTGCATTTCATGGCTATACGTATTTTGTATCATTCGTAGGAAATCCTTCGTTTCGCTCGGAATGACGTGGGAATTACTTTTTATCTTATTATTTAATTCTTTAATTAGTTGCTGAGCAGGAAGTGTCTGACATAAAAAAGCAGCTTGCCCCGCCCACATTGACATAAAATCCGTATTGTTTTGTTCTTGTGCATACTTACGCATTGGACTGGTTAGAGCATGCTGTATAGGGTATTTAAGAATATCATTATGATGCGCTTCCATATGATCAATGAATTTATTGCGAATCCCGCGTGCTAATTTTCCAGAGAAAACTTTGGTGAGCACTGTTAAATCCTGCTTTGTATTTAAAAGAAGATTTTTATATTTAGGATGTACGCCAGATTCAGTGCATGTTAAGAAAGCTGTTCCCATTTGCACACCCGCGGCACCTAAAACAAGCGCAGAAATAATTCCTCTTTCATCCATAATGCCACCAGCAGCGACAATAGGTGTATTAAGATTGTCTAACAAGGAAGGTACTAGTGAACTGATGCCTATGAGGGCATTTTCAGCCTTGCCAATAAAGGTTCCTCTATGGCCCCCTGCTTCACAACCTTGAGCCACGATAATATCAATACCGGCTTGTTCAAGTAATATCGCTTCTTGAAGCGTAGTTGCTGTACCAATGAGTTTAATATTATTAATTTTTAATTCTTTCAGTAATTCTTTTGACGGTATGCCAAATGTAAAACTAAAAACTGGCACATTTTCCTCAACAATAACTTTCATCTGCTCTTCAAATGAAGGTAAATATGGGGGTTGAGGCAAAACCATGTTCGTATCTTTAATTAACTCCTCACATGATTTAGTGATTGCTTCCCAGGCTTTTTGAATCTCTAACTGAGCGACGTTCACTTTCTCATTAATAAAAAGATTCACAGCAAATGGTTTATCAGTTAATTGCCGAATTTCACCAATGGCTTTTTTTATGGCATCTGGATTCATATATCCAGCACCTAACGATCCTAAACCACCAGCATTCGATACAGCAGCCACTAACCCTGGCGTTGTAATCCCACCAGCCATGGGTGCTTGTATAATTGGCAGTTCAATCTTTAGAAGGCTTGTAACTTCTGTATTAGGCCAAGTATGCATTATCTCGTTCCATAATGTTCATGATAGTATGCATGCTATAGTGAAAATAGACTTAATACTAGCAGTGTAGCCTTTATGCGGCAAAGCCGTAATCAAGGATCATTCTGCATAATCTGTAGAATGTAAGGATTTGCAATGATTCAAGACTTGATTAACTCGATTTATTTTGAGAAAGCTAATCGTCAACACGAAAACATTATTTTTGAATGGCTAAGCTTACCTCACATCCAAGAATTCTGGGACAACAGCCAAGAGCATAAGGATGATATACGCAACTTTATCCATAGACGCAAGCAGCACTATTTTTATGGGACAACAAAATATTGGGTAGGCTTTGTTAATAATCAACCCTTTGCTTTCCTCTTAAGTGATGAAATTTTGGACTCACAAGAGGATGTCACTGAACTTCATAGAAAATATTTATCAAGGGATGGACATACTATCAGCCTTGATTTTGGCATTGGCAATAAGAGCTTTCTAGGAAAAGGACTAGCCGCACCAACATTAAAAAAATTTACGGTATTCTATCAAGAACAAATCGATCCGATGGCTGATACTTTTTTCATTGATCCTGATGAAAATAATCCTAGGGCCAAGCATGTCTACGAGACAGCTGGATTCAAACCAGTAGGTGAATATGCGATGAAAGGAGGCGCTTTTAAGGGTCAGCAAACGCATTTAATGGTGATGAGGTTACCAAAGAGAGCCCTGGGTTACGGCTTCGCCTAACCCAGGCTACGCTAAAACAGCTGGCAATTATTAGGCCACGTTAAAAATGTTGTTTTGGGATCATCTGATGATCCGTCTTGATACAAAACAACATTTTCATGAATCTTCCTTAATATTCGACCTTCAAGCTTCTTTATGTGCTAAAAACAAAAACCGAATTACCGTGGCTTGACCACGGTACCCAGCGATCCTCAATGAACCATGGATACCGTGGTCAAGCCACGGTAATTCGATGTTCTTGGGTCTTGACCCAAGATTAGATGCTACGATGTTCTAGAATTGTTGGGCCAATCCTACTTCTTATGGAAAGACTAGAATCGACTGTTGCAATTATCTTTATTTTTTAATGTTTGGCAACAAATTAAACGCAAAATCGTTTAAAACCATATAGGCGTGCTAGAGTAGAAGAAGCAAAAATGTATGAACAATTTGACACACTACCGTATTTATAGTAGGAATTTACCCCTGAGAGCATCTGGTCTATTTTTTTCAGTCACGGAGCCAATTCAATGCAGAGTGTTAAAGATAAAATCGTGTTTATTACAGGGGCATCCAGCGGAATTGGCGAAGCTTGTGCTCGCATCTTTGCGTTAAATGGAGCGAAACTCATTTTATGTGCTCGCAGAACAGAGCGTCTTGAGACCCTTTCACGAGAGTTTCAGGAACTATATTCAACCGAGAGTTTGCCAATATCTCTTGATGTCAGTTCAAAAGCGGATGTTGAATCTGCCGTTACTGAACTTCCTCCTAAATGGCAAGCCATTGATATATTAATCAACAATGCTGGGCTTGCTTTATCAAGCGATCCTCTGCAAAAGGGAGCTTTTGAGAATTGGGAAAGAATGATAGATACCAATATTAAAGGATTGCTTTACGTCAGTCGTCTCATACTTCCTGGAATGCTTAAACGCAATCAAGGCCACATCATTAATATTGGTTCTATAGCTGGTGAGGAGTGTTATCCCGGTGGTAATGTTTATTGTGCGAGTAAACATGCAGTCAGGGCGATTACCAAATCAATGCGTTTGGATTTGTTCGGAACCCCAATAAGGGTTACTGAAATTGCCCCTGGTGCTGTCGAAACGGAATTTAGTGAGGTACGTTGGCAAGATAAACACAAAGCTAAAGCATTTTATCAAGATTTTACACCCTTGCGTGCAAATGATATTGCTGATGCCATCTATTATTGTGCAACGAGGCCCGCGCATGTGGATATTTCTGAGTTAACCATTATGCCAACAGTACAAGCTTCTGCGCAGCATATATATCGAGAGAATAAATAGAGATTTGCCCCTCACCCTACCCTCTCCCACAAGGGAGAGGGAATATACGAATGCCTCTCCCCTTAACTAGCGCCCTTACTCTGAACCGCTTGCTGCTGAACTTGTTGAATTTGTTGCTGAAGGGTAGTTTGTATCTGTTTCATTTGTGCCTGGGTTTGCTGATTAACCTTCTGGATCTGATCTTGTAATTGACCCTGTATTTGCTTTATTTGGTTTTGCAATTGCGAATTTAAGGTATCAATTTGTTGCTGTTGTTGCGCTTGCAATTGCTTTAACTGAGTTTGTATTTGAGTATTTAATTGTTGAATCTGTTGTTCCGGGGTGCCAGTCAATTGAGCTGCCGCATATACATTCATCATGGTGATCGTAGAAAACATAAAGAGCGCAATTTTTTTCATCAGTTACTCCCTTGATAATTGAAGATTTTTTTAACTTTATCAACTTTTATGAAGGATGCAAAGCGTCTATTGCAAGCGAGTGCCAAGATTCAAAATTTGTGACGTAAACCCGCTTCGTAGATAAAATCCTCGAGGAAGGGTTAAAATTTTATTCCCTTCTTGATCAAAACCGTAGCAAAGTGATCTTGCATTGGCAGCTTTAGGTCTTACTTGAAGGTATTCACCGATAGTTGCATCAATTTTTTCCAGATGGCCGCTACTAATCATAAACACAAGCTCCTGCCAATCACTAGCAAGAATAGATTCTTGTGCTGGGTTAGGAGACCATAAAAAACCATGTCCTATTCGCCTTTGTGGAAAAGGAATTTGTCTATCTCCTTCTACAGGGATCCATAGTACTCGTTTTAATTTTGCATAACATTGAGACGTTTCCCATTGTTGTTGGTGAATAGTGAGTAAAGGGATACTGGTAACAAAGGTGGATTCGGCTGGTTTTCCGGTACTGCTAACTGGTAACGTTTTAAGCTCAATACCCAGGCTGGAGAAATCAGGAAGTGATTTACTTCCTGCCGTAGCACCTAAAGCCATCTCAACCGCTAACCCTACCCAACCTTTGCGTTTAGTGTGTTCGGAAGGAATGTCAATTTGTAATGAGGCAGCTAATTGCCAGAAGCTCCACCCCTCAATCAGTGCACAACGTTCTAGGAGTTCAGCTTCACTCCTCAACGGTACTTTTGGCAGTAGCTGAGGCATGTTCACCTTCTTTCAATTCGACGCTGATGGGTGGAATCGGTGGTTTGATTCCAGCAGCTTTAAATTGAGCGGTAAGAGCAAATAATACTTTTGAGCGAATCTCAAACCGCGTATGCAATTGCACATTAATAAAATACCTTATTTCAAATTCGATTAACGCATCATCAATTTGTGTCAAAAATACTTGAGGTGCGGGCTCGCTCACGATTTCGGGAATAACGGCTAAAACATCAAAAATTAATTGCTGGATCATCACTGGATCATCAGCACGACTCACTTTAATAGGAATAACAGTCCGTACGATGCTATCCTGATGAGTCCAATTTGTGAAAGGCTTGTTAAATGTTTCTGCATTAGGAATTAATACTTCCATATTATCCCATGAGGATACACGCATTGAACGAATACCAATATGTGCTACTCTCCCTTCATAATTGCCCAAAGTAATCAGGTCCCCTTCCCTCACCGGACGCTCGATAAGAAGCATTAAGCCACCAACAACGTTAGAAGCAAAGTCACGCAGCCCAAAACCCATACCAACAGCAAGACCACCAATAACCATCGACATACCACTAAAATCAAGACCTAAAACCCGCAGAGTGATAAAGCCACCAATAAGAATAACGGCATATTGGGTGAATACTGAAAGACTGTTTCGTATCCCAGCGTCCCTAGCATCTCGATAGAGCCAGCGGTAAGCGAATTCCCGCGTCCATTTCGCTGCCCAAATAAATACGGAAAGCAAAATAAGGAATTCAAGGACACTAATTGGTGTGATATACACCCCAGATAAATTCACTAATGGATATTCACCAAACTTAAGTAAATTGGCGATGATGACAGAATCAGAATGCCAGCCAAGCAATTGACACAAAACAAACAAACTAAAAATCAGTAGCATAAGGCGAACAACTTTATCCAAGGGCTTTAAAAAAACCTCAGTCCACAGCCAGCCATTACGCATCGAGGAAATCATCCACTCTGATAACAGTTCTAAGGCATCAATTAATAAACCTCGGCTTAGAACATAGCAAGTAATAATAAGTAAAATTTGAACTTCATAACGACTCATTGTCCAAGCCATATTGATATAGCCTATTAAACCTATCATCGCAGTCACAGATAATGTTAATGGAATTAAAACAACCAGAAGCATGACAGCATTACGAAAATATCTTTTTTTGGTTTTTAACATCGGATGCAATAAATGACTTATCACATCTTTGCTTTTCCAACCCACTAAAGAAACAGCCAAAAGAAATAGCATGAATAAGCGATTAAAGATATCCTGAAGGAGGATAGATAGAGGTAATAGATGACTAATCACCATCAATGCAGTTGTCCATCCTCCAGCTAACAATAGCCACTTAATACGATAATACAAGCGCACATCCTTGCCTGACGAATCACTAATTCGCTCCAACAAAACCAGACGGGCAATTAAAATTAAAGCACGAAAGATTAGCCATACAAAAATCAAATTGAGTAGCAATTGATAGTTAGAAAAAAGAATGTGGTTGGCATACAATATGGTAAAAATAAGTGCAAAAAAAGCCAACTGTGGGATGTTGCGACTCAGTAGCACTAAAGCACCATCGTATAAATGTCCAGATAGCCTCGATCGCTCCTTGTCACTTGTTAGTGGTTTCAATAACTTATGTAAGCCATAAGCTCCAAGAAGAATGATCCCTAGCATGACCCACAACAAAACTGATGGAATCATGTCTTGCCACAAATAATTATCTTTGACTTTTAAAGCAAGTGATTTTAAATAACTATAAAATTGTGTTGGGATGTGAGATAACTGCTTAATGATAATTGGCCAACTGTCCAGACGATATTCTGAGAGGCTTTGGCGCACAGAAAGTTGCTTTTTTAATTCTTCTTGATGATTTTCCAAATCTTCTTGCAACGTTTGCTGTTGGATAGCAATACCCTCGATTCTTGTATTCACAATTCGCAATAATGCTACAAATTGCTGTTTTAACTTATCATTCGGTAGATGAGCCTTTTCTTCAGTCAATATGGCCGCCATCCTCTTTAAAGATTGTTCCATCTCTGATAATTGTGTGATGGCGCCTTTATAAGTGTCGGTAATTTTCTGCAGGGTTCTTATATTTGGATCTTTTAAGAGCAAGTAACCAGCTTTAACTAATTTCTTTTGTAAATCAATTTCAGCTATTTTAGATTGTGTTAAGTTGATCACCTGGTTATTTAACAATAATCTTGCTTCGGCGACATAAGTCGCAGGAAAACCCGCATCGGTTTTAATTTCTTGCTGCAGTTTAATGGTATTGTTATATAAGCGAACAAGAGATGTATTTAATTTGTCCTCCTGATTTCGCAACTTTTGTAATTGCTCTTGCATCTCCTCTTTTGATTTCCACAGGTCGAGTTGTTGTTTCTGTAAAATTAAAGCCTCTTGATAGCGATTGGCTAATGCTAAATTTTCTGTAATCAATTCAATCGTTTTTTTATTGACATCATTAAGGGTATTAATTTTGCCGATGCGTTCTTGTGAGTTTTTTTGTGCCGATTGCGATAACGGTGTTTGCTGCAGATGCTTTAACCGTTGGGTAAAATCTTGTTGTTGCTGCTTTTGGTTAGCAAGAAAACTCTCCAAGCTACTGATCTTCGCCTGATTCAAAGCCAGCATGGCATCATTTTCTTGTCGCTGTTTAAGATAAGCAGCACGATCCACTGGTGGAGTCATTAATTTGACTTCATTAATAGTCAGCGTTAATTTCATCCTTTCCTGGACAAGGTACTCAATGAGTTGATTTGAACTAGCCTCGGGTTTTGCATGCGCTACCCCTGAACCCAATTGCAAACTGACCACGCATAGGATCAGACTAAGATAAAACCAGCAAAATCGGTGGAAGATGCTGGTTTTGTGATGTTTATTTGGATGTTGAAGTGGCCGCAAGACGAATTCCTAACTCATTAAGTTGTGTAGCACCCACAGGAGTCGGAGCGTTAGTCAAAAGACAGGCAGCCGACTGCGTTTTAGGGAACGCAATAACGTCACGAATTGAACTGGAATGGGTTAACAGCATTGCTAAACGATCAATACCCAAAGCAATACCTCCATGAGGAGGGCAACCGTATTCCAAAGCATCCAGTAAAAATCCAAATTTCTCGTTTGCTTCCTGCTCACCTATTCCCAACAAGTCAAAGACGGTTTGTTGCAGTTTAGGATCATGAATACGAATTGAACCACCACCAATTTCAAAACCATTAATGACAATGTCATATGCTCTGGCAAGTGTTGTAGTTGGATTTTGGCGTAAACTTTCTGTCGATAATTCTTGTGGAGAAGTAAATGGGTGATGCATGGCTTGCAATTGTTGAGTTTTGTAATCAACCTCGAACATTGGCCAATTGACAACCCACAATAAACGCCAACCCTCCTCAACGAGATGACGATCATGGCCCAATTTGACTCGCAAGGCTCCCATTGATTCATTCACAAGCTGGGCATGACCAGCTCCAAAGAAAACCACATCACCTGTCTTGGCATTCATACGATCAAGAATAGCCTTCACGCAGGTTTCAGAAAGGAATTTAAGGATCGGCGATTGTAAACCTTGTATGCCCTGTTCAAGATTATTGACCTTGATATACGCCAAGCCTTTAGCTCCATAGATGCCGACAAATTCCCCATAGCCATCAAGATCCTTACGACTCAACTCACAACCACCAGGTAATTTAAGGGCCACAACCCTACCCTCTGGATTTGCTGCTGCAGTTGCAAACACATTGAAATCACAGCCTTTGACCAAATCAGCCACATCAACCAATTCCAGCGGAATACGTAAATCTGGTTTATCACTACCAAATCGCCGCATCGCTTCAGCATAAGTCATCTTAGGTAATTTCCCTGGCAATTCTATTTGCAAGACCTCTTTGAAAACCTTTTGCAGCATACCTTCTATCAATGTCTGAATATGAGACTCATTGATAAAACTCATCTCAATATCAAGCTGCGTAAATTCAGGCTGTCTATCTGCTCGTAAATCCTCATCTCTGAAACAGCGCACAATTTGATAATACTTATCAAAACCTGACATCATCAGCAATTGTTTAAACAATTGCGGCGATTGCGGTAGAGCAAAAAACTGACCTTGGTGCACTCTCGATGGCACCAAATAGTCACGAGCACCTTCAGGAGTCGCCTTCGTAAGCATAGGTGTTTCAATATCAAGAAAACCCTGCGAATTTAAATAGCCTCGTATACAACTAATCATATTATGACGCAGAGTTAAGTTGTATTGCATTTCACTTCGTCTTAAATCCAAATAGCGATAGCGGTAACGTAAATCCTCATTTACAGCTTGATATTCATCAGGTAAAAATGGCGGTGTCTTTGATTGATTTAATATCTCTAGTTCCGTTCCTAGAATTTCAATATGACCAGTGGCCATTTTATCATTGAACATACCTTGCGGGCGGCTGCGTACTGTCCCGGTGATGCGGACAACGAATTCATGCCGCAGCTTTTCAGCAACTGCAAAGACCGCTGTGAATTCTGGCTCATAAACAACTTGCACTAAACCTGAACGATCACGAATATCCAAGAAGATCACACCACCATGATCACGACGATTATGAACCCAACCGCAAACATTAACAGATTGTCCAAGCATGGTTTCATTAATACTGGTGCAATAATGTGATCTCATAAAAGCCGCCTATCTTATATAATTAAATTCTTTATTCAGGAGCTGCAATCGCTGTTGGTTGCATTACTCCTAATGAGATAATAAATTTCAATGCTTCGTCTACCGTCATATCTACCTCAAGCACATTACGTTTCGGAACCATTAGCAAAAACCCTGAAGTAGGGTTTGGTGTTGTCGGTACAAACAGAGAAATCATCTCCTCCCCTGTGTGCCGCGAAATCGTTGAGCCATTCGTGCTACCAGTTAGAAAAGCAAGGCTCCACATGCCCTCACGAGGATATTCTACTAACAGAACCTTACGAAAGGCTTGGCTATTCGTCGCGAATAATGCGTTAATAACTTGTTTAACTGCATTATAAATTGAGCGCACCAAAGGAATTCTTGCAAGTATTTTTTCACCTAAGTTAACCAGCCGTTGACCAAAATAATTGGTGGCAATCACGCCAGTAAGTAGAATAATTAAAAGAGATAGAACGACTCCTAAACCCGGAATATGCATCCCAAAAATGCGATCAGGTTGATAGGCAGCAGGCAGCAATGCCATCGTTTGGTCGAGCATTTCTACAATAAAACGCAGCACAATGAAGGTCACCACGATGGGTAACCAAACAACAAGACCTGCTAACAAATAACGACGGAATGTTTTAGATTTCAATCTTTGTCACCTTTTTTCTCTGATTTAACAGGTGGTGGCGAGTCCGCGGGTTTCTTATCTGCAGTAGATGAACCCTCGGTTGTTGTTTTAGCTTCTTTTTTATTATCTTTATTTTTGAAGTCTGTTGCGTACCAGCCTGTTCCTTTTAATTGGAAACCGGCAGCAGAAACCAAACGCACAGCGGTATCCTCAAAACACTGTGGGCATTGCTTTACTGGAGCGTCGCTCACTTTTTGCATCAAGTCGAAATGATGATGGCAACTTTTGCATTCATATTCATAAATTGGCATCAACTAATCTCCACAAATTTCGATCATTCATACTATTTTTGTTTATTTTTAGAAATAGCTTTGAATTATAGCTTAACAACCGCATTAGGAACAACGTTGTGAGGTTTGTTTTCTAGGGCTAGATGACCAACATCTATTAGAATATTTGCCACAAAATTCCCAAACATAAGCATTTATAATAATACAGTATGATTATTTTTACTACAACAACCTGGCGTCCGTCATTCCGCAGCAAGCAAGTGTAGGTCGGGCCAAGGCCCATAGCCGTCAGGCTAAGAGTTTAAAAGCACTCTCCTTCGCAGAAGTCAAAGGTCAAAAGAGGTTTCTTTTTTGAATCTTTGATAGCAAAGAGGGAGAGATTTTCATAGAAATCATTCAAGAAATGCTTTAATCGATAAGGAGACATGAGGGCGATAATCAATCCAGTAGCCTTGGAACTTAGTTGGTGACAGGCTTTATAAAAAGAGAGTTGTTTGCCTTCTATGTTGCGCATGGGATTGCATAGCAAAAACAAAAGCATCATTGCAATAAACTTACCATAGGTTTCAATAATCACTCGAGCAAACTTTTTAGTTTTGATAGAGTCAATATGCATTAAGGATTTACTTAATTTAAAGAGGAGTTCTACCTGCCATCGTAAAGCATACGTTTGATGAATTGCTTTATTATTGATTTGAGTTTCAGAGGTATTGGTAATATAAATAGACCAACTTTGTAAAGCCAACGATTCCTGGTTTGGTGTGGAACCACGGCGACGATGATCTTTTATAAGTCTTCTCCGCCTTTGCTCGGCAATGACTGGTGGTAATCGTTGAGCGACCAAGCGGACAGGAATTTTATGCGTTGCTCCCATAAGGACCTGCTGAGAAAAGAATGGTGCAGCATTCTCCAAGGTAACGAGTAAATCAAAAGGTTTCTTATCTTGTGTTAGAAGTTTAGTTCCGGTGAGCAAGCGGCTTATGAAGAAAGCGTTTTCTTCCATAATTTTCTTAAACGTGTTCAGTTTAAAATAACCTAAATCCATTAAATAAAGAGCTCCTTTTTCAATAGTATTAAAATAATTATCAAAGCCCTGATCGTTATCACAGCCCGAAGTTAGAGTAAGCTCTTTTATTTGTCCACCAAGATAATCAAACATCATTTGGATTTTCATAGCGGAACTGGATGCGGCTCCGCCACTGCCTTTAAAAAGCTCATTCAGCGCCTGATGTAAGGATATAGTACTGCTATCAATGATGTTAAGGCTACTAAATTGCTCCAATCCTTGGAGTTGAGGTAACTTTTTCATTTGAAAGTGCTTTAAACAGAATAATGAAAAGGCTTTAAGAAATCCGGCTGTTCGTTCGTTAAATCGCTCATGTAATGATTGTTTTTTGATATAAACTTTTTGCGTTTTTACCAATCCACAGAAAAGTTCCAAATTAAAATGTTCTGAAAAACAGAGCGTTATCAATGATTTTATAAAAACACTAGGTGTCAATTTTGAACGGCGTTTCTGAAAACCTGTTTCCTTTCCTATCCGATCCGCTTCATAAGTAAAAAATTTAAAGATTTCTTGAGGAATATTTGATAGGGTATCCAGCAGCATAGAGTCCCTTTTGGTTGTTTTCCTGGCGGGAAAAAATTTAAAAGGGTACTCTAGCTTTTTTTATTATTATTTCAATAAGTTAAACAAACAATTTCTTTCTTAGCCTGACGGCTATGGGCCAAGGCCCAACCTACGCTCTAATTGGAAGACATCGACCGCGGAATTCATCACGTCAGTCTGGACATACCGCGGACAAGCGGCGGTAATTCGAGATCAGAAGCATAGAATGGTGAACGAAATTATAGATTTTCCAGAATCAAAGAATGACTAACAAACGCCCCTTCATGAGGTACAGTTCCTATCAGAGGCATAGGCATTCTATCAACAAGGGTTGCGATATTTTCCTCTAAAGCCAACATGTTTTTATCTAAGCAGTTAGCAATCCACCCGAGAGAAGGTAAACCATAATGATGAAGTACGGAGGCAGTCAATAAAGCATGGTTTATGCAACCAAGACGCATACCTACAACTAAAACGACGGGAACCTTGCTTAAACTTAGAAAGTCCAACCAGGTTTCTTTTTCATTTAAAGGCACTAATAATCCGCCTGCCCCTTCAATAAGAAGATAATCCAGGCTTGCGTAAGATTCATCAAAACAAAAAGCTGCGATTTCTTTGATGGTTAAAGTGCTTCCCTCTTCTCTTGCAGCGAGATGTGGTGAGATTGGGGAAGAAAATGTCCAGCCATTCACAGGACAAGCCAAATGTTGGTTATACTTTTGTAAATTAATGACATCTTCACTAATTAATTGTCCATTCTGCTGAAGTCCACCGCTCGCTACGGGTTTAATGGCAAATGCCTTCTTTTTAAATCGATGCAAATGATTAAGAAGTTGGCAAGTTACATATGTCTTTCCGCAATCCGTATCAGTGCCAGTAATAAAGAAGGTTTTCATGCTAACAACTGCTCCAAACATTTGATAAATTCATGCTGATGGGACAAAAAAGGCATATGCGCGGCTTTAGCAAGCATAACATAATTAAATGCCGGATATAATTGTTGCATGGTATCCATGGTTGCTACAGGTGTAATGGCATCAAGCCTACCAAATAAATAGCTCGCCGGTTTATGAAAATCATGAAGAGCATGTCGTAAGTCCCAAGTAGCTAGAATTTCCAATCCAGTTTTTAAATGTTCCGGCTGTGGTTGAAACTCAATAGGATGATAATTGTTTTTCTGATATTTACTGCAATGCAGTCGGGATGTTCTTAGTTGCAAATGAATAAATTCGGAAATGGTTTGTTGAGGATTTGTTGCTAAGTTTTTAAAAAAGGTAGAAAACACCCGTTTTTCAATTCCAGGCCAATTCTCATTTTTAATAAATCGCGGGGAAGATGCGACGTTTATCAAGTGCATGATATGTTCACTGGCCTCAATGGCCAGTTTGGTAGCAAATAGCCCCCCCATAGACCAGCCAATAATCACAAACTGCTTAGGTAATTGCTGTAGTAGCCTATCTTTGAAATCGCTCCAGCTCATTGGTGAACTAAGACCAAATCCTGGGAGATCAACGAGATATAAGGAATACTGAGTTTCCAACGCTGTTGCTAATGGTAACCAAACCCTATGATCAAACCCCCAGCCATGGAAAAAGACAAGTGGGCGTCCTTTGCCTCTTCTTTCAATGTTCAGTTTCATAAATATAATGGAGTTGTGACAACAAGCGATCAATATCTTTCGGTTCATGCTGATAATTTAAAATTATCCGCAGCCCTGTATCTTTTTTGCTAACGGTTGGTTCGCGCATCGCGGAACAAAAAATTGCTTTATCTCTTAATGCATTAGCGTAATACAAAGCTTTGTGCGGACAGTTTAACTGCAATTGCTGAATGGGAGTCTTTGAATGTCTCCAGGTTAAGGGAGACGTTTTGATGGCTTGCTGAAAATAATTAATTAATTGAAACAATTTTTGCCTTCTATCATCCGCAGCTAGGACGATATTTAGCGTTTCCAATAAGCCATAAGCAATTGCCGGACTAACACCAGTCGAATAAATATTGGATCTCGCTGATTGCAATAAAGCATCAATCCACTCCTTTCGCCCCACAACCATTGCTCCTTGACAACCAAATGCTTTACCAAAGGGGACGATTCGTAGAACAACCTCTTTTTGTGTCAATTGATGATAGTGTGCAGCTCCTAATCCTTGATGTCCTTGCACCCCAAAAGCATGAGCCTCGTCAACAATCAGTTCAGCTTTGACGTTTTCACATAACGTTTTCATCTTCTCTAAAGAAACCATTTGACCGCTCATACTGAATACACCCTCTGTCAAAATGACAGGGTTAGGCTTTATTGCAGCTAATTTCTCTTGTAAATCCTGAAGATTATTATGTAAAAAGCGAGTGAAACTGGGGCGACTAAGACGTATACCATCATAAAATGAAGCATGAATGCATTTATCGATATACAGATGAGCTCCTAAACGAGCGAGCATGGACACAACCCCCAAATTGGCTGCGTATCCTGAGCTGAAAAGAAGAGCATCATCCGCACCTAATCGCTGTGCAAAAGTACTTTCAAGTTCTCTGTGAATGGTATGATAGCCACAGACTACCATCGATCCACCACTACCCGATGGATATTTTTGAAAGCCTCGTTGAAAAGCTTGTTTTATTCGTGGGTCTTGCGTTAATGAAAGATAATCACTCGAGCTAAAATTAAGAATGCCTTCATCAATTTCCGGTGCCAAACGACGCTGACGATATAACCCTTTTTTTAAAAGCTGATTGCAATAATCAACAACTAAATCATTTAGCATGTTTCTGCAAACGCCTTTAGACCTAATTTTTCAAATAACTGTTGATCCTTATTCTGTGTTGGATTGTCTTCCGTGAGAAGTTTGTTACCGATAAAAATGGAATTGGCTCCTGCAAAATAACAAAGTGCTTGCAGCTCATCACTCATTTCCGTCCTACCCGCAGTGAGTCGGATGACACTTGTCGGCATAAGTATACGCGCCGTTGCAATAGTACGAACCAACTCTATCCCCTCAACAGGACTAGCCTTTGCAAGAGGAGTTCCCTCAACGGGAATTAAGCGATTGATGGGCACGCTCTCAGGAGGGGATTCCATATTCGCCAAAGTAAGTAAAAATTCTATTCTATCCTCGCGGGTTTCTCCGAGTCCTAAAATACCACCGCAACAAACACGAATACCTGCTTGACGAACACGCTCTAGTGTCTCAAGACGATCACTAAATTGTCTTGTAGTGACTACTTTATCGTAATAAGACGGCGAGGTATCAATGTTATGATTATAAAAATCTAAGCCAGCTTCTTTTAGTGCGCAGGCTTGTTCTTCTGTCAACATGCCCAAGGTCATGCAAGTTTCCAAGCCCATAGCCTTGACACCAGCAATCATCTCTTTTAATTGTGGTATGGCTTTATCCGGTGGCGAACGCCATGCTGCACCCATGCAAAATCGTTTGGCGCCATTATCTTTTGCTTCTTGCGCTTTCGCTAAAACCTGATCAACGGTCATCAACTTTTCTTTTTCTACATGCGTTTGATAGTGACCACTTTGTGAACAATAGCCGCAATTCTCAGGACAAGCTCCTGTTTTAATGCTAAGTAGCTTGGCCAATTGAACAACGTTAGCTGGGTGATGTTCTCTATGAATGCGATGTGCCTCGTAAAGCAAATCATTAAATGATTGCTCATAAATAGCAGTGATTTCACTTATGGTCCAATGTCGGTGTTTATTCACGTTTTCCCCTTGGATTAATAATCCCGAATTTGTCATTCCTGCGGTTACTTCCCCTTCACTTGCTGACATGATAAAGTCCCCTTTTTTATTGTCAACCAAAAAATACAACCATGGTTAACGTAGACGAAATCATTCAAAGAGACTTAAAACATATATGGCATCCTTGTACGCAAATGAAGGATTTTCAGCATTGTCCCCCTCTAGTGGTTAAAGCCGCAAAAGGAAGTTATTTGTACACTGACAAAGGTCCTATCATTGATGCACTATCAAGTTGGTGGTGCAAATCACTGGGGCATGGACACCCGGCTGTGCTTGAAGCCATTAAAACGCAATTGGATCAGTTTGAGCATGTCATTGGAGCGAATACCACCCACCCTTTAATCGTAGAACTGGGTGAGAAATTGGCTGACATCAGCCAAAACCAACACATCTTTTTCGCAAGCGACGGTTCAAGTGCAGTTGAAATTGCCATGAAGCTTGCTATTCATGCTTGCCAATTAAAAGATAAAGCTCATAAAAATGAATTCATTACGCTCCAAAATAGCTACCATGGGGAAACGCTAGGGACTTTAAGTATCAGCGATTTAGGACTCTACAAGCAACCGTATGACGGGTTCGGCGTTAGATCGCATTTTATTCATTCCCTGCCCTATGTTGCAAATAAAGAAGACCCCTTATGGTCAAATGCAGACGTGACTTGGCCTGTCATCTTGCGCCAACTTGAAAGCGTCAAAGAAAATGTTTGTGCCATTATTATTGAGCCCATTATTCAAGGAGCTGGAGGCATGCAATGCTACAGCGCTGATTTTTTGACAAAGCTAGCGACATGGGCAAAAAAGAATGATATCTATCTCATTGCTGATGAAATCATGACTGGCTTAGGTAGAACCGGAAAGTGGCTTGCCTGCGAACATGCCAAGATTCAGGCGGATCTTATTTGCTTATCTAAAGGGCTAACGTCAGGAACAGTGCCATTGAGTTGTGTGTTAATTAAAAATTCAATTTATGAGCTGTTTTACGATGATTACGAGAAAGGAAAATCTTTCCTGCATTCACATACCTACAGTGGGAATGCGTTGGCTATAAGTGCAGCACTGGCAACTATTAAAGTGATTGAAAAAGAAGGAGTTATTGAACAAGCCGAAATGCTAGGCCTGCATATGCAACACCTCCTCCACGAAATTGCCTCAATAACTGGAAAATTATGCCGTCTAAGAGGAATTGGCGCCATGGTCGCAGCCGATTTAGTGGAGTCTGAACATAAACGTGTTGGTTATCAACTCTATTTGGAGGCTCTGAATAGAGGAGCGCTCTTACGACCATTAGGAAAAACGTTATATTGGTTACCCCCACTGAATTCTGACAAACAAACTATTGAGAAATTAGCTGAGATCACACTAAACTCTATAAAGGCGATTTACAGCAAAAGCAATGAAAAAGAACAGCCATAGTGATCCTACCACTGCGGAACAAGCACTAAACATCCTATGGATGCTGCTTACTATTTCATTTCTTACCGTTGCCCTCTATTATCAGTGGAAGCATAATCAATCCAAAACTCACCATAAGGTGCAAGTTATTGCCGATCAAACTCGAGCTAAGTTGGATGATTTAATAGAAAGATTACTTACGTCAGCTTATTCCCTTCCTTTATATGGTCGCGAACTTCCCAGTTGCCAAAAGGAGCTATTACCACTTTTGCAGACGATGACCTTTAATAATCCATTGATCTCGGGGTTAGTTATCAGAAATGAGAATAATGAGATTATCTGCTCAACGTTAGCAGAGAACTATTCTCTACCTTCATTCACCAACGAAGGTCCCACACTCTTCGGTCCATTAAAAATGGATCAGTTAAAAGAAAATGTTTTTTTATTGCAACAAAAGCTTGGTCATTATTATCTTGGAATTTATGTTCTAGAAAAGTTGATTCAGAATGTCTTAAATTCAGTTCCACCTGAAATAGTCTATGCGGGGCTTTTTAACACTAAAGCCAAAGAAATCGTACTACAATATGGTAAAGACCCTCTTGCCACTTCTCAACCAGCACTGTACATGGCTGAAGCACCACTCCAGCATTTAGATAACTTTAAAGTCATTCTTGTGGGAGATCGTAAGCAATTTAGAAAATATTCTATCTTTCATATCGTAATAGCTACTTTATTTGTTTTCTTTATCTCTTTTCTCTTATACATTCATTTACGAAGGATCTTAAACCGACGATTTTCATTAACCCATGCATTAAACAATGCCATCAGACATCATGACTTCCAACCACTGTACCAGCCCATTATAGATATTTCGAAAAATACTTATTGTGGAGCTGAGATTTTGTTACGATGGCAAACTGAGATGAAGCAAGTGATGCCAGAATTTTTCATTGATGAAGCCGAGCAATCTGGTTTAATTATTCCTATCACACTGCAAGTGCTTGAAAAAGCTTTACAAGAGTCTCAGGAATTACTAAAAACACACCCCGATTTTCATCTTGCCTTGAATGTCTCAGCCATTCATTTCTCTCACCCAAATTTCTTTACTGAATTTTTTAATTTATGTGAACGGTATAAAATTAAACCTCAGCAATTAATGATTGAACTCACTGAAAGACAACTTTTAGACCAGGACAACGAAGAGCTTATTGCTAAGATGCATGAGCTAAGAAACAGAGGTCATTTTTTAGCAATTGATGATTTCGGCACAGGCCATGCCAGCATTAAGTATTTGCAACATTTTCCGTTTAGCCATCTGAAAATTGATAAAATTTTTATTCATGCTATTGGTACAGGAGCAATTACCGAATATTTAAATAAATCGATTATTCATATGGCAAATTCTTTACAACTGGAAATTATCGCTGAGGGCGTGGAAACGAAAGAACAAGTTACTTTTTTGCAGCAATATAAGGTGAAACTAATGCAAGGATGGTATTTTGAGAAGGCAGTAGCCTTTGATCAATTGGTTAAGATAATGGGTGGGAACAAAGAAAATGAATAAAACAGTAGACACCATTATTTTTAGCGGCTTACTTTTGCTGAGCCAAATTTCTCTTGGGGCTACATTAATAGACACCACGTTTTGGAAGTGTAAGGCTCATGATGCTGAGAACCGAGACTGGTATGGCCATAATGACTACCAGCTTACGGCTATTAATCGCGCTTTCGAAGCTTGTAAAAGGCAAAGCCGGGTCCCGGCAACATGTAAGACCTCCAAACAAGATTGTGAGATGATCGTTAATGGTATGAGTATTCGACCTATGTGGCGCTGTGTAGCGCTTGATGAAGCTGCCACTCCATGGATGAGCAACATTTACGATGATGCTGATGATGCAGCCATTGCGGCTAAAGCTTATTGTCAGGAAAACAGTGCCATTCCTGAGACCTGTTATGTCTACCCGTTTACTTGTAGAAATTTAAATCCACGGAAACTTTAATGTATTGCGTAGGCTTGACAGGAAACATTGCTAGTGGGAAATCCACTGTGGCTGGTTTGTTTAGGAATAGAGGCATAACAGTTATTAGTGCTGATGACGTTTCTCGTGAAGTTAGTGCTCCCTGTGAGCCTGCTTATCAGATGATTCGAGATCATTTTGGTGAGGCAATTATTACTGCCGACAACAAACTTAATCGCCGAGCTTTAAGGAACATTATATTTGATGACCCTAAAGAGCGCCTCTGGCTAGAACGGTTGCTACACCCTCTCATTAGGAAGCGTATCAAGGAAAAACTCCGTGGCAGTAAGAGTGCTTATTCTGTCATTGAAATTCCTCTTTTAAATGATCGAGAAGGGTATCCTTATTTAAATCGCATACTGCTTGTATTAGCTGATCGTGAACATCAAATTCAACGCGTTATGGCCAGAGATAAGACATCGAGAGAACATGCCAAGGCTATTTTGGCAGTGCAGCTTGACGATAGTAAAAGAAAAGAAATAGCGGACGATATTATTTTCAATAATGGTACACTGTCCGAATTAGAAGAAAAAATTGAAAATTTACACCAACAATATTTACAATTTGCTTCACAAGCGCAATGATAGATAAAATATTGTAAGTTTTTAATTTTTTTACAATTTTTTGTATTATTGTTGTTTTATGATACACTGAACAAAAAGTCAGCTAAGGAAAGCAAATTTTATATGTTTGAAGACACAATTACCTTTCAGTTACCCACTCACTATTTGCCTAAGATCGCATTAAGGATTGAGTCTCTTTATCAAACCATCCAACAAGCCTGTAAGGAAACCCATCCCGTCATCCATCACTATGCACTGAAAAATGTAATTGAAGTCATCAAGCTTATTGAGAAGCCCGAACTTAAGAGTCGTTTGCTAAAAGAGCTGATGCGTATTGAGCATGCTTCAAATAAGGCAAATACAACTACCATCTCTGATAACCTATATAACCATCTATGTAGTCAAATCCAAATCTTAACGCATGTCGTGGGACGATTTGGAGGCGATATTCATCAAAACTCTTTTCTACAATCAATCAGAGTGTCGCAAGCCACACATAGCTCTGATTGCGAAATGTATTCCCCACAACTTTTGTTGTGGCTAGAATCAAAACCTGAATTAAGGCAAAGGGATTTGGCTAGTTGGTTGAATAGCTTGAGAACATTATATTCTGTGGTTAGTTTATATTTGGCATTACTACGCGATACAGCGAAATTCAATAAAATTGATATGTTGAATGGATTTTATCAACGCCCTTTACCTCCCAAAACGTCCTGTCATCTTATTTTGTTAAGAATTGAGAAGTCATTTGGCATCGTTCCAAGAATGCAATTAGGGCATCATGGTTTGAGTTTAAGATTGTGTGAAATCACCACGATGCGTGAAGTTCGTGAAACCGATGCTAAATTGGATTTGGCGATCTGCCAGTTGTAATTAAAGGTTATTTAGACTCATAAATAAGGAAGGTTATTTTTAAATAATCCTCCTTATTTATTGAGCAATCTAAGCGCATTAAGAAATTAGGTTGAAGCCTTCGCCATAAATTTCATCATCTGATTCAATATCTGGCTCAATTTTAGGTGTAGGTATAGATTTCATTGGCTTTGTCGTAAAGATACTCAATGGCCATGCAATTGATAAGCTATTAGGAATAGTTCTAGGGAAAACCATCATACGAGTTTGATTCTCAAGACGAGTCAAACTCAACATTACAGGTAGATATAAACTTGCACCAGGCAATTTAACTGGGCCAGTTAATAATTTTGTCAGAAGTGTATCTCTTTCTTGAGAATCTAAAGGTATCAATTCATGTTGAGTAGTATGCTCACGTGCATCTTCGGCCTGGTTAGTAAGAAAAACCTGTTGTAAATAACTACTATGACAGTCTGCATAGGAAGGAGCAACAAACTCAACTGTGCCAATTGGATTAGTACCTGTTTTTCTAAACGAAATAGAGGTAATTTGTGGTTTGGAAAACTCAAAACGCAGTTTATCTGTAGCCTTAATGCCCACGATCTCTTCTTTTAATTCTGTGGCAGCAGTTTCAACAACTAAATTACTTCCATTATGGGAATTTAGTCTTTTTTCTTCATCATGAGCTTCTAAAAAACCACCAGGAACTGAATATAATCCAAGAGCGGCTCTTTGTAATAACATCGACATGCCGTTACGAGTTATCAATGGAGCAAGAACACCCGTCTTAAAAAAACGAAGCTGATAAAGAATACTATCCTCAGGGAACCTTTTATTACTAAGCGCTACAATAAAAGAGTAAGGCACTTTTTTGGCCTCTAAATAAAGTGTGTTAGTGCTTTCATTGTAAACCACACCGGTGATAACCATTTGTTTGCCATCGTAAAAATGCGAATTTTTGATTTTTTGTTCTTCAACTACTTTTAATCGAGACTCTTCCTCTTCCTTTGTTAGGTTTACTTCTGGTAAATCACCATAAAAATCAGCAGGCTCTAAAGTCGAAATATTTTTTACAAAAATAACATTTGGAGACTCTGTAAATTCAAAACTTGATTGAGTTGTATTAGTATCAAAGTTAATTGCGGCTTGTTTGGTGTCACTAGGATAAGAACGGGAAAGTTGTTCTTTGCTTGAATGTTGAGTAGATTGCGTATTTTCCCACAACTGAATAAGATCTAACATTCCTCCCCCAAAATCTACTACAAAAAGATGCAATTGTATCATAAGTTAATTTGGCTGAATATTGCCATTATTTTCAACATTCCAAAACCTCTCATTGTTTGCCATCAAGAGCAAGATATCGATAAAAGGTCATTTTTCCAAAGTTGTAGTTAATTGTTAAACCTCCTATTCTCATTTGCTCCATAAAGTTCTTATCTGGCATAATACAGAGCAGTCATTGTTTGAGGTATCCCTTTGTCAACTGTAAGAAGCGGAACGTTTTACGCTACATTATCAGGTCTTTTTTTCGGGCTAATCGGTTATTTTGGTGTTAGTGTGATGAACGCTAATATCTCCGTAAATAATATGCTGTTCTGGCGCTTTTTAGTCTCCAGTCTTTTTATGTGCATTCTTTTACTTCCTCAGCTTAAAAAGATGCAACTGAATGTTGTAGAAGCAATTAAGATTATTTTTTATGGCGCTGCATTCTATGGTACTTGTTCTATTTTGTATTTTGTAGCGACAGAGTATATTGGCTCCGGATTGGCTATGGTCATCTTTTTTACCTATCCCACCATGGTATTGCTCATTAATTTTGCATTCTTTAAACAAAAAATTAGCAAGATTTATTATTTAGCACTCATTGTGATTCTTGTTGGCATGTTATTTTTGGTTAATGGTAGCAAACTACACTTTGATCTTATGGGGGTTGGATTAAGTCTGGTCTCGGCACTTCTCTATGCCTTTTATATTATTGTAAGTAAAAATAATACCACTCCTGCACTTGTATCTACCTTATTCATTTCTATGGGCGCCATGCTTGTTTCCTTGGCTGCCGCTTTGCTCGAGAAAACCTTTCTGCTTCCCTTAGGCACGAATGTTTGGTTCAATATTTGTGGCATTGGCATCATTTGTACAGCTCTGCCGATTGTCTTTCTGCTGGAAGGATTAAAACACATCAGCTCGCTGCAAGCGTCCATTTTATCTGTATTAGAGCCCGTGTTTGTTGTGATTTTCGGTATACTTCTCTTAGGAGAAAAAATTAATCTTATCCAGGCCTTAGGAGTAATTATTCTTCTTGCGGGAGCATTGATGTCCTTATTAAGTCATCGGTTTGAGTAGATTCACTGCAAAGTCTGTACTGCATGCAAAGCTTCATCAATGTGATTCTCATCAAACACCATCACACCATGCTTCCTTAACAAAGCAGCAGTGACGCCTTCTCCCTGCATCAATGTTCGTGTAAATGTGCCGTCATAAATCATATCCGATCCGCAAGATGGACTTTTGGCTTTTAGAATAGCAACACGAATATCATGTTTTTTAGCTAGCTCAAGTGCTTTTTGTGCCCCTTTCAGAAAAGCTTCAGTGACATCCTGATTATTATTCATTTTCACAAAAGCCATCCTATTCAACACCGCAAGGCCTGATCTTTGACCTTGAATTTCGGCCGGCGATCTCGGGGTAGGTAGGCCTCCAGCCACTTCAGGACAAACCGTGATGATTCGTTTCTCATTAGACCATTGCAGCAAAAGCGGATGGTTTTGAAAACAATCACCGCCATCATAACGAACTTTTTGCCCTAAAAGGCAAGCACTCATAAGTATTTTAGGCATTTATATTCAAGCTCTAGAGAAACATCGTGGTTTTATCCGTGCTATCAACCTCGGAGGAAGTACTTTCCTGACTGAATTGAATTTGAGTCTCATCCATTTTAGAAAAATGACTTGCCACTTGATGGTATCCCAAGACAGGTAAAGCAAGCGCCAACATCAAAGATAAACCCACAATCGTTTTGCCCAGCAAAATGGGGGCTGCAACAGCACCTGCCGCCACTCTGAGAGAAGCATGAAGATTCTCATTGACAGCAGCTCGCCATAAATAAGAAGCCATAACAGTAACCAAACTAGCATCTAATAATCCAAAAGCAAACAATCCTCTGTATTCGGAATCAAACTGTTTTCCCATAATGAGATGGTAGGCACTCTCATAACGACATCCTAAGCTTGACGAAGGTGAGAAGAATAAACTCACATGACGATAACGATTTTCACGGATAAATTCCGCTATAGTCTTTACTTTAAAATGGGTGATATCGTTTTTACTCAAAAGCTGAGACTGAATACTCTGCTCGTCTCTACTCATACGAAGCAATGCGATAGGCTTTTCATCGCTACTGGAATCAATTTCCGGAAAAGTATACTCAACCGCCTTGGCGATGAGTCGACCCATAATGGTAGAGCCTCGTTCATTAGGCTCAATTTGCATCGTATGCTTACCCCCTAAGGGATTCATAGATGAAGTTACATCAGCAAAAACAACCTCTTTACCTTTCGTGGCTACATACGTCATCAATTCTCGGTAAAGCTCTTCCATGGTGTCTTGGACTGCAGTAAAGGGATCTTGCCCTTTTCCTTCTGCACGTGCGACATGAGAAAACCCTGTGTATATAACATAAGGGGTGAATTCTGTGATTGAAGGATAATATTGCGATAGCAAGACAATGCGACTGAGTTGAGGGTTTTCCTCAACGAGCTTATCGATTATTTGTTTATACTCTTCTAATAAAGTTGCTTTTACTCGCGTAAACACCTTTTTAATCTCTGGTTTGGCATCTTTTGGTGTTATTCTTAAAAGAAGTTGCAGGTAGCTTAATTGGCTCATTAGCGTGCCTAACAAAGCTTCCCGATAATTATTACCGCCCACACTCAATACAGCGACATCCGGCCTCCATTCTTTAACAGCATCAAGTTGATGAACTATATTATCAGTGTGATCAGTATCTGTAGGTAACACTTTATTTAAATAACAATAGTGCATCAAATCATTTGTGGTAGCTCCGTCAACGGCAAAATTTCCAATCTCGTATGAACAAGATTTAGCATTGTTCGCGAGTGCTACAGCGGTTTGATGAGTTACGGTATGCGTTTTCTTGTCGTAAGGGGTCTTTTTTTGTACCCAATAACCATTGTCTAGGGTAGAGTCTCCAAGTAATGCGACCTTTTTCGTGGGCACCTCAGATGTTTCAACAATGACCTGTTTTAGCCTGCCAGTTGCGCTAGAGTACCGTGCTCCAATAGGTTGTGAAGCGTTTCGAATAAATACCATGATATATACTAACTATTGAATATAAAAAATGTGCATTCTGATTGATATTGTTTATGACGTCAACAATTACTCTTTAGGGGTAAGCCCTCGGTGAAATACAC
Source organism: Legionella lansingensis (assembly GCF_900187355.1). NCBI lineage: Bacteria > Pseudomonadati > Pseudomonadota > Gammaproteobacteria > Legionellales > Legionellaceae > Legionella > Legionella lansingensis. The sequence continues at coordinate 1,540,046 of NZ_LT906451.1, read as the reverse complement.
CTGCCACCCAAAAATAAAATTGCAAAATAATATAACTACCAGAGATTATAATTTCCGTTTCTCCCTCTAGCGATGTCCCTAGCTCATTCAGTGCCTCCGCATTTAATAGAAAAGACTCTTACCGAAAAATTTCCACCCAGGCAAGTTATAAGAATTTTGAAGACTACAAAAATTCATATAAACCAAGCTCCCCAACCCCGTTTAAATTGACTCCTAATCCTGGGGATATTTAAGAATTGTTTTCTATTTTAGTAAACCAAGCAGAATCTCAATAGGGTGCTGAGCTTTCAAACCAGTGAGACGTTTTACTTGCGCTCGACATGAATAACCATCAACCAAGGTATTGGAGAAACTGGTATTGTCTTTAAAGTAATTTCTCCATGATAAATCAAACAAACCATGTGACTCTAATTGATGGATCGCCTCATGCCCATAAGACCCAGCCATTCCACAACATCCTGTCTTCTCGAGAGTCAGGGTCAATCCAAAGAATTTAAAAACATCCTTCCATTGCTCTAATGCTTCACTACAATTTGCCTGTTCTGTGCAGTGACTTAGTAATAGATAATCATTAAAACTTTCCTTAGTCTGTATTTGCAGTTCCTTAGCTTCTTCACTAGCGATAACTGCAGATAACCACTCTTGAATCAACAAAATTTTACTATTGTAGCCTTTATGTGAATATTCGGGATACTCATAGCGGTAAGTTAGTACCATGATGGGATCAAGACCTACCATAGTTAACCCATGATCCGATATTTTTTGGAACAGTAGCGCATTTTTGCGTGCATTTTTTGCAAATGATTTGAGCATACCAGTGACATGTAGGGTTTTGCCATTTTCAAGCCAAGGTAATACGTAAATATCAAAACCCATTTTTTTTATAAATAAACACACTTTGCTCACAAGTTCAGCTTCATAAAAACTGGTAACCCCATCCTGCACATAAACTATCGATTTATTCTTAGAAGGTAAATGATTCAAATCCAGCCACGGTATATTTTCCTTTTTTAAGAGTGAATGAAGATTCGGATTACTGAATAATGGTGGATCAACAAGTCCAATGTATTTGCCTAAAAACCACCTCACCCACCTATGGGAGAGAACGTAATTGTTTAATTTTGGAAATAGACTTTGAAGATAACCCACGCGTTCGCTATAGGCAATGAGTAAATCTTTTAATGAGCGAGCATATCTTGTGTGGTAGGCTTGCAAAAATTTTGCTTTAAAAGAAGGTACATCAATATTAACTGGACATTGTGATTTGCATGCCTGACAACCTAAACATCCTTCCAAGGCTGCATATACTTCATGAGAAAAATCATATTGATTATGATGCTTTTTATAAGTATTTATTTGTTTTTCCAGTGGCCATGACCATCCCTGAACCTCTGAGGAGAGGCTTAATTGTCTTAGCCACTCTCTGACTAAACTTGCTCTTCCTTTAGGCGAATGAATTCGATTCCTGGTCATTTTATAAGAAGGACACATGACATCTTGGTAGTTATAATCGAAACACGCCCCATTGCCGTTACAGCTTAAGGGTAAGTGATAAGGATCCAGGAATTGATTATTAATTTGACCGTCTGAAGCAGCACGCGTTTTTTCTGAGCGTATATTTATTAGAGGCTCATCACTATTAAGTGGAATAGCTATTTTTCCAGGATTTAATTGATTATAAGGATCACAGCTGGATTTAATTTTCCTGAGTTCGGTATAAAGTTCATCCCCAAAAAACATCGGTACAAATTCGCTGCGAAATCCTTTGCCGTGCTCACCCCATAGTACACCACCGTATTCCTGGGTTAGTTTTGCAACCTTTTCTATGATTTCGTAATAGATTTGCCTATCTTTTTCTTCCATTAAATTAAATTCAGGCCGAACGTGCAGACAACCCACGTCGATGTGACCATACATCCCATAAGACAAACCATGAGAATCCAGCAACTCCCTAAATTCTTTGACATAGTTTGCCAAGTGAACAGGCGGAACAATGGTGTCTTCAACTCCAGATATCGGTTTTCTTGCACCTTTTACTTTTCCTAACAAACCAACACTGCGTTTTCTCAGTTCCCAAAGATTGGCGATATCTTCATTGTTAGTTACAAAATGAAAGTCATACCCTGTTAACGTTTGCTTAAAAGATTTTTCATATTGAGACAATGCCTTTTCTTCATGCGCAACAAATTCTATCAAGTTTATGGCGTTTATCTTGTTATCATGTCTAGAGGTTAGGAAAGACTGTACGTAATAATAAATAATATCGGTTTTAGCCAAATTCAAAATGGTTCCATCCATTGTTTCAATCGCTTCTGGCTCAAACTCAACTAAATGTTTTGCATGATCAAGAGCATCACTAAAAGAAGAATAAAGAACGACAAACAAACATCTATATTTTGGTATTGCCGTTAATTTTAATTTGATTTTGCTGACATAGGCTAAAGTGCCTTCAGAGCCGGTTAAAGCATAATTAGCATTGAACCGCTTTCCATCGTCTGAATAAATTCGGGTTAAATTATATCCCGTTATAAACCGGTGCAATTGAGGCAATTGTTTATTAATGGTCTTTTGATGCTCCTGGATAGTCTGCTCCAATTGCGCATAAAATTGACCTACAAAACCGGGCAACCTTTTCATCTTTTCCACTAAAATGACATCAATCTCTTCACTCGTATGGATTTGTCCGTCTAGATAAACTGCTGTAATTGCCAACACATGTTGACTGGTTTTGCCATATAATTTTGACCCCTTGCCACTAGCATCCGTATTTACCATGCCACCAATTGTTGCACGATTGCTTGGAGACAACGTAGGAGCAAAGAACCTGTCATATGGCTTTAAGTATTCATTTAACTGATCCAGGACCACCCCAGGCTCAACCAAAACCCACCCCTCATCAAGATTCACTTCAAGAATATGATTCATATGGCGAGAGCAATCTATAACGATGCCAGCATGCAATGATTGGCCATTAGTCCCAGTACCTCCTCCTCTTGGAGCAAAAGACAAATCACGGAACTGCTCAGTAATAGCCAATTTAAAAATCAGAGAAATATCCATTTCAGTTCTAGGGAAAATGATTGCTTCAGGGAGAACTTGATATACACTATTATCCGTTGCTAAAACAACACGACTACTTAAAGCTTCATCAATTTCTCCCTGAAAATCGGATAGTTTTTCAAGTTCTTGTAAAAAGGTTCTAACTTTGTTGGATACTGCTGTAGAAGAGGTAAGACGTGGGATCATGAGCTTGTCTCAGCTTTGTTAGTCCATTAATTGTCTTTATTGTAGTAGACAATCAGATTGCCAACACATCCTAAGCTTCAATCGCAGGTTTTTGTAGTACAATGACACACTGATTTTGACAGGTAACGATCTTGAACGAGGGGTGGCGCGGAAGGAGGGCTCCTACCTGTCTAGGCGGGCCACCGTACTAGTTGGCAAAACGATAAGCGAAGCCTAATTTTGCTTAAGCAATTCAATAATCTTAAGGTTTGCTTCTGGGAACTCATAGCTAGATAAGTCATCAATATTTGCCCAACATAAATCCATTTGTGACTCAAGACAGGCGGCAATTCCGTTGTACTCTTTGGTGCTAAAAACAAGTAGATGGACCGTTTTAGTGCCATAAGAGTGCGTAATTTCACCTAAAAAGGAATACGTCAGAATATTGAGTCCTACCTCTTCCTCTACTTCTCTCAGGAGTGCTTCCGCAGGGCTTTCGTTAAGCTCAAGTTTTCCGCCAGGGAATTCCCACATGCCCCCATGAGAAACATGCAGGGGCCTGCGAGTGATTAAGACTTTGTCTTCTGCATTAAAGATAACAGCAACGGCTACCCTCAAGCTAAACTTCCATGACATACTTTATATTTTTTGCCTGAACCGCAAGGACAAGGCTCATTGCGGCCAATTTTTTTCTCAACACGCCTAAACGTTGTATCACCAGTTTGTTGGGTGTCAGTGACCGAATCATCTTGATGAAGGAATTGCATTTTTTGCGCTTGCTCTGCACGGCGTTGCTCCTCTGCCGCATTCACGTCCGCCTCGGTTTGTACTTCAACCGAAGACAGCAAGCGGATAATGTCATACTTCAAATTATCCAGCATCATTGAAAACAACGTAAATGCTTCACGCTTATATTCTTGTTTTGGATCCTTCTGGGCGTAACCACGTAAATGAATACCCTGCCGCAAATGATCCATGGCGGCTAAATGTTCACGCCAATGATTGTCTAACGTTTGCAAAATTACAGATTTTTCGAAATTGGCAAGAATTTCTCTGCCAGTTAATTTTTCTTTTTCTTTATACCGATCGCTACAAAGAGCATAAATCCTGTCCCTAATCTGCTCTGGCTGTAAACTGTGATCGCTTTCAATCCATTCATTAATGTCGGCTTTAATTTTGAAATCTTCGAGTAAAGCTTGTGACAGTCCTTGCAGATCCCATTGATCTTCTAAGCTTTGTGGGGGAATAAAATTATCTACCAAGCTATAAATGACATCTTGACGCATCGCTTCCACGGTCTCTTGTGGATCCTTAATTGCCATGAGACCAGCACGTTGTGTATAGATAACCTTTCGTTGTTCATTAGCCACATTATCATAATCCAGCAACTGTTTCCGAACATCAAAATGATGCCCTTCAAGCTTACGCTGAGCATTCTCAATTGCTCTGGTCACCAGGTTATGTTCTATAGGCTCGCCCGGCTTCATCCCCAATCGACGCATCATTGATGCTACACGTTCTGAGGCAAAAATTCGCATGAGGTTATCGTCTAATGATAAATAAAATCGACTACTACCTGGATCCCCTTGACGGCCAGCGCGACCTCGCAGCTGATTATCAATGCGACGAGACTCATGACGCTCTGAACCAATGATCCGCAAGCCACCTGCTGCGATGACTTCTTCATGGCGCTTCTGCCAGTCTGATTTAATCGCTTGGCGTTCAATATCAGTTGCCTCTTCTGATAACGATGCGAGCTCTGCGGCTAGACTACCTCCCAACACGATATCTGTTCCTCGTCCTGCCATATTGGTTGCAATGGTCACAACACCGGGTCTACCTGCTTCAGCCACAATTTGTGCTTCTTTTTCATGAAATTTGGCGTTTAAAACCTGGTGTTTAACGCCGGCTTTTTTTAGTAACTGACTAAGTAATTCAGAAGCTTCAATAGATGCAGTTCCCACTAGGACAGGCTGCTTGCGCTTCACACAATCTTTGACATCTTCAATGACTGCTTCATATTTATCCTTTTGTGTCAGATAAACCAAATCCGGTTGATCATGACGAATCATCGGTTTGTTTGTAGGAATAACGACAACTTCGAGATTATAAATTTGTTGAAATTCATAGGCTTCCGTATCTGCAGTTCCAGTCATCCCGGATAGCTTATTGTAGAGTCTGAAATAATTCTGAAAAGTAATGGATGCCAATGTTTGGTTTTCATTTTGTATAGCAACATGTTCTTTTGCTTCAATGGCTTGATGTAACCCTTCTGACCAACGCCGACCAGACATGGTACGGCCAGTATGCTCATCCACAATAACAACTTGATTGTCTTTAACAATATAATCAACATCACGATGAAACATTGCATGCGCACGCAAAGCTGCATTCACATGATGCATCAAAATGATATTACCTGCATGATAAAGACTCTCACCTGGATCAAGTAAGTTCTTTTCAATCAGTAAATCCTCGATAAACTGATGACCTGTTTCTGTTAAATGAGCCTGCTTTTGCTTTTCATCAACAGTGTAGTGTCCACCATCCCCCTCTTCCTGTTGTTTTTTCAATTGTGGGATTAACTCATTTACTTTTCTATAAAGCTCGGAACTGCCCTCAGCTGCTCCTGAAATAATTAATGGGGTGCGGGCTTCATCGATGAGAATTGAATCCACTTCATCGACGATGGCAAAGTTCAACTCACCCTGAACCTTATCTCCTAGACTAAAAGCCATATTGTCGCGCAAATAGTCAAAACCAAACTCATTATTAGTTCCATAAACAATGTCAGATCGGTAGGCAGCTTGCTTTTCCGCATGTGGCATATCGGGATAAATCACCCCAACCGTCAAGCCTAAAAATTCATAAATAGGTTTCATCCATTGGCTATCGCGCTTTGCTAAGTAATCGTTAACAGTGACAATATGAACACCACGGTCAGTTAAAGCGTTTAGATAGGCAGGAAGTGTTGCGACCAATGTTTTACCTTCCCCTGTACGCATCTCTGCAATATTGCCCTCGTGAAGAACCATTCCACCCATTAATTGGACATCAAAATGCCTTAATCCTAATGTACGAACCGCAACTTCGCGTACCGCAGCAAATGCCTCGGCTAAGAGCTCATCCAATGTTTCACCGTCAGCGAGACGGGATTTAAAATGAGCTGTCTTAGCAGCCAATTCTTCATCAGACAGTGCTTGCATTTGCGGCTCAAATGCATTTATAGCTTGCACTGTTTTTTCCATGCGTCGCAAAGTACGTTCATTGCGGCTACCAAACATTTTTTTCATCAGGGTATTTAGCATAGCCTTGATAATCCTCTAGACAATTCGAGCTTTTAAAACCGCTTAATTTACTAAAAAATTGTTAAAAATGCCATGTAAAGCTATGGAAATAGCTTTTCAGCGGGCAATTTTAAAAACATTTTGATTGTATAATTTGTAAGTTGGACCTTGGCCCAACAACTTTAGAGCATCATATCACTTAAGTGGGGCCAAGGCCCCAACCTACTTTTCTATTGATCCGCTATACAATAATAGTGATAAATTAAGCCATAGTAACATTCTATATTATAGGTTCTGTTGTACACCTTTTCATCGATTAAAATCACAACCCCACTGTCACTTCACGTAATTCCGCAAGTTGCCGAGTTTGTTGAACTCTCAAAAGGCTCTCTTTCCAGCGTTTTGATCCCGGTAAGCCATGGGCAAAATTAAACAACGGTTTGAGTAGGATACTCAATGCTACTCCCTCAGAAAATTTTTCCTCAACATAATTTAGATATTTTTCTAAAATATCATAGCGACTAGGAAGAGCAAGGTTTGGATAATAGTAATGGTGTATAGCCGCTAACGCATAAGGATTTTGGCAAGCAAGTCTTCCAAGCATAGCACCATCTACATGTGAAAGGTGCTCCTTAATTTCCTCAAGACTATTAATATTGCCATTGATTACAATAGGTATATTGGGCAATTCTTGTTTAATTTGGTAAACAAACTGATAATGCAAAGGTGGAATGGTACGATTTTGTTTGGGGCTTAAACCATGAAGCCAAGCTTTTCGTGCATGCACAATCAATTTATCACAACCGGCACTCACTAATTTATGGGCAAATGATGCAAAGAACTCATAATTGTCACAATGATCTATTCCGATTCTCGTTTTTGCTGTCACAGGAATAGCAACAGTATTTTTCATAGCATTGATACACTCCGCTACTCGCTCAGGTTCCGCCATTAAGCAAGCCCCAAAACGCCCAGCTTGCACTTTGTCGCTGGGACAACCTAAATTTAAATTAACTTCGTTAAATCCTCGTTCCTGAGCCATCTTTGCGCATTCAATCAACTTTTCTCTATCAGCGCCACCCAATTGCAGCGCTAAGGGGTGCTCTGATGCATCAAAAAAAAGGGTCCGTGGATTGCTAATGACCGCCCCAATGGTCTGCATATCCGTATAAAGCAGCGCGCGAGGCGCAATCAAGCGCATAAATACGCGGAAATGTGTGTACGTCCAATCAATCATTGGCGCAATAGATATGGGCGAAATTAGTGCTGAAGATAACAACGAAAATACCTGATATTCTGGTCAGTTGACCTTAAATTATACAAATTAATTATACAACTGCAAAGCTTCAATCACCAATTGCAATCGGGTTCGGCCTTGATAAGTATTGATATCCAACTTATAAGCTGCATGAATCTGCTTCGCACGATAATTTGGCCAAAGGTTCACATCAATATTAAAGGCAATGGCATCAAATAGGCCACCCTCTGGATGAGCCAACGTTAATTTCAAGTGGTGTTGCCCCACCAAACGTTGGTCAATCACCTCAAAAATGTTATCGAAACAAGGCTCAGGAAATTGTTGACCCCAAGGACCTGCTTCTTGTAAAACCATCGCCGTTTCAATGTTCAAATCAGCAGCGCCCAAAGGACCATCCGTCCAAAGTTCCCCATGACATTGGGATATATCAATGTGTTTCTCTACTTCAGCAATAAAAGCCTGCTGAAAATCACTAAAGTTTGCAGGGGAGATGCTTAAGCCAGCGGCCATGGCATGCCCTCCAAATTTTGTGATTAAACCAGGATTATCTTTGTCGACAGCTGCAAGAGCATCACGGACATTTAATCCCTGTACTGAACGCGCGGAGCCTTTTAACTCAGTCTCACTTACTTTGGCAAACGCTATCACAGGCCTGTGATAGCGCTCTTTCAGACGACCCGCAAGGATCCCAATGACACCCTGATGCCAAGAGGCATCAACCAGACACAAAGCAACAGGTAACTGATGAGAGTGTTCCATTTTTTTTGTTAATTTCTCGACAGCTACCATCGCTTGCTCTTTCATCTCAGCCTCAATCACTCGTCGCTCTTGATTTAGTTCATCCAAATGAGAGGCTAACATCTGTGCTTTTTCCAAGTTGTCACTAAGAAGACATTCGATCCCTAATGACATATCATCTAATCTTCCCGCGGCATTCAACCTTGGAGCTACAGCAAAACCTAAATCACTTTCACGTAGTCGAGAACAGACGCGACCAGATATCTCAATTAACGCTTGGATTCCGGGACGACACTGACCCTGACGAATACGAGCCAGACCTTGATTAACCATAATACGGTTATTTTGATCTAAGGGAACAACATCAGCAACGGTACCAAGAGCAACTAGATCGAGGAACTGAGCCATATTGGGCTCAGTTAATCCTTGCGATGCAAACCAATTTGTTGTAATGAGCTTTCGCCTTAAAGCAAGCATGACATAAAAAATCACCCCTACCCCAGCGATGGATTTACTGGGAAAAAGATCACCCGCTTGATTAGGATTAACGATCGCACACGCTTTAGGTAAAGTGTCTCCTGGTAAATGATGATCAGTAATTAGTACATCGATACCGTGAGCGTTTGCTGCCTCAACGCCTTCAATGCTGGCGATACCATTATCAACGGTGATGATTAAATGAGGTTGCCACTTTTTTGCTATATCAATAATGGCAGGAGTTAAACCATAACCAAAATCAAAACGATTAGGCACCAGAAACTCAACCTGTGAAGCCCCCATGATACGTAATGCCGAAATGGCAAGTGCTGTTGAAGTGGCACCATCCGCATCAAAATCACCAACAATCAAGATCTTCTCTTGCGCACGTAGCGCTTCTTCTAAACGAGAAGCTGCTTTTTCGATATCAATCAATGATTGAAAAGGCAACAGGGCCTTAAGACTTCTGTCTAGCTCGACTTCATGATGAATACCACGGGACGCATAAATTCGTTGAAGGAAAGCAGGATAACTCGACAAAGAGGGAAGTACAGGTGGAACTTCTCGTTGTTTAATCCGCATATTATTATTTTCTCCATAGTCTCGACCACCACCTACGGGGTTGCTGGGAGTAACCCAAGTTATTCCAATACCAATTAACTTTATTCTTTTGCACTGTTTGCTGTAGAGCAGATAGGTCAATGTGATTGGGATATTTAATCAAAATTAGGTTATCTTTTTCCAATATTGAAAATGAAGATATCCTTTCGAATTGACCCAGTTCTCCAGCAAGATTAAGAAATACTTCATCGTCAGTAAGGATTGTTTGTTGAGTTTTAGGATAGAACTCCCCTTCCCCCCATAGCCAAAGCCCATTAATGGTTGGCTTGTTTTCGCGTTCCATGTTGAGAGGACATGAACTTAAATACATTTGGAGTTCAGTGAGCAGTCGTTGCCAAAATAGGGTTTTATCAAGAGCATTTAGGGTAGGCATTATCGATTGGTGAAGAATTGAGTAAACGGATTTACTTGTAATTCCTGGTTTACCATCTAGCTTTAGAAGCCAAGTACAAGCATCATGATAAAAGCACTCAATGTCACTCGCTTTTAAAAATTCAGCTACCCTTGCAAACCATAAATGGGACTCTTCCTTATCCAAATGAAGATCGGCATCTGCGGCCACAATCATTGCATCATTATGAGTTGCCTCCCAATGAACAGGGGAAGCAATTAACCATTGACCATCCAATTGGTGAAACAGGCGTAATACATCTGCTAAAGGTGGATTGGTTGCCTCACAACCCAAGCAAGTCAAAGCGTTGGGATAATACCCTCCATGACTCGCGAGTTGCTTACTGCCGGCGGGGGCTTGTGTTTCTCCATTGACTACGATTTGCATTTAAACAGCCTGCAAATAACCGTCTCGTTTAAATAGTGCCTTTAAATTACGTAGCGCTTGGCGTGTGCGTTGGTGATTCTCAATTAAACCAAACCGTACGTAGTTATCACCTTGTTGACCAAAACCGATACCTGGTGATACAGCTACACATGCTTCTTTTAAAAGATACTTAGAAAACTCAAGGGATCCTAAATGTCGGTAAGATGCAGGAATTGGGGCCCAAACAAACATCGTTGCCTTAGGTTTTTCAACATACCAACCCATATCTTGTAAACCATCACATAAAATATTGCGTCGCTGCTCATATAAGTTTCTAATTTCATGGATGCAATCATCAGGACCCTCAAGTGCAGCAATTGCTGCTACTTGAATAGGAGTGAATGTCCCATAATCCAGATAGGATTTAATGCGCGTAAGAGCTGCCACCAACTCTTCATTGCCACAAGCAAATCCCACTCGCCAACCAGGCATGTTATAAGATTTAGACATGGAGTACGTCTCAACTGCGACATCAATCGCACCAGGAACTTGTAGGATAGAGGGGGCCCTATAACCATCAAAAACGATATCAGCATAGGCTAAATCGTGAATAATCCATATTCCGTGGCGATGAGCCAGAGCGACGACACGCTCAAAAAAATCGTATTCAACACAATGAGTGCTGGGATTTGCGGGGAAGTTAATCACCAAAGCTTTTGGTCTTGGCCAAGTTTGTTCTATAGCTACCTCAACAGCCTCTAAGAATTGATTTTCATCAATCAAGGGAATCTGTTTAACATTCGCACCAGCAATAATAAAACCATAGGTGTGTATAGGATAAGCAGGATCGGGAACAAGAACGGTGTCACCAGGACCACTAATTGCCAATGCCAGATGGGCAAGTCCTTCCTTTGAGCCAATGGTCGTTAGAACTTGTGTTTCACTATCCAAGGTAACATCATAATTTTTCTTGTACCAAGTCGCCATGGCACGGCGCAGACGAGGAATTCCTTTCGACATGGAGTAACGATGAGTATCTGGACGTTGGACCGTTTCTATTAATTTATCAACGATGTGCTGCGGCGTTGGCTGATCAGGGTTCCCCATGCCAAAGTCAATAATGTCCTCGCCTCGCGCCCGCGCCTCAGATTTTAATTGATTTAGAGTATTAAACACATAAGGTGGCAAGCGCTTGATGCGGGGAAATTGACTCATGTTTTTCGCCTCTATGGTATACTAAACAAATAGTATAAATTATCACTCAATTAAACACCATGCATATCAACCTGGAAGCAAACGACAAATATAGCATCCAAGCTTATAGTGAACGAGAAATTCAGATTGATTCAGTCGCTTACCAAAGTAGCTTAATTATTAGCAGTCAGGAGATCATCAAAGATTGGCCCATTCGCGCTGTCAATGAGCTCGATGAAGAATCCGTATGGCCTCTTTTGCGATACCAACCAAAGATTATCATTATCGGTCATGAAAAGCAGGGCCATTTCCCTTCTTCTTTAATAATACAAACGTTAGCCAAGCGTGGAGTTGGGCTGGAGTCAATGTCCATTGGTGCAGCTTGTCGCACATTCAATGTGTTACTTAATGAACAACGCGAAGTGGTATTGGGAATAATTTTGTAGTTATTTTTTGCTTCAACCGCGGCTACAGTGAATCCCAGGGGGAATTATGCGGTTGCTAGATTGCTTTCAAGCCCATACTCTTTAGGCAAACGCTTTAAGACAATAAGTAACGAAACCAGAGCACAAAAGATAACATAATAAGCGATCATCATTGTATTAAAACGGTTAATCAACCAGGTGTTAATTGCCGGGGAAAAACCACCAACAAGTGCCATACAGATATTGTAGGCAATTGAGATCCCAGTATAACGTCCTTTGCCTGAAAACATTTCAGCCATGACAACGGGAGTAACAGCTTGTTCGGCACTATAAAAAATAATTAATGGCACCAGGACCCACCACGCTGGAATATGCTGTAACAACCAAAAGCTTGGCAGCGCAAAAATTAAATAACCGACAATAGAGAATAGTAAAACATTTTTGCGACCAACCTTATCAGAAATATAAGCAAACAAAGGTACAAACAGCAACGTAAACACAATAAATAGAGTCTGTATTTGATAGGCTTGATTAAGTGGTATATGCAGAAACTCATGCAGATAAGTAGAAAGATACCCCATTAACGTATAACTTCCACACGCACTAATGAAAAGTAATAATATGATGTGAATGACACGATGAAGCTGATGGGTGAGCACGTACTTTATTGGAAGATATCTTTCTTTAATATTTTCTTGCAGTTGTAGGAAAATATCAGACTCTGAGAGATCACGTCTTAACCACAATCCTATAATTCCCAAGAAACCACCAGAGATAAAAAGAATCCGCCAACCATAAGCAGATAAGAGATCATTACCGAACAGGTTGCTAAAAATTGTACAAGCCACAATAGCCGTCAAAACGCCTATATTGGATCCATTATTCGTCATGCTACTAACGAATGCGCGATGTTTAGCATCTGCCGACTCGGATAGATAAATCATGGAGCCTGCGAATTCACCGCCAATGCAGAATCCCTGAAGTAACCGGCAAATAATCAGCAAAACAGGAGCCAACAGCCCAGCCTGTTGATAGGTGGGTAAGAAACCGGTTAACACTGAAGAAATTGACATCAACAGGATAGTAAATTTAAGTGTTTTTGCACGACCGAACTGATCACCTAAATGTCCTAAAACAATAGAGCCTAGAGGACGTACAACAAATCCTGCAGCAAATACCAACAAGGTTGCTAATAAACTGGCGATTTTATTTGCATTTGGAAAAAACAAGCTGGCAATAACAGGGGATAAATAGGCAAATAGGCTAAATTCATACCATTCAAGGGCATTACCGATAATACAAGCTGTGATGTTGCGATACTTGTGCACTACACTTACTCGGGCCTTCCAAAAACGGCATTAAGTATACTTTCTACAATGAAACTGCAAAGGCGACATCACTACTTAATGTAGCCCGCATTAGCATAGCGTAATGCGGGAGCCATCCTGGATTACGACTTCGTCTAATCCAGGCTACTTATCTTGAAGTTAGTGCTTATTGCTTTTTCAATACACCATTAAATACGACTGCACGCTCACCTGACTCCAAATAAATTACGTGGATTTCTCCGTTCGCTTGTGGTTTTACCTTGAGAAAAGAGTGTTCTGTTGTTTCAACTAAAAAATAGGTATTACTCTTTTCATCATAAGTACCTATAAACTTTTCGTTTGCAGCACCGTGGTGCTCTTTCCCAACAGAATATTTTTTCCCTTCCTCAGCCTTCCAACTGGCAACACCGGTTACATAATTATTTTTCATTTCAGTAAATTTAAGTTGATAATCAACAGTTTCATGCTTGCCTTCCCAATTGATTAGGTCTGATTTTCCTGACCATGTGCCTATAATGGATGGCGTGGCTGCTATTGTTAATGAACTGAATGCACAGGATAAGAGTAATGCTATTGCAGTCTTCATAGTAAGTTCCTTTATGTATGTATGCGGATTCCTAAATCAAAATGGCCGTTGCTTGCGACATTTTGGTTACCAATAAAGCTCAAAGCACATTTTGCTATAACACCAATGCACTACTGAGAACTTCATTGTATATTGGGATACTCCATTCAGAAAGAGCAAAGGTTATGCAAGGAGCTAGCGCTCATCAAAAAATTGCGTATTTACTCCTCCACAAACGATTACGAGTATGGATTGTGCGTCTTTTAGCACAGAATGATTCTGGTACACCAAAGAAAGAGGAGCGCCAGCAGATAACTCCACCAAAATTCGCTTGTCTTTAGCGAAGGCTCTCGCCCCTGCTTCAGCATTTTCGTCACTTACCACGATATTTTTTATTGGGTGTTCGGCTGTCCATTGGAATAACCGTTCCGCGATTTGCTTCGCACCTAAGCTGGTTGCTTTAGAAGTAATTGTTTTTAAGACAACACGCTGTTTGGCCAGCACAGATTGGTGAAAAGCATCTGCACCTATTGTTTCAACCGCAATTAAGGGGACAGCCTCCCAATGCACTTGGTGCATGCCTTGCAATACACCACAAGCAAGCCCCCCACCGCCAACCGCTACGATGACAAGATCGGGATGCAAACCGGTGGCGCTCACTTCAGAGATCATCGATGCATGTCCCGACCATATGATTGGATGATCAAATGGAGGAATATAAGCCGCTTTATGTTCATTAACAAAAGAAAGAGCGGCTTGATGAGCATCATCCCACACAGCTCCTTCCACTATGACTTGTGCACCGTAGGATTGAATTTCATTGACATAAATTTGATGGCTACTTGTGGGAATAAAAACCGTCGTGGGTATTCCTAGTTTCATCCCAGCATAAGCCACAGCGATGCCTGCGTTACCACCAGAAGACGCAACAAAATGTGTATAACCTTGTTGCGTGTAATGTTGACATAATTTACCAATCCCCCGAATTTTGAATGAGCCTGTAGGCTGTAAAGCCTCCACCTTGAAATAAACATCTTTGCCCATCTTGTTCTTAAGATACTGCGAATAAATTAAGGGTGTTTGATGATGAAGCACTTGCGTGACCATGTGTTCTCCAAATTAGAGATTCATGAGGATTAAGTGTTTTAATTTTATATAATATACTAATAAATAGCAAGCTATGTTTTGTGTGCAATAGGATAAATGTATTATGGCCTGCTCTCATACTTTCGGTTAAGATGGATGGCTCAAACTTCAGGATCACTGTTTTTGGAGATAATGAATGAAACGGATTTTAATGGTCTTCTTTTTTCTTTTTTCAACCACATCGATGGCAACCGTCTTTAGCCCTGCCGAAGTAGAGATTTTAAAGCAAAACTTTCTCGCCAATATCACCGATGTGGGAGCTGTGATTGCTTCTCCTTCGCGATATTATCCTGATTATTATTACGATTGGGTACGTGATTCTGCTATCGCTATGAATCTTATCGAAACATGGTACGAAAAAGACAGATCCCCTGAAGATAAAGCTAGACTGTTTAATTATGTTTATTGGGTGGAAAAAACTCAGCAGCAAATCGATACCATTCCAGGACAAGATATTTTAGGTGAGCCGAAATTTTATCTGGATGGACGTGTATATGATGGAGCTTGGGGACGTCCCCAAAATGATGGACCTGCTCTTAGAGCACTAACCTTAACCCGTTTTGCAAACTCACTTCTCAAAACAAACGAAGCCGGCTATGTCCGCAAGCATCTCTACGGTGGTGGTTTAGATTCAAAAACGATGGGAGCGATTAAACGCGATCTCGAATACGTTGCTCATCATTGGCAAGATAGAAATTACGATTTGTGGGAAGAGGTTTATGGAGATCACTTTTTTACTGCCATGGTCCAAAGAAAAGCGTTGATTGAAGGAGCAAAATTAGCTCGAGGCTTAGGTGAGCCATCTGCCGCCATTTATTATGAAAGCCAAGCCGAGTTAATCAACGATCGTCTGCAACAGCATGTTGATAAAACCAATGCAATCATTCAGGCGACCTTGCCCCCTCATCCGGGCCCGCAAAAAACCTTGGAATTGGATTCTGCCGTGATGCTAGCGATATTATTAGCCCGCACGGAAGATACCCCTTTTAGCCCTCAAAATAAATATATACAAAATACTGCCGCTGCTTTAAAACAACAATTCAAAATGCTCTATCCCATTAATGACAAGCATCATCAAGCCTTGCTGTTTGGACGTTATCCTGGTGATACTTATGATGGTTATCGTAACGATAGTATAGGCAACCCTTGGTTTATTTTAACAGCGACCATGGCCGAATATTATTACACCTTGGCAGCAATGCTCCCACACTCTCTCGCTTATCAAAATGCGATCAGAAGTTATGTGGAGGAAGGAGATAGCTACTTAAAACTGATAAAACTTTATGCCCCAAACCTAAATATGAGCGAGCAAATCAATCTTAATACGGGCATCCAGCAAGGAGCCATTTCATTGACATGGAGTTATGTCGCTGTACTGCGAGCTATTGGAGCACGAGAAAAAGTGACAGTACATTAGTTCACTCCGATTAACTTAAGCGATCTCGAATTACCGGCTTGATCTAGACAGAGATGATGGACCCCGCGGTCAATGCCGCGGGGATTCGAAAAGGCAGTAGCCTCCATTAAAAAAGATAGAATATCAGGCAGCTTGCGTTGCCTGCTTTCTTATAAGGCTTCTTTATAAACCAAACTTGATTCTGGCACGTGCGTCCTGCTATCTTGCTGCCGACCAAGATAGCGTAATGGCTTTCCTTTCATTAAATAGTCTTCGATCGCTTCAAGGCTAATGTTTTTGGTTTCCGGCATGTAGTAATAGGTGTAAAACAGGCCTAGCAAACAGATGAAACCATAGAGAGCAAACGTCAATTCAATCCCAAATTCATGGTGTAAAATGGGGAAACTAAACACAGTAAGGGTATTAAAACCCCAGTTACTAATTGAAGACATCCCCATCCCCATGCCCCGAACATGTAAGGGAAAAATTTCTGACATTGCGATATGAGGAACAGGCCCGATGCTAATTGCGAAAGAAAAAATATAAGCTGTAAGGCATATGACAGATAGATAAGCCAGTAAGGCTGCATGATAGAAAGAAAAAATACTTAAAGCAGCTAAACTTATTGATGCCCCTGTGAAGCCGATTAACAGTAGCTTTCGTCTTCCGGCCTTATCAATATAAATTATTGCTGCGATGGTAACGAGGAGATTAACTACACCAATGCCCATAGTGGCTAGCATTTGTCCCACCGCATTGGTAAACCCTAAATTTTTAAAAATTTCTGGTGCAAAGTAAATAATGATATTAATTCCGCTGAGTTGTTGTAAGCAAAAAAGCATCATCCCCAATACTAAAACAGGTAATAAAGGCATCCTAAATAACAAGCGCCAATTATGGTCTTTGGGCTCATTTGCCAAGGTCGTTTGAATATCTCTAAGTTCTTCATTTGTGGATTGATTTTTACGCAATCGCTTTAAGGCTTGAGCTGCAGCATCTTCCTTCCCCACACTAACTAACCAGCGCGGCGATTCTGGCAAAAAGAAGATACCTAGAATGAGAATGAATGCCGGAACAGCGCTTGAGGCAAACATAGTACGCCATGCATGATGTTCGATGAGCAAACAATTGGCTGAGTAAGCGCAAACAATCCCAACAGTAATGGCCAGTTGATAAATAGCGACCATAGCCCCCCTAAGCTGCATAGGAGCCGTTTCTGCAAGATAGAGCGGTGTAGTAACAGCCGCAGTACCAATAGCAACCCCTAAAACTAAACGAGCCAAGATCAGTATCCATTCCTCCTCTGCCGAGGCTGTTCCTAGAGCTCCCACAAGGAAAAGAAGACCTGCCCAAAACAAAATAGACCGCCTGCCAAAGCGCTTAACAAAACGTGATGCCAACAACGCGCCGATAAACATGGAGCCAATTAAAGCGCCGAACGGTAGCGCAGAAGCGATGATTCCTACGTCGGTATGGGTGAGACCAAAATAATTTCTTATGAGACCTAAAGAACCTGCAATTATCCCTTCATCATAACCAAATAAGAAACCCGTTACTGATCCAATGATTGCTACTAACCAAGCCATGTTTTGTCCTTAAAATATGTAAATCCTAGCTTTTCCCACAGAAGCTACCACCCGAGTCCTGAGGTGCTTAGAAAGAAGTCACTTGTGCTCTCGCGTCTATAGCCAACTCCGTAATGCGATACCAAGATTTCTGTTTAATTGCCTCATTAGGTACTATCCAGGAACCTCCGACACACTCTACATTAGGTAAACTCAAATAGTCCAGAAAGTTTTTCTCATTGACACCTCCCGTTGCGCAAAAGCACAATTCTGGAAAAGGACCATGGATAGCCTTTAACATCGTTAATCCTCCCAAGGCTTCCGCGGGAAAAAATTTAAAATGTCTATAGCCTACAGCCATGCCTTCCATCAACTCCGATATGCTGGCAGCGCCAGGAATAAAGGGAATATCTTCTTCCCAAGCTGCTTGCAATAATTCTCGAGTTAATCCAGGGCTAATGGCAAACTGCGCTCCGGCTTCAATACACTGACGAAGTTGCAAAACTGAAGTTACTGTTCCCGCTCCCACCAATGCCTCTGGGATTTCCTGTCTCAACAACCGAATCGCAGCGAGCGCCGCTGGCGTTCGTAACGTAATTTCCAAGACGTTAATTCCTCCCGAAATCAAAGCCTTCGCTAGCGGCAATGCCGAAGCCAAGTCGTGAAGTACAATAACGGGAATGATGGGGCTTTGAGAGAATAAAGCACCTGGTTGCAACAACCAACGATTAGTCATGATGCTCCTTTAAGGTCTCCCTAGTTATAATTTGTTTTAAATAAACCGCCGCACCGATTAAACCAGGCTGTTCTGCAACGATCACATAGGTAGCAATTTGACGATTAAAGTAACTGGATCGCCCTTTTGCTTCGAAACGAACTCTAAACTCACTGTCTTCAATTAAGGGCAGTATTTTAGGAACGATACCTCCAGCAATGTAAACACCTCCCAAAGCCCCAAGAGTTAACGCTAAATCTCCAGCAACACTACCCAAGCAAGCAAAAAACTGCGCAACGGAAGCCTCTGCTAACTCGCACTGACCTGTTAAAGCCAGCTTAGCGATCTCTGCTGCAGAAAGAGAGCGCGCTTCTTTTTTCTGGTAAGTCGTTAGGGCTAAATAAAGACTTTCCAAACCAGGCCCTGATAACAAGCGCTCACATGACACATGACCATAGCGATCGGCTAAAAAACGCTGAATAAACCATTCTTGCTCAGTCTGGGCAGCCCACGTGGTGTGCCCTCCTTCCCCAGCTAAAGGAACAAAGCTTGTCGTCGTGGGGATTAAATGCGCCACGCCTAAACCCGTTCCAGCACCAAGAACCACCATCGGTTTGCTAGTATCAACAATACCACCACCCACTTTAGTTTTTTCATGTTCTTTTAGAATAGGAAGACTCATGGCTATCGCGGTAAAGTCATTTAGAACTTCAAGATGAAGTAACTCAAGTTCTTGTTTCGTTTGTTTGATAGAAAACTGCCAGTGAAAATTGGTCATACGCACAAAATCATTTGTAATAGGACAAGCGATAGCTATTACCACATGCTTAATGTCCCTAAGACCCTGTGATTCTTGATAAAATATTAATGCTTCAAGAAACGTTGAAAAATTGGCACAAGGATATATCGTCATGCAATCAACAACCAGATTATCCAGATTTACCCGACAAAAGCGGGCATTTGTGCCACCAATATCCATGACAATCGCATAACGATTTACGTTAGACAGATAGGGCTGACTTATCATCTACATATTCCTCAGCAAAGAATAAACCTGAAGCCCCCTGTTCTGCTCCAGTTAATTGCAAGCGAAATTTATGGAAAAGCTCTCTTCCCATTCCATATGAACACTCAGGGAACATCTGTTTTGCTGGCAAACGTTGAGCTAACTCATTCTCAGGGACCAGCACCTCAAGGAGGCCGCTTTGACTATCCACAAGAATCAAGTCACCTGTTTTAATCCGGGCAATCATTCCTCCGTCCACTGCCTCTGGTGTTACATGAATCGCTGCCGGTATTTTACCTGAAGCACCAGACATACGACCATCTGTCACCAAGGCCACTTTAAAACCACGATCTTGTAATACACCAAGTAGTGGTGTCAGTTGATGCAACTCAGGCATACCACAAGCTTTTGGTCCTTGAAAGCGTACGACAACGATGCAGTCTTTATCTAATTCACCCGCTTTAAATGCCGCATCTAACTCATGCTGACTAGAGAAAACAACGGCTGGGGCCTGAACAACTTCGGCACCTGGTGGTAAAGAGGACGTTTTAATGATGGCCCTGCCCAGATTTCCTGACAATACCTGTAACCCACCCTGCTCTTTAAAAGGTGTCGAGACAGCGGTCAGTACATCCGGATCAGTAGATTCTATTGGTCCATCTACCCACTCTAACTCGTTATCTTTTACCAGGGGTTGTTGCGTGTATTGTCGCAAACCAGACCCTACCACGGTATGAACATCGTTATGTAGCAGATGGTTATCCAATAGAGTACGAATTAAATAGGCCATACCACCAGCATTTTGAAATTGGTTGATATCTGCCTGTCCATTTGGGTAAATTCGTGCGATGAGTGGCACTGCTTTGGATAACTCTGCAAAATCATCCCAATCAATGATGATGCCGGCTGCGCGAGCTACAGCGACTAAATGCATTGTGTGGTTAGTTGATCCTCCTGTTGCTAACAAAGCAATCATGCCATTGACTATAGCTTTACTATCTATAATTTTGCTAATGGGTAAATAATTATTATCCAAATGGGTAAGAGAGCTAATCTTTCGCCCAGCTGCCTTTGTTAGCGCCTCTCGTAACTTGGTTTGAGGATTAACAAAAGACGCACCAGGTAAATGCAACCCCATCACCTCAACAATTAATTGATTTGAGTTCGCTGTGCCATAAAACGTACACGTTCCAGGAGCATGATAAGAGGCTGCTTCCACTTCAAGTAGTGCCTCCCTGCCAACGTTGCCTTGTGCATACAGTTGCCGCACCCGCGCTTTTTCTTTATTTGGAATACCCGAGGGCATAGGACCAGCTGGGACAAAGATGAACGGTAAATGCCCAAAACGAAGGGCAGCTATTAATAAACCAGGAACAATTTTGTCACAAATTCCCAGCATCAAACCACCATCAAACATATTGTGCGCTAGGGCAAGTGCCGCTGACATAGCTATAATATCACGACTCATGAGGCTAAGCTCCATGCCTGGCTGTCCTTGAGTAATGCCATCACACATAGCGGGTACGCCACCTGCAAATTGGGCTACACCTCCTGCTTCACGAATAGCTTCTTTGAGTATTAATGGGTAATTTTCATAAGGTTGATGAGCTGACAACATATCATTATAGGCAGAGATGATGGCAATATTTGGCTTGCTCATAGCGCGCAAATCTGCCTTTTCTCGAGCATGGCAAGCTGCAAATCCATGGGCTAAATTTCCACACTGAAGAACACTTCGATGAGGTCCCTTGAGACGTGCTTCTTCCATGTGTTTTAAATAATGTCCGCGAGTCTTTTTGCTACGAACAGTAATTCTTTCTGTAACTTGTTTGATAATGGGATGCATGACTTTACCTCTACTAGGGTGCAAACATCACTTGCAGATCAATCATGGGGTGATGCAAAAAGGCGCGGATAGGCATTTCTAATGCATTATTGCCACTTATCGCTTTATTCAAAACAATAAGTTTATTCTCACCCAATAGATGCAAGAAAATTGTCCTGCTATTGGCTAAACGTGTCTTAGTTAATGAAACCCGCTTATAAGGTGCCTTGGTGGGTTTTACTACTACAAAAGAAGCCTTCGTCTCCAAACCAGCACCGATCTCGGCACTACAAGGGAACAAAGAAGCAGTATGTCCATCTTCACCCATTCCAAGAATAACGACATCGAACGTAGGCAATGCGCTCAAACGATGTTCGAGAATAGTTTCACCTTCCTGCTCACAAGCTTTTTCATGATATAGACTGATAAATCCAGCTTTAGCAGCGTTATGCTGCAATAAAGTCTCTTTAACAAGCCGCTCATTACTATCCTTCTCTGTAGGTGTCAAAAGACGCTCATCTGTTAAGATGATGGTAATCTTCTCCCATTGCAAATCAGCGCGAGCTAATATGTTGAATAAACCTACCGGAGTTTTGCCGCCTGAGACCACGAAAAAAGCATGTCCACGCTTATCGATGGCTTGCGTGAGTAAAACTGTTATTTTTTGAGCAAAATGCTGGTTTAGCAGATGACTGTTTTCAAAACGATGGATTTTCATTATTCGTCCCAGTTACGCCCGTCTCTTGCTAATAAAGACGTTGCTGCAGTAGGTCCCCATGTTCCAGCCTGATAAGCCGCTGGAGGCTCATGATAGTGCCGCCAGGCTTCTAAGATACCATCTACCCATTTCCAAGCATGCTCAACTTCATCTCGACGAACAAATAGATATTGATTCCCCAACATCACTTCTAGTAAGAGGCGCTCGTAAGCATCAGCAATGCGCTGTGATTTGAAGGTTTCATCAAAACTCAAATCCAATTTGGATTGCTGCAATTGCATCTTTTCATCCAAGCCAGGCACCTTATTCATGATTTGCACTTCCACGCCTTCATCTGGTTGCAGGCGAATAATGAGCTTATTTGGCGCTAAGTATTTGTAAATTTTATGAAAAATGTTATGGGGCTGTGGTTTGAAACAAATAGCAACCTCACTATGTTTTTTAGGCATTCGCTTCCCTGTGCGCAAGTAAAAAGGCACGCCAGCCCATCGCCAATTATCAATATTTACTTTTAGGGCAACGAAGGTTTCAGTCTTGCTATTTTCGCGGGCATCTACCTCTTCTAGGTAGGCAGGTACTGGTTTGCTATTGACGAACCCTCTGATATATTGCCCACGAACGGTATTCTCCTGCACATTCGACAAATCAATAGGGCGTAATGCCTTCAAAACTTTGAGTTTTTCATCTCGGATACTACCAGCATCCAAATCCCTGGGTGGTTCCATGGCGATCAACGACAATATTTGCAAAAGATGATTTTGCACCATGTCGCGTGTTTGTCCAGCATCATCATAATATCCCCATCGTCCTTCTACCCCAACTTCTTCAGCCACGGTTATTTGCACATGATCAATAGTTGTATTGTCCCAGTTTGAGGTAAAAATTGCGTTTGCAAAACGTAACACCAATAGATTCAATACAGTTTCTTTACCAAGATAATGGTCAATACGATAGATTTGTTCTTCATTAAAATAGCGAGACACTTCGTTATTGATCACAATGGAAGAAGCCAGATCATGGCCGATAGGCTTTTCTAGCACAACACGTGCAGGATCTTGTGCAAGACCTACCATAGAGAGACCCTGACTTATATTTCCGAATAAAGACGGGGGTGTAGCAAAATAGCTCACTGGGATACGCAATTCAGGTTGCGTTAGCGCAGCCAGTTTTTGATAATCTACCGCTTGGGTGAGTTCAATTTTTGCATATTGCAGTTTTTGTTGTAAGCGGTACCACACATCCGTTTCTAAGGGTGTGTTAAGAAATTGTTCTAGCCTGGATTCAACAACCTGTATGTAGCTCGCAGTAGCTAAATCGTCACGTGCCACACCAATAATCCTGCTATCGGGAGATAATAGACCAGATTTCTCCAATTGATACAAGGCGGGTAGTAACTTGCGACCAGCAAGGTCACCTAAAGTACCAAATAAAATCAAATCGCAAGCTTTATTAGCGCCTGATATTCTCGTCATGTCTAATCCTTGACTTTAATGCCCCAATTCTACAGAACTAAAGATTAGCGTCAACTTATTTGAGCTACTTATCAATCAATCGTAGCCATAGAATGGAGGCAATAATAAGAACCAAAAAGATCGACAAGGTAATGAGCGTAGCTACAAAAAAATGCGTAACTCTTCTGCCTGCGACGATAGTACTTTGCAAATGCTCATCCAGGAGTTTTTTCAAGTATTGAATGGTTCTCTGAGTGTTTTGAAGTTCCTTTTCATGATTGACACTAAATAATATATCTCTTGCTGTCTGCAGTTTTTCCGCATCAGTCATAATCTCTTGTGCACCTGACAAGCGGTAAGCAGCAATCTTAGGATGAATAACTTCTTCGGGGATATGGTATGCAGAAAAAATAAGTTTTAACACAGCAATTTCCTGAAGTCTCAATTTGTCATCTGAGGCTTTAATCTTTTTAAGTACTGAAGTATACGGAGTATATTGAGACAATTGTGCAAGAATTCTATCGAAGACGTGTTCCGTTTCAAGTTGACGCCAATACTCTTGTAAGTACCTAGAGTCCATAGTAAATACATATTTTTGAATCAAACCGGGTATAAGATTGGAAACGTTTGTAAGTTCCATGATCTGCGTGTGTAATTTTCCTACGGAAATAACTCTCTGAACAATCCTATGGACCTGAATATTGATCACGAGCATTAATACTAGATTCAAAGCCGCGATAAAAAAAGCCAAGCTCCATAATATAGTCGCTATTTTTCTTTTTTGTGCATCCCTTGTGATAGCCATATTTAATGAAGTATGTATTGTAATATCAAAAAGGTGGATATAAACCCTGATATGACCATTAATACAAAGAATATAGAGAAAAAGAAACTTTCTTTTTTAATTTCTTTAAACTCTGCCTGGAAACCAAAGATACCCCCCAACATGATTAAACTAGTATATAAAACACTGATTGGAAAATAAAATATATACCGTAGAACGAAATTTTTCTCAATCACCTTACTGCCTGACTGCACATTAAGAAACGGGATATGATAAACACCATGTTCTAATCTACTGTAGAAAAAATTATTGATAATACTAAAAAATAAAATAAGATAAACAACAATTAAGATGAGACGAGATTTCTCAAAACCAAAATACCATATATTTTTATCAAAAAAATATCGGATATAGTCACGATTAGCCATATAGTCATACGTCTTAAATTCTACTGAGAGTTTTTTATAGCCGTCAGTAAATTCATTATCTTTTTGAACCTTAAGTAAATTCTCGTAAACATCCCTTATCTGACTGTCATTCGCCTCGGAGGGGAAATACAGTGTAAAAAAATTATAGTCGAGCTTCACTTTACTAATATCTGTGCCTATTAAATTAATATAAGTTATTTTTTCGATGGTTTTGTTAATGTTATTCAACTCGATGGGTTGTGCAATTTCCATGATATGGGAGAAATCAAGGTAATCTGGAAGTTGAGTATTGTAAAAGAGGGTATTCCCCCGAAATCGACTGAAGGAGAAATTAGCGACTTTGCCAAATTTCGCTCTACTAAAATTAACGTCACTGTTGAATATTACGCGAGCAAAACCAGCTCTTTCGCCAAAAGTAACATCATTAAAAACAGCATTTTTAGCAAAATCCACATCCATAAAATCGACTATTGTAGCAAACCTTGTGCGGCTAAAAGCGGCAATACCATTAAAATTAGCATCCGTAAAATTAGCTGTGTGATTAAATTTTACAGAATAAAAATCAACATCGTCTGAGAAAACAGTTTGATAAAAGTTGGCCATATAATCAAATTTGCTATAAGAAAAAGAAGCATTTTCTTTAAAAATCGCCCACTCGAAATTACTCATTGCTTCAAAGCTAACATCAGAAAAAATAACGGGCTTAGTAAAAACACACAAAATGAAACTAACAGGTTGATTAAAGCGAGTTAAAAAAAACTTAACTTCTTGCTTAAATGTTGTTTGGCTAAAATCCTTCGTTATATTGTAAATGGTCTTTTCTTCATGGACTTCTTGATTGTTAACATAATAATGACGTTGGACCTGCTTCAACTGTTTTTCTAATGGATAGCTGTCAATGCGTTCTTGAATAATTTGCAATTGTTGGGGCGTAGGCCACGTTGGTGCCTTAGTATTTGTTTTTGTTGAGGTTGTTGCTTGGGAAGAAACAGAAATACACGGGCACAGATAGATGAATGCAAAAAAGAATAAAAAGAAGAGTAGACCCTGATGAGAATAACGATTAGCGGGTTTCCATGGTTCTTTTACAGCCGAAGATAGCAAAAATTGCTTCATATGGCCTCTGGTCTGTAAATTTACCCCAACTAATTAAAAAATATAGATAAAATAAATCTAGTCCACTTTTGGTATAAAAGAAAGCCGACAATGTATTATCAAAACACATCATCCCACAAACTCAATTGCTTTCCCTGCTCTATCTTTCTGAATTTTTCAACACTCAACTCAGACGACGGTTTAGTGTTTAAGTTGAAACGCTTACAAGCTAATTTGAAACGAGTTTCTATCAAGTTCGCAAATTCCCCCTCCCCTCTCATCCGTTTACCAAAAGTCGAATCATAGTCTTTGCCACCACGCATTTGGCGAATCAGGCTCATGATATGTTCGGCCCTTTGCGGGAAATGCTTGGCAAGCCATTCTTTAAAAAGATCTTTGACTTCATAAGGCAGACGGATTAACACATAACTAGCATAAGTAGCCCCCGCTTCGCTTGCCGCCTGCATAATTTTTTCCATTTCCACATCATTAATCATTGGGATAATAGGTGCAACCATTACTCGTACAGGAATTGCATTTTGGGATAGATGTTTTACGGCACGTAATCTTGCGCAAGGTGCAGACGTGCGTGGCTCCATAATGTATTTAAGTTCTCGTGATAATGATGTGATACTTACAGCCGCTTTAACTAAATTGTCTTTTGCCATTTCGGCCAAGATATCGATGTCGCGCTCGATTAGAGAGTTTTTGGTAATAATAACTACTGGATGACGGTGTTCCTGCAATACTTCCAAAATACTACGGGTAATTTTTAACTTTGACTCTGCTGGTTGATATGGGTCCGTGTTTGCTCCCAACATAATTGGTTTACAGATATATTTGGACTTGTTGAGTTCCTGAGTTAGTAGCTTTGCGGCATCAACTTTGTAGAAAATTTTTGTTTCGAAATCAAGACCCGGTGACAAATTCATGTAAGCATGGCTTGGGCGTGCATAGCAATATATACAACCATGTTCACAACCACGGTAAGGATTAATGGACTGTTCAAAGCCAATATCTGGGGAATCATTACGAGAAATCACTGATTTTGATGCTTCAGGCAGGAGGAACGTCTCTAGAGGAGGAAGGATATCTTCTTCAAGCCCCCAACCATCATCAAAAGCCTCATAAGCTGTCGTTTCAAATCGTCCCTCAGGATTGCTAATGGCTCCTCTGTTTTTGGTTGTGAATTTATTGTTCGCTGCCATTTTTAGCCCCTCAAGCATTTAACAAAGCGACAATAGCATATTTCACCCCCAGTGCATGGGAAATTTCTCTAAAAGTCGGGTCTGTCAAATTTTAATAAAAATTTTCTTACGATAAAAAAAGCAAAGGACAAAAAACCAAAGTAAGGTGTAAGTTAAAGCATAAAACAAGGAAGCATTTTTTAAACTAGCCCAACCAAACAATTCCTGAGTGATGAACGTACGCAGATTTCCAGAAGGCATGGGAATCATCGCTTGAATTTTTAAGAAAACAACGTGCAGGACAAAAACGGCAAGCGCGTTTACCCCAAAAATTTCGAAGGGCTTGCACCATTTCCGCCATCCTTTTATATCTATCAGCCAGTAACAGCCTCCTAAAATAAAAAGCGCGAGCCCCGCTGTCCATAAAACATAAGAACTCGTCCACAATATCTTGTTAACAGGAAATTCCAGCCCCCATAACCATCCAATCATCATGCTTATGATAGCTGCAACCCATAAAACCTTTAGTTTTTTTAAAGGATCATGCGCT
Source organism: Legionella lansingensis (assembly GCF_900187355.1). Lineage (NCBI taxonomy): Bacteria > Pseudomonadati > Pseudomonadota > Gammaproteobacteria > Legionellales > Legionellaceae > Legionella > Legionella lansingensis. The sequence continues at coordinate 1,512,305 of NZ_LT906451.1, read as the reverse complement.
GAAAGCAGCCACGCCCCAGTGAGATTGCCAATCAAAGCAGTTGCAATCGCAGGCAAAGTGCTAAGAATACCTTCAGGATCCCAGGTTTTTGCCCATAAATGGTTTGAACCTAAAAGCAGCCTATCGACATAAGCCGCAAGATTATTTTCTGCTGTCAGATGATTTAAATTAACACCAGGGACCGGTATTTGGGTCAACGCAAGCCAGTAACCAATTAACAGCATGAGCAAAATGATGAATTGGGTACGTAGATCGGTGAATAAAAATAATAGAGAAGCAGAAAAATAACAAATGGCAATCCGTTGCAATACTCCGTGTATCCTAAGCGAATCCAAGCCATGATAGGGGAAGGCATTAAGACATAGACCAATAAGAAAAATAATCAAACTGCGCCGCAAAATTTTTGAGAATAATTGCACTGATGTAAATCCTTTCTCTTTCGATTTTGCTATCGAAAAAACAGAAGAAACACCAACAATAAAAACAAAAAATGGGAAAACAACATCTGCTATGGTACATCCATTCCAAAGCGAATGCTCTAACCAGGCATAAGACGTTTTATTACCCGCACTATTGACCAAAATCATTAAAGCAATCGTTAAGCCGCGGAAGACATCAAGTGATAATAATCTTGAGAATTTGGTTGCTGCACCTGTCATTTTTCTAAACTACCACAGGGTAAGGTACTATAGTAACATCCTAATTTTGACAGGTAACGATCTTAAACGAGGGGTGGCGCGGAAGGAGGGCTCCTGCCGCGCGCAGCTTGGGAGCACGGTGGGATACCTGCAGCGACAGGACCCCGAGGCGATGAATCCTCTTTGAAAAACGATTAAAAAGAAACCTTTTTTACCTGTCAAAATTAGGCGACAACTGTAGTACAGAAGAAATCTAGGCGAGCAGCATACCTTATTATGAGAAAATTAGAAACCCAATGGCTATTCGTTACATAAAATTCCCAACAAATATAACCCCCGCTCAATATCGTCAGGCATCGTTGGTCGTGATAATAAGTACTCTCCTGTATGATTCGTCCACTCTTGTGTTGCAATATGTAAGGCATCTTCCCATTCATCCTTCATATAATCACCTCTTCCTAGGTACATAAGAGCGACTAACGTTGCCTGCTGATCAGGGCGTAAGTTATTAATGGCATGAATGACTTCTTGATATGACAAATCATCAGCGTGATCAGCAAGGACATAGGATGCATCCATATCATCTGTTACATCCGGGAAACTAACTCCTTCTTTAGCTTGAAATTGGCGGGCTTTAAGAATAATGTCACAAATTATCCCTGAGTTAAGGTTAAGCATATAACCCTCCTTAGCCTCCTAGTCCTTCCAATAAGACAAGAGAGAAATTATTTATCAAAGTAGTTTCCTACGTTAATTAATTCCCCATCTCTTTAGTGCTTCTTAAACCACGAACCGGAATATCTATGTCATAGACATAGTGTTGGATGATTTGCTTTGCTTGTTCACTTGTTAGAGGTTTGGTCAGAGCACCTTCCATAAAGTAATCAACACAGTCGTATTTGACCACGTCAGCTTCAAAGCCAGTAAGCGCAATGATAGGCACACGATGGCCGGAATCCTGTTCCTTCTTTCTTATTTGTTTTGAGACTACATAGCCAGAGGTGCCTTCCAAGCCGATGTCCATAAAAACTAAATCATATTTTCCTGGCTCAAACATAGCGATAGCTCTGTCACCCGATTCAGCTACATCGACATGGCAGTCTAATTGCATTAATAATGCCTGGGTAGCTTTCTGAGCCACTGTATTATCCTCAACCATCAGAATTTTCGGTATTTTATTGTTCTGAGGCAGTAAATGTTCTGTTTTTATGCTCTGAGGCTTGGCATTGCTTAATTGTAACTGCTCTTTAATTTTAGCCAATTGCTCTTCAAGCGCTTTACGTTCACTAACATCCGTTAAAATGACTACCAGACCCACAACGTTTTTATCTTCATCAAGTAGCGGTACGCGAGTCCCCAAAAAATAAACAACGTTCTCTCCACTAGTATCGATAAGAGGTGCTTCAGGAACATTTTCAACTTTTTCGCCAGAAAGTAAGACATTGATATCTGCATTCTTAAACATTTGCAAACGCTCTTCAGACCATGGTAGATAACTTGCAATTTGTTTATATGTTTTACCTATCAAGTCCTCAAGTTTGTTTAAGCCTAGTAGTTTAAGAAAATTATCATTGGCCCCAATAAACGTGCAGTTTTTGTCCAATATATAAACAAGATTGGGGAGGCACGCAATGATATCTTTATAGTACTGAGGAACGACCTTGAATTCTTCCCTATTTTTCATAGACATATCTATACTCTTCCTAAGATGATGATTACAAAGAAAGTATAGTACATAGATGCAAAAATAGTGGTATATGGTCAGGACACCTAGTCCACAATCTCGCCCTTATACCACTTGTGAGTTTCACTTCTAGGTAAAGCTGTTACCCCATGCGCTTCGATGAAAGCCACAATAGCCCATCTTGCAAAAGGTTTACCGACTAGCGTGTCATCTAGTTGTATCACATCGTGCCAACCGGCAAACATATCATCTGTGTCCATCACTTGTTTAAAATTGCTTGATAGCATAAAGATCGCGTGCCCAAGTTTATGCTCCACTAGCCTTAAATTTTCAGGACAGCTTCCTATTCTTAACCCTGGTGAACTTTCAGCAATGGCCAACGTAAACGACCCTGCATCAAAATGGGGTTTAGCCAGGTATTTCCCTGACTCTTGCCAATCATACTTGAGAAATCTTAACAGCAAATGTGGATACTCCGCGTCGAACACTTTACTAACTACCCCAGGAAATTTCTTTTCGAGAGAAAACAAAACATCATAAACTGTTTTGTAGGCTAAATCCCAAATGGGTTTTGCTTTAGATACAAAGTCAAAAACAACTGGGTTTGCGCTTAAGAAATCAGTATATTTGGCAAATAAAGCTGGATGAAAATGGAAAAAATCCTTTGAATCATTATAAAGATGGTCGCCAGCCTCCCGATGTTTGAAACCAACATCACCTCGTCGATGTTGAGGTGCGATGGTGAAATCAATATAGTTTTTAATATGAGATGGTTCTTGCAAAAACTTAAGGAAAGCTTCGATTGCTTGCACGAAAATTGTCTGCTCCATAGGAAAAGGAACCTGTGCATAGAATTGTTTTTGCAGCAATGGAAAAATGAGTTCAGAAGATAACATGTGTGGGCTCTACTTCTCTTGTAAAGGAAATTACATCGTTCTTGCTAATGATAGCAAAAGAAAAGAGCGAATGACGAATTGGGCAATAACGATTAAATCTGCTTGATTTGCTCTCAGCGTTTCGTTAAGATATTCCTTATTTGTTTAAAAAAAGGACAAATAAAGAAGGCAGATCTGCCAAGGATTTACGACCCAGCTAACTAACGAGGATGTTTCCATGTCTGTTAATGAAATAACAGTAGTAATACCTGAGACAGAACTTCAGGTTTCAAAGTGGCAAAAACAAGACAGGGTATGGATGCTAAGTCTTTATGGCACAGCGATTGGTGCTGGTACATTGTTTTTACCTATAAATGCCGGATTAAATGGCATTTGGCCTTTAATTATCATGACATTATTGGCCTTTCCTATGACCTATTTCTCCCATAAAGCCTTGTGTCGGTTTGTGCTCTCAGGTTCCTCTCCAAAGGCAGATATTACCACAGTCGTAGATGAACACTTCGGCAGAAATGCCGGTAGAATTTTAACTTTTTTATATTTCTTTGCTATTTATCCCATTTTGTTGATGTATAGCGTAGCTATCACCAATACCACTGAAAGTTTTATTGTCAATCAGATCGGTATGCAAGCCCCACCTCGAGCTCTTTTGGCAATCATCCTTATTCTTGCTCTAATGGCCATCGTACGTTTTGGTCAAGACATCATTGTGAAGTCTATGAGCATGTTAGTATACCCTTTTGTTAGTATCTTGATCGTACTCTCTCTTTATTTAATCCCTCATTGGAATGATGCCATTTTTCAACAGAGCAATGCTGTAAATGGGACCGGTGCACATGGTCTATTAATGACTTTATGGCTTGTCATCCCTGTGATGGTTTTCTCTTTTAATCACTCCCCAATCATTTCTTCGTTTGCAGTGACGCAGAAACAACGGTTTGGTGTGGATGCTGATAAGAAAAGCTCAGACATTTTAAAATATAGTCATATTATGATGGTGATTACGGTCATGTTTTTCGTATTTAGCTGTGTACTCAGTCTTTCTCCGCAAGATCTCGCACTAGCTAAACAACAAAATATTTCGATTTTATCTTATTTGGCGAATCATTTTCATACCCCTATTATGGCCTACATTGCGCCATTCATAGCCTTTATTGCTATTGCCAAATCTTTTCTTGGGCATTACCTCGGTGCCAGTGAAGGTTTACAGGGGTTAATCATAAAAAGCCTGGAAGGTCGTGGCAAAACCATAACACCTCGAAACCTGCGTCACCTGATTGAAGGATTTATGGTAATGACCTGCTGGATCGTTGCCACACTCAACCCAAGCATTTTAGGCATGATCGAGACGTTGGGTGGTCCTGTCATAGCAGTCATTTTATTTTTGATGCCCATGTATGCAATACTAACAGTGCCTGCCATGAAGAAATTTCGCAGCCCCATAAGCAATATTTTTGTTACTTTGATTGGTCTAGTAGCCATTTCAGCAATATTGTATGGGTTATTTCATTTATAAATTGAGTTAAAACTCAATCTGATATATGAATCATCTAAAGAGTTACAATTTGCTATGCTTGTTGATATTGGAGTTTTTTAATCCCTTATTAGGCGTCTCTAGCAGAGAGACTCCCTGAAAAATGAAGAAAAGTACCATTAAAAGTTTAACCCTTTACTTTGGGACTCGGAAGAGAAGCCTCTGCTATAGGTTCAATCTCAGTAAGACCTTCAGCGTTTTCCTTTATGATTAAATTATTTTCAGTTTCCAATCTTTTGGCTTTATCTTCTGTGCGCCATACCTCGTCAATAAACTTCTGGGCACTATCTCCCGCTTTTTTTGTGAAAAACTTTGACTTCATGTTGGTACTCCTCCTTGGAACCATAATATGTATAAACTAGCACAATATTTACCATGATGCAAAAGAAGAGTCCAGCATAAATTTTATTTTATCTACTATCTGTTCTAAAATAGAACAAAACTGCCCAGATTAGTGGGGTTCATCATGGAAAGAAAATATGAAGTTCCAGGTAGATATATTGTCCCTCGTATTACGCTAGATTCCCAATTAAGGACATCAACGCGTGCTTTTAGTATTTTATCAACCTCCAGGGCTACCATAGAAGAGCTTACAGCCGCATGGGCAGTGTATAAAGGTAAAGGGGTTGAATTTAGAGACATTGTTCCTTTAACCCCAGATAGAGTTATACTTCATGAGCTAGCCGCTGTAATGCAATGTTTTATAAAGCAAGAGTTGGATCCTGGTAAAGGAGAAGAGGTATTTAAAGAGATGGTGCTCAAAGCTTTTATAAAGTTAAAAGATGGCAGCATCCCCGAATATGGTGAAGCAATAAAAAAAATGGATAAAGACTATGAAGAATTGAATGATTCAATCATTGATTATATAAAAAATCCTAATATTCCAGGCGTCCTAACTTCTGATGAACAAGCTTTAGTAGGTGAACTGCTAAAAAAAGCGAAAGGAAACCGAGACGAGCTACCTAACGCTGAAAAAGATGGAGTCATTGCGGGGATTAGGGCAATTCTTTATATGCAAAGGGCACGGCAATATGCCTATCATCTAGCACGTACAGTGTTAGTAGAACAATCTTCTTTATCTCAGCTTCCACTATTATCAAAACAAAAAGATTCCATCGCTATTTTTACTGTAGGAGGACCTGCTTCCGGAAAGACATCCTCGTTAGTAAAAATTGCGGAATCTATAGAGTCTACATATGGTATAAAGTGGGATGAGATAGCTCATCATAATTTAGATCGAGCCCGTACCATTTTGCTTGAGCCAGAGAAAGACTCATTGGATTTTGGCAGTTTAACCTCAGACGAAGCGAGATTAGTAAAAGAAAGAGAATTGAAGCTAATGATTACGCTATCTGCCACTGAAGGAAAATTTCGTCATCAATTATACGATGGAAGTGAAATTGATTCCAAAGCATTCAAGCAACACGCAATGCATGGAAAAGCGACGATGGTATGTCTTGTTTCTACTCATTTTGAAACCGCACTGGAACGAGCCTATTTGCGAGGTCAATCTGAAAATAGATATGTTCCAATAGATAGTTTATTACAAACTCATAAAAATGGCCCTCAATCTCTTATTAAAGCGCTTGATCAAGACGGTATTGAGGGTACTAATACAACGGTTTTAATGTATGACAATAATGTTGAGCGTGGGAAAGACTCTATTCTTTTCGGCACAATTAATGCTCAAACAAAAGAGATAATCATAAAAGACCCAGAGAAAATGAAATCTTGGTTAAAAAAATCCAACCTGAATACGAGCATCGATTTTCCTAAGGTGTATTCTCCAGATGCGGTACATTCTATAGAGCTTTATACTGGAGAAGAAATGACCATAGAAAAATATTTTGAGCCGCTAGTAAAGCGAGGATACAAACTAACGATGGAACCAACACCTCAAGTCACTTACACTGGGATGGTGTAGCGTATTTTAATATTTTGATAGCAAATTTAAGGGTCGCACGCGACCCCATATCCAGACAAAATAAAATATCAATGAAATCTCTTTAATTTCTCATTCAAATAATCTAATAATTCATTCTGATTTAAGTGCATCATATTTTTCTGAATATTTTTCTTGATCATTGCTTTGACGTTCTTATTAAGATGGTGAAGCAATAGGCCATCCATTTCCGGTGCCATAATAAAAACTAACTCATCATAGTCATGGTGATTTCTTGCCTCATCTAGCTCACTGGCCACTGCTCTAGCAAACTTATTAATTTGCACTTCTTCAGGAAGCGTTTCTTGAGTATAGGTGCCTCCTATAGGGCCTCTTGCCTTATAGCGGCCAGGCTTTCCAGCAACAAGTTCACTTGTTTTTAGTTTGCTTTTAGGGGAGTTAATTTCCTTGATGAGTTTTAGTTCGTGAGATTTTTGCTCATAATCATAAATACGACATTGATTCGTATTTGCAGTTACTATCCATTTCATATTTCTCTCCCTTTCATACAATGAAATATCAAACCTTTGTAATATAAGTCGACTGCTATTTTTTAGGAATTTGCTAAACATCTATATGCTAAAATTATAGTCATAAGCTCCACAAAATACGCAAAAAGTGGAGATAAAATTTTAAATTTTAATGGGTTGTATGCAAGGTGAAGTCAAAAAAATTTCTGACATAAATTGCTAAATTATCGATAATAATCTTCACCAAAATTAAATGTCAGCTCGGTGTAAATGGAGAGCAATTATGGAGAAGTTTATTAATCGACATGAGGCAGGAAGAATTCTTGCAGATCAACTCAAATCGTATGCTAATAATCCTAATGTCATTGTCTTAGCCTTACCTCGTGGTGGTGTACCCGTAGGTTATGAAGTAGCAAAAGCACTTTCTGTCCCTCTTGATGTCTTTATCGTGCGCAAACTGGGTGTGCCTGATCATGAAGAATTGGCAATGGGCGCAATTGCCTCTGGAGGCGTAACCGTTTTCAATCAAGACATTGTCGATACATTATCTATTTCCCAGGAAAATATTGAAAAAATAATTGCTAAAGAAGAGCAGGAGCTCAAACGTCGCGAGGATATGTATCGACACAATTTACCTTTTCCTGATCTTGAAAATAAAATCGTTATCTTAGTGGATGATGGTATCGCAACAGGTGCTACGATGCGTGCTGCCATTAAAGCATTAAGACAGCAAAATCCAGCCCAACTCATCATGGCAATACCCGTAGCTGCATTTTCAACCTATCAAGAAATGGGAAAACTTGTTGATGAAATAGTTTGTCCACTGCAACCTTTAAATTTTTATGCTGTAGGACTGTGGTACGAAGATTTCCAGCAAACATCCGATGCAGAAGTCTCAGAACTCTTAAAAAAAAGGAGTGGTAATCAGATTGATACTGGTATGTCTCCAGTCGTCTGAGTTGATTAGACCTTCTTTCCAAACTCCACCGGAGTAGAGTTGGGGGAAGCCTAGTAAAGGGAGGTGCTATGAATTTTTCCCTAGATACAGAGCACACCGTTACGATCACCAATGGAGGTGTGTCTCTTAATGGATTCTTATATATTCCCCAAGACGCCTTAGGCATTGTTTTGTTTGTCCACGGTAGTGGCAGTAGCCGTTTTAGTGTTCGCAATCATTTTGTTGCCAAGATCTTAAATAAAGGGCGACTTGCTTCTTTGTTGTTTGATCTATTGACCCCAGATGAAGAAGCAGTTGACGTGCATACACGAGAGTTTCGCTTTAATATCAATCTCCTATCGTCACGATTACTGGAAGCAACCAACTGGTGTCTGAAAGAAGAGCTTAATTTGCCTACCGCTTATTTTGGATCCAGTACAGGAGCAGCAGCCGCCTTAATCGCGGCGTCAGAGCGCCCCGATATCATACAAGCGGTAGTATCACGTGGAGGTCGTCCAGACTTGGCAGGAGATTTTTTGCCTTCTGTCCAAGCCCCAACCTTGTTAATTGTGGGAAGTCATGACGACGTTGTAATCGAATTGAATGAAGAAGCACTTGCAAGAATGCAATGCACCAAGCAATTAGAAATTGTCCCCGGAGCTACTCATTTATTTGAAGAACCAGGCACGCTGGAACAGGCTGCCAATCTGGCAAGAGATTGGTTCCTCCATTACTTGCACCTATTTTAGCTAACCTTGTCAAGCAATCATAAGGAGTTTCTATGATCAACCATACACATCAGAAACTAATTCACGCCTTAGATGAGGTAATAGAACCGATATCACCTAATACCACAAACTATAAGACTCTTTTAGATAAAATAGGAGATGCGCATTTTGTCATGATTGGCGAAGCCACTCATGGAACTTATGAGTTCTATCAAGCACGTATTGAGATCACTCGTCAGCTCATTCAAGAAAAAGGGTTTATGGCAGTCGCCATTGAGGGTGACTGGCCTGATGCTTATAACATTCATCGTTATATACAAGACAAAGGTGATGGGGCAGCTGAGCAGGCCTTGGAGAGTTTTAAACGTTTTCCAATGTGGATGTGGCGTAACACCACCATGCCTCCTTTTCTAAGATGGCTCCACGAGCATAATCAAGGATTGCCCCCGGTGCGAAGAATCGGCTTTTACGGACTTGATCTATATAGCTTACATGCGTCCATGCAAGCCGTAATCGCTTATCTGATGAAAATCGATCCAGAGGCAGCTCAACGAGCAAGAAAACGCTATGCCTGTTTTGATCATACAAGTGTTGATCCACAAACTTATGGCTATTTAACCAATATCGGAATAAAAAAATCTTGTATTAATGAAGCCGTCGCCGTTTTAGTTGAACTACAACATCATTCCTTTGAATATATTCGAAAAAATGGTATCGCGGCCGAAGACGAATATTTCTTTGCTACCCAGAACGCGCGTTTGGTAAAAGATGCAGAAACCTATTATCGTTCAATATTTGAAGGCCGCTCCTCCTCTTGGAACGTTCGTGATAAGCACATGGCAGAGACATTGAATATCTTGGTTGATCACTTAGAAAATCGTTTTGATAAACCGGCCAAAATAATTATTTGGGCTCACAATTCTCACATAGGAGATGCGCGAGCGACAGAAATGAGTGAATATGATGAAATAAATATTGGCCAATTGGTTCGTGAACAGCACGATAGACATAGTTACTCCATTGGTTTTTCTACTTATGAAGGGTTTGTAACCGCTGCGCCAGAATGGGGTGAACCCCCTGAACGCAAGCGAATCAACCCTGGCCTTGAAGGAAGCTACGAAGCATTATTTCATGAATTAAAATACAAAAATTTTCTTTTAGATTTAAGAGATAATACTGAGTTAGAGCACTACCTACAAATTCCTCGGTTGCAACGAGCAATTGGAGTCATTTATCGCCCGGAATCTGAACGCCATGCACATTACTTCTTTACTCATCTATCATTCCAATTTGATACTATCATCCATTTCGACAACACAACGGCTCTTCAACCTCTGGATGAGCACTTATAAATTTTTAATTAGTCGCTGTCGCGAAATTAAATTTTACACACTCATCGTCACCCTCCGCGAAAGCGGAGGGTCCAGAAGAGCCTTGCCAATACGGGATCCCCCGCTTTCGCGGAGGATGACGTAATTACAAAGCGGAGGTGATGTAATTACAAAGAAGATGTATTTTAGTCATTTCGCGACAGCGACTAATTAGGCGCGTTGATAATTGCTCCACAATGCCAACATGCCGTGGGTTGTCCAGCGGGACGTTGGCTCTGGGCTCTGAGGTGAAATGTCAACAGATCCTAATAAAATCGCACTTTTAATTAAATCAGCTGTTCCCTTCTTAACAATTTTTCGTCAAAGATTTGAATTTTCTCTAAACAATCTTGAATTTTTAAGATAAAATAGGTCGTTTATTAAGCTGATGTAGTCATAATGCCGATCTCCCATATCTTTTTAGCCCTGTTAGTAGCCTTCGTTTGGGGAGTTAATTTTCTCTTCGTTAAAATTGGTTTGGAGGAAATTTCTCCTTTACTTCTATGCACATTACGGTTTACTTTGGCGAGTGTGCCAGCCATTTTTTTCATAAAACCGCCTGCTATACCCTTTAAATTGGTCGTCAGCTATGGTTTATTTATGTTTGCTTTCCAATTTGCCCTTCTTTTTCTGGGCATGCATGCTGGAATGACACCTGGTATGGCATCGCTTCTTATTCAGGTGCAAGTTTTCTTTAGCATGTTCTTTGCCACGGTTTTCTTAAAGGAGCAGCCCAATCCTTGGCAAATTATAGGAGCATTGGTTTCCTTTATTGGTATCGGTGTGGTAGCACTTCATTTTGATAACAATATTTCGGTACTGGGTTTTATTTTAATTTTGAGTTCTGCTGCCACTTGGGGCCTTGGCAATCTTATTACCAAAAAAGCCACGAATATCAATATGATGGCACTTGTCGTTTGGGGAAGCTTTGTTGCTATCGTGCCTATGCTAGCACTCAGCCTTATTTTTGAAGGCTATGACAGTATTGTTACTAGCTACCATCACTTAAGTCGGCGAGGCGCTGCCGCTTTGCTTTATATCGTATATATTTCCACTTGGGTAGGCTATGGTGTATGGAATTGGCTAATGAGTCGTTATCCTGTTGGCATGATTGTACCATTTACTTTACTGGTTCCTGTGGTAGGTATTTTAAGTTCTGTGCTTATATTGGGTGAACCATTGCAATCCTGGAAGCTGGTAGCTGGCTTATTTGTGATTAGCGGGCTATGTATTAATATTCTCAGTGCTCGCTTCTTGGCCATGAGAACACCACAGAATGAGCCTGTTCTTCAATAAGGTTAATGCGCTTAAAGGAGGATTTTTCTTCCCCCCTATTTTTATCGTCTATAATCCAAAGTATCCAAGGAAGGACTCTGAGTCAGAGAGCATCATAGAGCTTTGACTCTCACACAAGGAGCGGTGTTGGGCCAGCTTCCGTGCTGGTTCGCCGAATAACGATGAAAATACCAGTCCAATTAAAAAATTTAGGTGGCAATATCCCTGAAAATGAGATTGCATTACACGTCTCCTACTTTATTAAATCCGAAAATGGAGAGTTACGTCCTCAAAGCGATATCTATCCCTCTCCTTCTTCAGGTGAAATCGCCATTAATTTGGGGAATAATCTTGTCAAAACCAAAGACGTTTTCTTTTTAATTACCTTAAAAAAAACCAATATCCTGGCACAAAGCTCAACCTCTGCCACTAATCTTAAAGAGGATGCCCCCGTTGCTTTGGAATTTGATTATAACCCGCTTGTATTGTCCGACCCTGATACTGAAATGATTGCTCCCCAACCATTATTTGTTTATGGGCGCCTGCTTGAAAAAAATGGCAAAAAAAAGCTCGAGGATGTGCAAATCATTTTTGAGGCGACCCGCGCTAATGACGGAGGGGTTCAACCTATTGCTAGTGTGCGGACAGAAGCAAATGGTTATTTCTTTATTGAATACCCGCAAGGCTACTTTGTTGATGCAACTGCTCGTATAGGTTTGCAAATTCGAGAAAATCCAATTCCAATCCGACTTGAGGAAGTCGTTATCGACGATGAAGCCACAATGAACGTCTTTCCAAGGAACATCATTCTCGTCGCTGACCTGATGGAAGCTACAGAAGAAATTACAGAAACGGAATGTGGTTGTGAGGCGCTGGACGTTCATGAGAACAAACGAATTTTAGAAGAATACTCGTTTTTTAGTTTAGTGCGCACCACAGAACCTGAAATTTTAGGTTATGTACTGGAAGAAGAAGACGATATTACTCTGGATGACATTTTAACTCATCATCCTATTCGGATTTGGGAAATCATTGATCCTATTATTAAATTACCTGCCTTTAGTCATCTTGCAACCCGTGCAAGAGTGAATTTACCTGAAGTCACTGAGAGAAGCACACGCACTGAAATAACAACCAGAAATTCTCGTGATCGCTCCACTGAAACGCCTCAAGACAATGAATTGGCCGAGACGCTAAAACAAATAAAAATTAATCGTACAGTCTTGAACAATTTTTTACAGCGTGAGATCAGCGTTACCAAAGATAACATTATTGATCTCATTGAAATGAATGAAAGCTATCGCTTCAAACGCAGAATGGATCAACTGAAAACGAAACCACTTGGAAGAGTTGTTTTGAATGTGGAAAATACGGTTGACTGGGATTTAGAACCCACATTATATCAAGCAGTCTCTGTTGCTCACGGACATTTACTCCATTTCAAATCCGAATGGATTGCTGATGGCTATTCTCTTGGCGATCTGCTTTACAGCCTACCTCTGGCCCCAGGTCAAAAGAAACAAATTGTCGTTTTTGATTGGGAACGACGAGAATCGGCTACTAATATTCAATCGTTGGAATATGAAGAAAGCCTTTACAACTCCCTAAGTCGCGACAGAGATATTTTTGAGATTACCAAAGGGGTCATCGAGGAGAATATTTCTGGTAAATCCAGTGCGACAACCGCAAGTGCTAGTGCTGGTATTGGGGGGGTGATAGGTGGTCTTCTCTTTGGTGTTTCTGGCGGTGTAGGCCATTCAGGCTCTACAGCTTCGCAGAAAAGTTTGCGTCAAACGACCGCCAGTGACTTACAAAAAATCAGAGATCGTATTGTCCAGTCTGCGAATGCCATCCGCAGTCAACGCTCTTCTGTCATTCAAACCGTTTCACAAGGAGAACGTTTCGAAGTTTCCTCAGAAACCGTCGCTAACTACAACCATTGCCATGCGATGACCATCCAATATTTCGAGGTGCTACGTCATTTTAAAGTTCGTCAACGCTTTGCAGAGGCACGAGAATGCCTATTCGTGCCACTTCTTATGAGTCAATTTGAATTAAACAAGTTATTACGTTGGCGGGAAAGCCTTGAACTCAGTTTGCTGAACCGTACCTTATTAAAAGGTTTTGCGGCAGCAGAAAGGGTAAAAAATAAATGGCTTGATAGCAATTTCCCCGCCGGTACCTTTGCTTCTGAAAAAATTCTCAATGCCTCAGGTAATTTTCAAATTAAATTTATTATTCGCAGACCTGACGATAAGATGGTGGAGGTCGATGATTATTCCAAGCCCATTTATGGTGGGCAAAATATGATTGTCGGCTATCAAAAGAAAACCATTGAGGACATTAATGAGTCAAACTGGCAGAGTTTAATTCCTTTTCTTGGCGCCGATACTCCCAGAGGCTTCTATGATCATCATTTGAAGAATGCGAAAAATAAAGACGAGGTCTTTCATCGTTTACTGGGAGAAAAAATTGCCACCGCCTTTGTTGGTGCACTCACCTTTCATGTTGCTGATGAAACGGGAAACGAAATTTCCTCCATGGCATTTGATACCACCCTAACGTCCCGATATAGAAAAGAAGGGGTGTTAAATGTTTCTGTTCGCTTTATGGGGCCTTCGCAATTCAGCCGGGACAAAGTGCACTACATTAAAATTCGCTGCGGAACGAACAATATTTTACCCGACTTTTCCTCAATCATCGTGACTTCTGGATTTATTCGCTACAGGACCAATCATTATGAAGGCTTCTTATGTAGGTTCCAGAGTATTTATGACGACTTGTCACCCAGTGATGGAGTAACACTTTATGCCGGACCTAGTTTAGATGAATTGCGTGACCCACGCAAAGAGGATATCGCGCTTGTCAATGCCCTCATCGATCACCTTAATGACAATTTAGAGTATTACCACAAAGCAATCTGGCGAAGGATGTCACCGGAGAGACGGTTCTTACTGTTGGACGGTATTATATTGCCTGGAAATAAAGGATTGGGGCGAAGTCTGGCCTCTTTAGTAGAAAATGAACTCATCGGTATTGTTGGCAACAGCCTTATTTTCCCAGTTGCTCAAGGGTTAAATCTTGACCCCAATTTTGGTTCTTCTGACTCCTTGACAGATTACTACATGGTAGCAGCCGGTGATCCCATTAACATCACCGTGCCTACCAAAGGTGTCTATGCTGAAGCAATGATGGGGCATTGCAATTCTTGTGAAGAAAAAGACGAGAGCCGTTTCTGGCGTTGGGAAGAATCACCGATTCCCGATAGTCCCACAGCAATTAATCCTATAAGCACAGAAAGCCGAAGAGCCGAGCCAGGCAACTTACAGCCGACTGCATTTCCTAATCCCATGGTTAATATCCAAAATGCACCCAATGCACCCGATCCAACAGGCTTGGCTGGTACTCTTTCATTGCTGGGTAAAGCAGACTCCTTTAGGGATATAACTGGTCTTGCGCAAAATCAAACCAACGCCTTAGAGGCTTTAAAAGCATCTTTTGATGCCACTAAAACGTTTGGTCAAGAAGCTGCAAAATTGGAAATTCAAAAAATGATGGATAAACGATTGGATAATGCGATCAAGGCCATTAATAACAACCCCAACCTTGATGCAAAACAAAAAATGGAACTGACAGAAAAGGCGCTGAATGCCTATCTCGGTGCGGGCGCTAACACCACTCAACCACCCAAAGATGGTAACGCAGATAAATTACAGGAAGGTATTAATAAGAATATCGATAAAGTAAATAGTAGCAAGACGGGTGAAGTGGCGATAACCAAACCAGATGGTACCAAAGTCAGTACAAAATTTGATGGAGGTACCTCAGGCCCCGTCATTGAAACCAAAATAGGTAAAGGCGGCATTACTCCCATAAAGCAGGAAAATACCAATGCTTGTTGGGCTACGGTTGCTACCATGATGATGCGTTGGAAAGATGGCAAAAATTATACAATTGAAGACGTTCTAACAAAAGCCGGTGCGCAATACCTCAATTATTATAATCAGAAACAAGGCTTGCCTTACACAGAAAAGCAAAATTTTATTACTTCGCTTGGTATGAAGGGTGAACCGTTAGGCACCTATACGGCACAAAATTATCGCGATTGGCTGGTTGAATATGGTCCTTTATGGGTCACGACAGATGCTGATCAGACAAAAGGATTCTCAGCGCATGCGTTGATCATTTCAGGTATTAGCTCTGATTTAAAATCTTTGGAAATTATTGACCCTGTACAAGGTAAAAAGCTCGTACAATCCTTCGAAGAATTTTCCAATGCTTTTAAGGCGCTAATTACCGATAGTGAGTTACTACCGACAACACAGGTCGTTCACTTCTTGCAAAAAATCAAGGCCACTGAAGGTAACCCATCGGAAGCAGATATCGTTAAAGAATTAAATGAATATGATCCTGCAAGCTCTGAAACGTTAGTGCTTAACCGGGTTGAATTCAATACAGGGATATCTGGGATTACCAATTATAAAAATTGGAGTACTGACTCTTCAGTTATCCATAACCAACACAAGAATCCCTACAGAGAACCGTTTGGCATTAGACATCTCGTCTTACACGAGACCGCTGCTGATACAGGTGATGGCTTCGATGACTCTCATAATGAAACCTCGCACATGTCAGTTAAACGAGATGCTACCATTTTGCAATTTAATGACTTAGTAGAGTGGGAGCACCATGGCTCAGCCATGAACGCCACCAGTATCGGGATTGAATTTGTCAACCGCGGCTGGCTTTCTTCTTCCACTGATGACGGTGGCGAAGGGATCCCGGCAAAAGAGTCTTCTCTCACAGAAGCCCAAAAAGAAACTTATAAAGAGGCAAACGGATATTTATGGGCATTCTGGGGATATGGCTTTAATATCTATCGTGTTCCACCATCTATGGATCAACTCGAGAAAGAAGTTGAGGTCGTGAAATGGTTAACAGTGGATTTGCCAACAAAATTACAATCAATAAGTGGTATTTCCATTTATAATCTCTTTCCCTCTATTGATGACACCTGGTTACAGCTGGTCTCCTACGATGAAGTAAAAGACGTTTGGACATTTAAAGAGGAAGATGTCCCGCCGGAAGCTCAAAGAACTGAAAAAAATCTCTTTATCTTTACCACAGGGTATGAATTTTTAGAGCCTGCTAATTTAACCGATAAAAGTGGCATCATCTCACATAACGCCTTTTATTCAGGTCATAGCGACGGTTCTTTCTTAACTTTATACACTTGGCTGCGTTTAGAAAAAGGAAAAACCAAAGCGAAGGCTTATGATCTTTGCAAAACACTTATGAAAAATCACCACATTCGGGTTTCATTGACCAGTGATACAACGAAAAAGATCTTTGTATTGAATGTGAAGGATAGTAATCTGACATAGGCGGGTTATAATTCTGAGAACTCTCAAATAGTATTAGAGAACGTCCCTAATACCCCATAGATATTCGTATGGTCATTAAATGGGATAATTAATGCATAGTCTACCCATAATCACAACTCTTGCAACAGCACTTGGTTTGGCCCTGATAATGGGATTTATTGCCGTAAAACTTAAGCTTCCAGCATTGGTTGGATACTTATTAGCCGGTGTAATCATTGGTCCATTTACTCCTGGATTTGTAGCTAATGTTGATATAGCAGCAGAATTTGCTGAGATAGGAGTAATGCTATTAATGTTTGGCGTTGGTCTTCATTTTTCTTTAGATAACTTGCTTGAGACACGCAAAATTGCATTACCAGGTGCCCTCTTACAGATTATCGTAGCTACATCTCTGGGGACCGGTGTTGCGATTTTCTGGGGTTGGGAATTAAGTCATGCGTTGATATTGGGTCTTGCGTTATCCGTCGCTAGTACAGTCGTATTAATTAGGGCTCTAGAAACGCAAGGTTTACTGGGATCTACTAATGGACAAATTGCAGTTGGATGGTTAATTGTCGAAGACATTGCCATGATTATTGTGCTTGTATTTTTACCTTTTATGGCTCAATGGTTTGATGGAACCAGCGTAGAAAATGCAGGTAAAAATGTATGGGTCCTTTTGGGAATTACGCTTTTTAAAATTTCATCTTTTATTATTCTAATGTTGCTAGTTGGTCGCTGGATGTTGCCTAAATTTCTATGGCAGATTACACGAACTGGCTCACGAGAACTTTTTACTTTATGTGTTATAGCTGTATCCATAGGTATTGCTTTTGGCGCATCAAAATTATTTGGGATATCATTAGCCCTAGGTGCTTTTTTTGCAGGAATGATAATAAGGGAATCTAAATTCAGTCGTCGTGCTGCAGAAGAATCATTGCCATTTAGAGATGCCTTCGCTGTACTATTCTTTGTGTCCGTTGGTATGTTGTTTAATCCGCATATCTTTGTCGAACAGCCATTTCGAGTCCTTGTGGTGGTTGGCATTATTGTTGTTGGAAAATCCATTGCAGCAGCAATGTTAGTGCTTGCCTTTCGTTACCCCTTAAATACGGCACTAACTGTATCAGCTAGTTTGGCCCAGATTGGGGAGTTTTCGTTTATCCTTGCCGGCCATGGCGTGCAACTAAAATTATTATCAGGAGAAGGACAAGGATTAATTCTTGCGGGAGCTTTAATCTCTATAGCCATTAATCCTCTTATATTTAAAACAATCGCGCCATTTCAAGTCTGGCTTCGTACAAGATCGTCATGGGTTCAAATTTTTGAGCGTCCTGAAGATCCGCTAGCGGAGTTACCGATTACAACAGATGAGAAATATTTGTCAGGTCATGTGGTTTTAATTGGATATGGTCAGGTCGGAAAACGCATTGGAATAATATTGACCGAACACGGCATTCCCTATGTGGTTATTGATCAAAACCGTGAACTCGTTGAGCAATTGAGAACTGATAAAATGGCAGCGGTATTTGGAAGCGGCTCTGAACCATCAGCACTTATTCAAGCCCATATTGCGCGAGCAGGCATGTTAGTCGTAGCGACCTCTGATGCGTTTGATATTAGACAGATGTTAAATATAGCTCAAAAGATAAACTCCAAAATTGAAGTGGCTATCCGAGTGCAAAACGAAGAGGAAGAAGCCTTACTAAGTCAGGAAATTGATGGGGCTTTCTTTTTAAGTGAAGAAGAGCTAGCCAAAGGCATTAGTGAATATATATTGAATCGATTTGGAATGTCTACTTTAAAAAAGAAATTAAAGAAGTAATATTGATGCTTCTCTAGATTTCTTATTCCGGAAGTTTGCGGAAGCTAACTGCCAAGCGGTTCCAGCTGTTAATTGTAATAATTGACATTGTAAGCTCAATGGTTTCTTTTTCACTAAAATATTTTGAGACTTCCTTATAGATATCATCAGGAGCATGCGTTTCTGATAATAAAGTCACTGCTTCAGTCCAAGCCAAAGCTGCTCGCTCACGATCAGTAAAAAAAGGAGATTCTTTCCATACCACTACCGCATGGAGTCGACGCTCAGATTCACCTTTTTTTCTTGCCTCAGCAGTGTGCATATCAACACAATAAGCACAACTGTTGATTTGCGAAGCACGAAGTTTAACCAGTTCAAGAAGTGACTTTTCTAACCCGCATTTATTGACATAACCCTCAAGATTTAGAATTGCTTTAACTGCATCAGGGGCAAGTTTGTTATAATCAATTCTCATTGTAATTCTCCTAAATTTTAGTATTGTCCACACAAGTCAATGAGCTAGGATTCATCAGTAATCAATACTCTATATCTGTGAACCTCATCTAAATAATTTTGAACACTGCTTCTTAATGTAGAATTTTCGGGTAATGTTGTGAGTAATTGTGCTGCTTCCTTAATCCTTTTTCTCTCTGATTTTCGCTCTTCTTTGCCACAATAAGTATCCAAATTATGCACATGGGGTAGTTGACTCTTATAGTTATCATGTCCATGGACATACCAAATATGGTAATCATGCAACTCAGCAGGTCGTGCATCCTGTGTCTCTTTTGCGGCATCCCAGCGATTCCAGGTGACGTATATTAAAGGCCATTGGGCTATTTCTGCTGCCGACAGATTCTCCACTATTATATTCCAGGGAATATTGAAAAATTCATGCACTTTATTATCTTTGACCGCAAGCTTAAAGGAGTGATTTATGTTATCGATTGTTCCGGCTAAAGCTTCTTTATTCGCCTCTTCGTAAACAACACCGAAATAATCAGCAAGAGACTTGATCACATCAAACCGAGTAGGAGCATGGCTAAATATGCCAATGCTATCCGCAGTCAAGGTATAGTCCAGGATTTTTAAAGTTGGCTTATAAGCTATTTGTACGAGTTCTTTAACTTCAGTTTCAGAAATCACTTCCTCATCAAGTAACAATTTCAAACCAAAAAAAGAGTATTTTTGCTCATTAATAATGAAATTCAGTGAGCGAAGCTCATTGGTAATAAACAGATGTTCGTAGGCAGCAATAAATTCACTGTTATGGTTAGAAATTAAAATGGTGACTTTCACGTCGTTTTCATGCAGAAATCGTATTAATCGTAGTGTGAAATAATCGCAGCTCCCTCTATCTGCCACTTCATCACCAATTAAGCGAACCAAAATTTTATTTTTGATTTCCAATTGACACATAAAATCATTGAATTGCTGTACTAACTCAGTAAGGGCTTCTCTAATATAAGGTCGTTGAAGATGCAATTTAGCCAGTTCCCCGAAGGTTTCGTATATATGAACGAGCACGTTATATCCTGCAATGGGATCAATACCAGACTTGAATTGAATAACCCCATGTCTTAGCAGAAATTGCGCGAGCTTAACCACGTTACCATGGAGATCTCCAATGGTTATTGAATGCGAATTTTCTTCAAGTTCCGTAGGATATTGATAGATATCAACGGATTTTTCTATAATTTTCATCGTGATTTATTCAGTTTCAGTACTCCCTACAAGTCAAGATGAACTTTTTTGCCCTTCCATAGGTCGCTGTCACCCCATAATTGCAGGCGCCATGCATTAAATTCCACGATATTCTTTGCATTCATCATTAAATTAATATCATAACTGACATTCTTTAAGTACCATTTGAAGGTTTTTCGGGCTTCATCATCTTCTGGAGACACCTCGAACATTAGTTTGTCTACCCCAAATTTATCGATTAGGGCAAAGATAATATCCTTACGCCAATCATCTGGATTTGGTATTCCTTCAGTAATCCCCTCAGATTCAACCATTAGCATGAAAGCTCCTGCATCAAAAAAGCGCTCAGCTTCTTCCAACATTTGGGCTAAGGATTTCGTAGGTTTTGCTTTTTGCTGATAATCAAACTCTTGTATCCCCCCACCTACTCCGCTCATGATAGTGATTTCAGGTTTTGCTTTTAAGCCCAGTTTTTCAATTTTTTGCACAAGCTTAATTTGATCAGCCAAACTAAAACAATCCGGGTGTTCGAACATACCACTCGAAACTTCCACGACATCAAACCCTAACGCCCTGGTTTCTCGAAGATAGTGATCGACATTTTTGGGATCTTGAATGACAATACGCTCAATAAAACCGCCTGTATTTACATAAACGCTATGTTCATGCGCAAGCTGGGTAAATTCTTTAACTGTTGTTGGCGCGAGTAAAGCCTGCACTCCACCGGCAAATTTCAATCCATCAATATAGTAACCCCATGTACTCAACAGCTCTTTAAATTGTCCGACAGTAAACGCTTCATAATAAGCACCGCGAATTTCAGTTAAGCTGGTATCGCGAGGCTTAGGAGGCAATAGCTTCAAGTCAACAAAGTTGAAGGCTCGATGAAAATCATTGTTAGACATGTGTATTCTCCTCACTATGCTAGACTTTTGCGCGTGACTCAAACAGCTTAATCATCGCTTCGTTAAATTGCGGGATATCATCAGGCTTGCGGCTAGTTAACAGTTGCTCATCACAGACAACTGGGGCGTCAACCCATTCTGCTCCAGCATTAATGAGATCAAGTTTGATAGAATACCACGAAGTTACC
Organism: Legionella lansingensis; assembly: GCF_900187355.1. Lineage (NCBI taxonomy): Bacteria > Pseudomonadati > Pseudomonadota > Gammaproteobacteria > Legionellales > Legionellaceae > Legionella > Legionella lansingensis. The sequence goes on along the minus strand of NZ_LT906451.1, from coordinate 1,490,870 downwards.
TTATGACCCTTTGCTACTTCTGCGTTAATCAGCATCCAGGGGCCATGACAAATAGCAGCAATAGGTTTATGTTGCTCGCTCATTTCCTTTACGAAAGCAGCAGCTTCAGGGAAAGTACGTAATCGATCAGGGTTAATAACACCACCAGGTAGAAGTAAGGCATCAAAGTTATCCGCTTTTGCCTTGGTAAGCGGAACATCAACAGAAAAAGTATCGCCCTTCTCCAAATGATGCCAACCTTGGACATAATCTTTTTCGGGGGAAATTAAAAAGGTTTCAGCACCTTCGTTTTCTAATGCTTTACGTGGCTTTTCCATTTCCACTTGTTCGAATCCATTAGCTGCCAAAATGGCAACTTTAATTCCTTTTAATCTTTCCATGATTTAGCCTATTTGAGTTGAGTCCTTTACCTAATTTAATTATAGTTAAAGTTGTTCCTTTTCGAATCTCCGCGGCATCGACCGCAGAGTCCATCGTGTCAGTCGGGTTATGGATACCGCGGTAATTCGTTTATTTGATCACTTTTTATAATTTTAGCTCCTTTTGCCAACAATTCTTCTCTAATTTTTTTGAACGCCTCGGGATCCAGGGGATGAGTTGCATCTTCAATCAAAAAGCAGTCGAATCCTTCTCTTAAACCATCTTTAATCGAAAAATAAACACAAATATCTGCACATAATCCGCAGAAATATAACTTTTTTGCCCCTTTTTCTCGCAGATAACCCGCCAGGCCCGTGCTTTGATTGTGACCATTATCAAAAAAACCGCTGTAGCTATCTATTTCTGGATCAGTCCCTTTGCGAAAAATCGCTTCAATGTCGTTCGTCTTAAGTTGTGGATGAAAAGCCGCTCCCTTTGTACCTTGTACACAATGATCTGGCCAAAGAATTTGTTCTATCTCGTGCAGGACAATTTTATCAAAAGGCTTTTTCCCTGGATGATTGGACGCAAACGATTTATGGTTAGCAGGATGCCAGTCCTGTGTTGCTACAACAAGATCAAATTTCGGTTGCAGGCCATTAATGACAGGCACAATGATATCGCCATCAGGAACTGCCAAAGCGCCTCCTGGCATAAAATCATTTTGCACATCCAGAATAACTAAGGTATTCATAACTTTTTTGTATAGTATTGAATTAATTGATCACGTTTGTCTTTAAGTGCCGTACTTAATCCCACTTTATAAATATGAGGATTATTAAAGCGTTTATATTCATTGGGTAAATGACTTAGGCGTTCTTGTGAATACTGTCTGAGTTCACTAACGTTCGAATTTACGGACAAGCCTTTACCTTTCTCCATAACTTTTTGAAGCATGGCTTCTTTTTTGCATCCACTAAGGCTTAATGATTTGGACGATTCAAAGGAATGATGCATAAGGTTAATTTCCTTTTCACTCTTTAGAGCAATAACATCTGCCCCCCAAAACGTGCCATCGTCAGCTAAGATTCGGTAAACTTGCTTTCTATCAGGTAAATTAATCTTACTAAGACTTTCAGAGAGCTTAATACATGGCTTCTCGTTTGCCAGTGCAAGCTTATATACCCCATCAAGAGCACCATCAGGATGCCCAATAACTAGATTTGTGCCGACACCGAACATATCAATAGGAGCTTTTTGATCAAGCAAACTTTTAATAACATGTTCGTCCAGTTGGTTAGACGCGATAATTTTGATATATTGCATACCTGCCTCATCCAGCCTCTGTCGAGCTACTTTCGCCAGGTAGGCTAAATCCCCGCTATCTAGGCGGATTCCCTGTAAGCGGTGTCCGCGCTGCTCCATTTCCTTTGCTACTGTAATGGCATTCGGTAAACCACTGTCTAGAGTATGATAGGTATCGACCAATAAAACACAACTATCAGGCCACAACTCAGCAAAATCTCGAAAAGCGGCTAATTCATCGTTATAGCTTTGTACAAATGAATGAGCCATAGTACCTGAAGTAGGAATGTGATAATCACGGCCGCTACTTAGGTTACTTGTAGCATCAAAACCACCAATCACAGCAGCACGACTTGCATAGTAGCCGCCAACAGCCTGTGCTCTGCGCAAGCCAAAGTCAATTAGCACCCTTTGTCCAGCAGCTTGGCGTATTCGACTAGCCTTAGTTGCAATAAGCGTCTGAAAATTAACTATATTCAGAAGAAGGGTTTCAATGATTTGTGCCTCAATGATATTCGCTTCTATGGTTATCACCGGACAATAAGGGAAGACAACTTCTCCCTCCTGACACGAATATACATTGCCTTTAAAGCGGAAATCTTTTAGATAGTTCAAAAATTGGGAATCAAAGCCTTGCTGCTGCAAAAATCTTATGTCTGTCTTATCAAAATGGATATTTTCCAAAATGTCCAACAAATCGTGCAAACCAGCAAAAACAGCATAGCCTCCTGCAAAGGGGAGTTTGCGGAAAAAATAATCAAAAATGGCAATATGATCTTTTTGTCCTTTTAAAAAGTACACTTGTGCCATTGTTAATTGGTATTTATCGGTATAGAGACCTGTATAGTTGAACATTTTATGGCAGTCCTTACTCAAATCTCATGATAGCCAAGAAAAAAAAAGCGGCACGAGGGCCGCTAGTAAAAAGCCCTGGCGATGACCTACTTTCACATGAGGAAACCTCACACTATCATCGGCGCTGGTCTGTTTCACTACTGAGTTCGAGATGGAGTCAGGTGGTTCCAAACCGCTATGGTCGCCAGGAAAAACGGTATTCTGCTGGTTTAATCACCAGTCAGGTTGGTAAAGATAATATTCGGTAACACAAGCTTTTCTTCTGTCTTTTATTGTTTGGCCATACACCCAAAGCAATTCAGGTTATATGGTCAAGACAATCAGCCAATTAGTACGAGTTAGCTTCACACATTACTGTGCTTCCACACCTCGCCTATCAACGTCGTCGTCTTCAACGGGCTTCAGGGGAAAACTCATCTTGAGGGAGGCTTCCCGCTTAGATGCTTTCAGCGGTTATCCCGTCCGAACTTAGCTACCCGGCAATGCAACTGGCGTCACAACCGGTACACCAGAGGTTCGTCCACTCCGGTCCTCTCGTACTAGGAGCAGCTCCTCTCAATTTTCCTACGCCCACGGCAGATAGGGACCGAACTGTCTCACGACGTTCTAAACCCAGCTCGCGTACCACTTTAAATGGCGAACAGCCATACCCTTGGGACCTGCTTCAGCCCCAGGATGTGATGAGCCGACATCGAGGTGCCAAACACCGCCGTCGATATGAACTCTTGGGCGGTATCAGCCTGTTATCCCCGGAGTACCTTTTATCCGTTGAGCGATGGCCCTTCCATTCAGAACCACCGGATCACTAAGACCTACTTTCGTACCTGCTCGACCCGTCAGTCTCGCAGTCAAGCACCCTTTTGCCTTTACACTCTTGGTACGATGTCCGACCGTACCGAGGGTACCTTTGTGCTCCTCCGTTACTCTTTGGGAGGAGACCGCCCCAGTCAAACTACCCACCATACACTGTCCTCATCCAGGATTACTGGACCAAGTTAGAACCTCAATAATAACAGGGTGGTATTTCAAGGTCGGCTCCATGCGAACTAGCGTCCGCACTTCTTAGCCTCCCACCTATCCTACACAGTCATCATCAAAGTCCAGTGCAAAGCTGTAGTAAAGGTTCACGGGGTCTTTCCGTCTAGCCGCGGGTACACTGCATCTTCACAGCGATTTCAATTTCACTGAGTCTCGGGTGGAGACAGCGTGGCCATCGTTACGCCATTCGTGCAGGTCGGAACTTACCCGACAAGGAATTTCGCTACCTTAGGACCGTTATAGTTACGGCCGCCGTTTACCGGGGCTTCGATCAAGAGCTTCTCCGAAGATAACCCCATCAATTAACCTTCCGGCACCGGGCAGGCGTCACACCCTATACGTCTTCTTTCGAATTGGCAGAGTGCTGTGTTTTTAATAAACAGTCGCAGCCACCTGGTCTCTGCGGCCTTCTTCAGCTCATTGCGCAGGCAACTCACCAAAAAAGGCGTACCTTCTCCCGAAGTTACGGTACCATTTTGCCTAGTTCCTTCACCCGAGTTCTCTCATGCGCCTTAGTATTCTCTACTTGTCTACCTGTGTCGGTTTGCGGTACGGTTCTCTATAAGTTATGGCTAGCAGCTTTTCCTGGAAGCAGGGCATCAATGACTTCTCTGCACCCCGAAGGGTCAGAACCACTCAGCACCTCAGCGTTAACAAGAAACCGGATTTGCCAGGTCTCTCCGCCTACATGCCAGTACCGGGACAACCACCGCCCGGCTCACCTAGCCTTCTTCGTCCCCACATCACCACTTATAGAAAGTCCAGGAATATTAACCTGGTTCCCATCAGCTACGCTCTTCAGCCTCACCTTAGGGGCCGACTCACCCTGCTCCGATTAACGTCGTGCAGGAATCCTCAGACTTCCGGCGAGAGGGTTTTTCACCCCCTTTATCGTTACTCATGTCAGCATTCGCACTTCTGATACCTCCAGCAAACTTCTCAATCTGCCTTCATCAGCCTACAGAACGCTCCCCTACCACGTGTATCTCTACACATCCGCAGCTTCGGTGGATGGTTTTAGCCCCGTTACATCTTCCGCGCAGGCCGACTCGACCAGTGAGCTATTACGCTTTCTTTAAAGGATGGCTGCTTCTAAGCCAACCTCCTGGCTGTCTATGCCTTCCCACATCGTTTCCCACTTAACCATCACTTCGGGACCTTAGCTGGCGGTCTGGGTTGTTTCCCTCTTCACGACGGACGTTAGCACCCGCCGTGTGTCTCCTGTGGTTCAATTGGCCGGTATTCGGAGTTTGCATCGGTTTGGTAAGCCATGACAGCCCCCTAGCCGAAACAGTGCTCTACCCCCAGCAATCACCCACAAGGCGCTACCTAAATAGCTTTCGGGGAGAACCAGCTATCTCCGGGCTTGATTAGCCTTTCACTCCTAGCCACACCTCATCCGATAATTTTTCAACATTACCCGGTTCGGACCTCCAGTTGGTGTTACCCAACCTTCATCCTGGACATGGCTAGATCGCCCGGTTTCGGGTCTACTCCCAGCGACTTGCGCCCTATTCAGACTCGATTTCTCTACGGCTCCCCTATTCGGTTAACCTCGCCACTGAAAGTAACTCGCTGACCCATTATACAAAAGGTACGCAGTCACACGCCCAAAAGCATGCTCCCACTGCTTGTACGCAAACGGTTTCAGGTTCTATTTCACTCCCCTCTCCGGGGTTCTTTTCGCCTTTCCCTCACGGTACTGGTTCACTATCGGTCAGTAAGGAGTATTTAGCCTTGGATGATGGTCCACCCATCTTCAACCAGGATTTCTCGTGTCCCGGCCTACTTGTTCGTATGCTTAGTTCCTCATCAATGCTACGTATACGGGACTGTCACCCTCTACGGTCAGCCTTCCCAGACTGTTCTACTTCCATCAATGATAAATCATACCAGGCTCTTCCCCTTTCGCTCGCCGCTACTCAGAGAATCTCGCTTGATTTCTTTTCCTTCGGGTACTTAGATGTTTCAGTTCCCCGAGTTCGCCTCTACAACCTATGTATTCAGCTGCAGATAACCTACTCTCGTAAGTCGGGTTCCCCCATTCGGACATCTCCGGATCAACGCACGTTTCCAACTCCCCAGAGCTTTTCGCAGGATTCCACGTCCTTCTTCGCCTCTTACTGCCTAGGCATCCACCGTTTGCGCTTCTCTTCTTGACCATATAACCTGAATTCCCTCTTTGCGGCAGCTTTTTCGCTACTCTTCGTTATCTCCATTCCCTCGCTCAGTCACATACTAATGTATGCTCCTTCACTCGCGCATGAAGATGCCTCAATTAGCAAAAAAATCCTTGCAAAGTATCCTTACTG